>JAEUHU010000277.1 GCA_016793305.1 Planctomycetota bacterium
CGCCGCAGGTCGAAGTCGAAGCCGCACAGCGGTTCGATCGAGCGTTGCAGGTCGAGGTAGAGCGCGCGTTCCGGCAGCTTCGGCAAGGTCGTCGGAGCGACCACGAAGTCGAGCATCGGCACGTTCTCGGTGCTGCCGAGCGGCACCTCGAGGCCGGCCCGTCGGCAGGAGTGTCGGAAGCTGGCGACGAGATCCGCCCACTGGTTGGTCGGGATCCGGTCGTTGCCACCGCTCCACATCGCCACCACCGGGGCAGGACCTGCCGCCAGGTAGGCGAGGCTCACCGGCGCTCCCCACGGTGTGTTGGCGAGCCGGCTCTCGCGCACCTGCACGCGCGGGCCGAGCCCGGCGAACAGCTCGCCGTCGCCCCGGCAGGTGCCGACCACCACGTCGGTGCCGTGCGCAGCGACCGCGCGGACCAACGGCCGGCACAGCAGCACTTCGCCGCGTCGGCCGTCGTGGTGGACGAACAACGACGCGTTCGTCACGACCACCTCCGCACGCGCCGGAACAGCGCCATGCCCGACTGCAGGTCGCGCGCCGGATGGAACGCGCGCAGCGCGAACGCTTCGTCCTCGCCGAGGCCGCGCAACCACGCCTGCACGTCCTGCGGCTGGGGTGCACCCGCGAACACCGGCTTCGGCCAGACCTGCACGCACAGCACGTCCATGCGCGCCAGCAGCCCGCGGGCGCCACGCAGCACGGCCAGTTCGTGGCCGGCAGCGGCCACCCACAGCAGGTTCGTGCCCGCGACGTCGAGCTGCCCGTCCTGGACCAGCTGGTCCAGCGTGGTGACGGCGACCTCACGACGACCGCGACCCGACGCAGCTGTTGCACACGGCGGCAGCAGCGAGCGACGGCCATCGGCGTGTTCGTGCAGCGTCGCCGTACCGACCTGCTCGGCGAGCAGCGACGAGACCACGTGGACCTCTGCCCCGAGCCGTTCGCGCAGGGCGTTCGCCGCGGCCGGGTCGCCTTCGACGTAGCTGCGGGCCCCGAGCCCGAGCGCTGCGAACGCGCGGTCGTCCGCTCCGCACCCGAACCCCACCTGCAGCACTCCGGTGACCGGAACCAGCACCTCGGGGTAGTCGAACAGCACGTGGCCGCGCAGCTGCGTGCGGCAGAACTCGGCGATCTGGCGGCGCCGCACGTCCTGCTGCACCCTGGTGAACAAGGCGCGCGCGGCCCCTTGGTCCCCCAGCACCTGCAGGTAGGCGCTCGCGAGCGATCGCACCAGCTCGCCGTCGAGCTGCTGCAAGGCGGCGCGCTCCCACAGAGCGGCACCGAGGGCTCGTTCCCCGGCCAACAGCTCCAGGGTCCCGGCGGCGAGCAGCAGGTCCCGGCACCACGGCACCACCTCGAGCGTCGCCAGCAGGGCCGCCTGCACGGCTTCGCGGCGCGGGAGTGCACGCACCCGGGCCGCAGCCGCCGTGGGATCCTCCACGAACTGCGCACGCGCCGCGGCGAGCTCCGCGAGCGCCGCCGTGCCCAGGACGACCCGGTCGCGCAGCGTCGCCTCGTCGTCGGCGACCCAGCACACCGGCGCTTCGTTGCGCCACAGTCGTTCGTGCCGGAACGGCCCCGCGGTGGTCGGCCAGGCGAGCCATCCCTGGGCGATGGGGTGCAGTTCGTGGCCACTGCACCGCGGCGCCACCGTCGGGACCGACGGTGCTGGCGTGGCCAGCAGGCACAACCGGGAGCGCACCCGACGGTCCATCGGGAACTCGTGGATCGCCACCGCTGCACCATGGTGCACGAGCGGCACGCCCGCCGGCTCGAGCACCACTTCCCGCAACTGCCGCAGCACGACGTCGACGCGCCGTTCCGGCATGCGCGTGCCGAACTCGAACGTGCGGTCGACGACCGCGACCAGGCCGCCGTCGCGCACCCGCCCGGCGTGGGCGAGGAACGATCCGACCAGCGCCGCCTCGTCCTGCACGTCGAGCACCAGCAGGTCGCAGACCGCGAGCGCTTCGCCGACCGCTGCCCGCACGTTCTCGTCGTCGGGGGCGCCGACCACGGTGTGCACGACGTCGGGGCGACCTGCCGCAGCCGCGGCCGCATGCAGCCTCGCCGCCCGGTCGGCGTCCGCGTCGACGGCGACGCAACGGCCGCACAGCAGGGCGAGGCTCAGCGTGCGTGCCGGCTGCGCGCCGATGCCGACCACCACGGCCGTGCCCGGGCCGAGCCGCCGGCCGATCGTCTCGAGCCAGTCGAGCCAGGTCTGTCGTGGCAGGTCGACCGCGGGGTCGTGGTGCCACGGGTGCTGCGTGTCGGCATAGCCGTAGCCGCGCTCGCCGGGGGCCGCGATCGCCAACGCGTCCACCTGCTGCTGCAGCAACAGCGCCGTCATCGCACCAGGAACCTCCGACCACTCTGCACCGCACCGCGCCAGTACTCGAGCAGGTCCGCCATCGTCTGCTCGAACGGGATCTGCGGTTGCCAGCCGGTGTGGGCGGTGAACTTGCCGGTGTCCGGAACCTGCAGGTCGGCGTCGATCGGCCGCAGCCGTTCGGGGTCGACGACGACCTCGATGTCGTCGCGCAAGGACAGCGACAGCAGGTGGCGCAGCATGTCGCCGACCGTGCACGAGAACGAACCGCCGATGTTGTAGTAGGCACCCGGCGTCGGGTTCACCGTGACCAGCAGGTGGTAGGCACGCACTGCGTCGCGCACGTCGGCCCAGGTGCGCATCGAGTCGAGGTTGCCGACCTTGATCTGCGGCGGGATGCGACCTTCCTCGATCAGCGCGATCTGCTTGGCGAACGTCGACTCGGCGAACACGTCGCCGCGCCGCGGGCCGGTGTGCGTGAACATGCGCGTCGTCATCACGCACAGCCCGTAGGCCTCGGCGTAGAAGCGACCGACCAGGTCGGTGCCGACCTTGCTGATCGCGTACGGCGACGCGGGATGGAACGGCGTCTCCTCGTCGATCGGCAGGTGCTCCTTGCCGACGCGGCCGAACACCTCCGACGAAGCACAGACGTGGATCACCGGCCGCTGGCCGGAACGGTGGATCGCGTCGAGCAGTCCGGCGGTGCCGAGGATGTTCGTCTGCAGCGTCTCGATCGGCGCCACGAAGCTCTGCTGCGGGTAGCTCTGCGCGGCCAGGTGGAACACGTAGTCCGGCCGCACCTGCTCGACCGCGCGGCCGAGCGACGGATGGTCGTTGAGGTCGCCGGTGACGAGCGTGATGCGGTCCTTCTGGTTGACGCGATCCAGCAGGTGTTCGACGTTCTTCAGGTCCTCGTTCCAGCGCAGCAGGCCGAACAGGTCCCAGTCGGTGTGTGCCAGCAGGTGGTCGGCGAGATGGCTGCCCACCATGCCGGTGAAGCCGGTGATCAGCGCTCTAGGTCGCCGCGACATACGCCCCCCGCTGGTCGCGAGCACTGAGGATCGGGTTCGTGATCGGCCACTGGAAACCCCACTCGGGGTCGTCCCAGCGGATCGTGAACTGGCGGCCAGCAGCCCAGTGCGTGCTCTGCTTGTACCAGTAGACGAGCGGGCCCTGCAGCACGCAGATCGAGTTGCCGATGCCGGGCGGCAGCAGCAGCTGGTGGCGGTTCTCGCCGCTCAGCGAGAACGACTGCCAACGGCGGTAGGTCGGCGACTCCGGCCGGTTGTCGGCCAGCAGTGCGTAGCCGCTGCCGGCCAGCACGCTGACGAGCTTCCAGGTCGCGAAGTCGCCGTGCAGGCCGCGCAGCACGCGTTCGTGCGACACGGAGATGTCGTCCTGGACGAAGGAGACGTCGGGGCAGACCTCGCGGTAGCGCTCCGTGTCGAAGATCTCGACGTAGCTGCCGCGATGATCGGAGAAGACCTCCGGTTCGATCCGCTTGACGCCGTGCAGTTCGGTGTCGATGACGCGCATGCCCCGGTCCTATCGGAGCCACGGCGTCGGTCGCTTGAGTCCGGGCGTCCGACCCGACCGGTCTCAGGTCGAGCCGG
>JAEUHU010000556.1 GCA_016793305.1 Planctomycetota bacterium
ACAGGTCGGCGGGTGCTCGCGCGGGAAGTGGTGGTGGTCGAAGTTGTGCAGCGCCGGGTCGTGGCTGCCGCCGACGTCGACCGTGGCGACCGTCGGGTCGGCGAGGTCCGCTTCGGTCGGATCGCGGCGCTCGATCGGGCAGCCGTGCAGTGCCGCCAGCACGCAGCAGGCGAGCAGGTCGTCTTTGTGGGCTCCGCCCGGGTGGGTGACGATCCGCTGGAGGGTCGGCATGCGCTCTGCGCAGGGTAGCGGTGCAGGCCGTGGATGCGAGCCGCACCACGAACGGTTCCAGCACGCAGAGCCCGCGCGGCGCGCGCGATCAGCGCAGCGCTGCTTCGAGCGCGGTCGCCGCGTCGGTGCGTTCGTCGCGGTACTTCACGATCAGCGCGGTGCCGACCTGCAGCCCGTGGCGTTCGGCGTACGGCCCTGGTGCGGGCCGCGTGCCGGGCACGACCACGGCCCCGGCCGGCACTTCGCCGACGCTGTGCCGCTCGTGCACCAGGTCGTGGATGCGCGTCGCCGCGGTCAGCACGACCCCGGCCGCGAGCACGGCGCGCTGCCGCACCACGACGCCTTCGAACACGCCGCACAGGCCGCCGACGAACACGTGGTCCTCGATCACCACCGGACTCGCGTGGGCCGGTTCCAGCACGCCGCCGATCTGGGCGGCCGCCGACACGTGCACGTGCCTGCCGATCTGCGCGCACGAGCCGACCAGGGCGTGGCTGTCGATCATCGTGCCGGTGTCGATCCACGCGCCGACGTTGACGTAGGCCGGTGGCATCACCACCGTGCCGGGTGCCACGTAGGCACCGCGCCGCACCGCCGTGCCACCCGGCACCAGCCGGACCTGGTCGGCCGCCGTGAACACGCGCGGCGGGTAGGCCGGCTTGTCGAAGAACGGCCACGGCTGCGCGTCGACTCGCGCGACGGCGCTGCGACGGAAGCCGATCAGGATCGCGCGCTTGACCCAGGGCACCGCCGTCCAGACGCCCGCGTCGCTGCGCATCGCCGCGCGCAGCCGGCCGGCTTCGAGGGCGAGCAGCAGCGCTTCGTGGGCTTCGGGCCAAGTCGGGTCGGCGAGCAGGACCGCGTCGTCGCGCCCGTAGAACGCAGCGAGCGTGCGTTCATCCATGCATCACCTCGCCGGGCACCACCTCGCCCGGCAACGCGTCGCCGGGCAACGCGTCGGCTTGGCGCAGGGCCGCGGCCAGCCGATCGCGAGTCGCGGGCACCGCCGCCAGCAGCGGCAGGCGCAGATGGGGCCCGGCGATGCCGAGCAGGTCGAGTGCCGCCTTGACCGGGATCGGGTTCGACTCGACGAACAGCGCGTCGAACAGCGGCAGCAACCGCGCATGCAGCCGTCGCGCCGCCGGCAGGTTGCCCTGCAGCGCCGCGGTGACCAGCGCCTTCACGGCCCGCGGCGCCACGTTGCCGGCGACCGAGACCAGGCCCTGTGCGCCGACCGCGATCGACGGCAACGCGAGGCCGTCGTCCCCCGCCAGCAGCACCTTGCCGGGCGGCAGCTCGGCGGCGATGCGCGCGATCTGCCCGAGGTCCCCCGACGACTCCTTCAACGCCACGACGTTGGGCTGGCGCCACAAGGCCGCGACCGTCGCCGGCAGCAGGTTCGTGGCGGCGCGGCCCGGCACGTTGTAGAGCACGACGGCCAGCTCGGGCACCGCGGTGGCGACCGCTTCGAAGTGCAGCACGAGCCCCGCCTGGGTCGGCTTCACGTAGGGCGGCACGACGACCAGCACGCCGTGCGCGCCGAGTTGCCGCGCGCGGATCGACCAGCGCACGGTCGCAGCCGTCGCCTGGGCGCCGGTGCCGACCAGCAGCTGCGCGTGGCGGCAGTTCTCGCGCACCGTCGCGACGACCTGGTCGCGTTCGGCTTCGGTGAGCATGCCCGCTTCGCCGGTCGAACCGAGCGCCACGACGAAGTCGGCGCCGCCGTCGACCACGTGGTGGGTCAAGCGCGCGAGCGCCTCGAGGTCGAGCCGACCGTCGGCGTGGAAGGGCGTCGCCAGGGCCGTACCGAAGCCGCGTGGAGTGATCATGTTCGCTTCCCGTCCAGTCCCGCGAACAGCGGGTCGAGTGTCGAGGCCGCCACGTCGTCCATCGTGTGGACGCCCTTCCGTTGCACGATCCAGCGGGCCGCCAGCAGCGCCCCGTCGACGAACGCGGCCGCACTGCGCGCCGTGTGCGACAACTCGAGCACTTCGGCCGGCGCGTCGACGCCGACCCGGTGCTCGCTGTAGGTCGAGCCGGCGCGCACCACGCCGACGCTGAGTTCGTGCGACTCCAACGGCCCGCCGATCCGCCAGGACCGTTTGCGCGGACAGTCGTCGAGCACCGTCTTCGCCAGCAGCTTCGCCGTTCCCGACGGGGCGTCGTGCTTCTTCTGCTGGTGGTGCTCGACCAGGTACGGATCGCGCGTCGGATCCTCGGCCGCGAAGCGCGCCAGCACGCGGGTGAGACGCCGCAGCAGCGCCACGCCGAGCGAGAAGTTCGGCGCGACCAGCACGCCGATGCGGTCCTGGACCAGGGCTTCCAGGTCGAGGTCGAAGCCGGTGCTGCCGATCACCAACGGCGTGCCGGTGCGCAGCGCCCAGGCGACGCGGTCTTCGACCACGGAGCCGCTGGACACCTCGATCGCGACGTCGACGCGATCGTCCGGCGGCGCTTGCCGGGTGACGTGCCACACCAGCTGGCGGCCGAGGCGAGCGGCGATGGCGCTGCCGAGGCGGCCCTTGCCGAACAGGCCGATGCGCAGAGCGGCCGTCACGACGACACCTCGGAGGCGCGCCCTTCGAGCACCCGTTCGGCGACCCGCGGGTCGCGCCGCGGCGCCACTTCGCCGCCGAAGAACTCCGCGTGCAGGCGCTGCATGGCCGCCTTCACGTCGTTGCCGGGCAGCACGAACGACAGGTTGCGGTCGTTGCCGCCGTAGCACAGCAGCTCGGGCGTGAGCGGAGCCAGGGCTCGGCAGGCGCGCTCCACCGTGCCGGTCGACCGACGCAGGTCCTCGCCGATCGCCGCGACGATGGCGCGGCCCGGCGCCACGTCGACGCGACAGAAATCGTCGAGTGCTTCGACGAGCTGGTCGACCGGCGCATCGGCGGCGACCGTGCAGGCGACCGACACCTCGGCCGTCACCACCAGGTCGACGCAGATGTCGAGCTTGGCGAACACTGCGAACAACTGCGCCAGGTAGCCGCTGGTCGCGAGCATGCGCGTGCTGGTCATCGTCAGCACCGTCACCGGGCCGCGGGTCGCCAGCGCTTCGACGCCGGTGCGGCCCGGCGACAGGGTGCGCGGGTCGATCGTCGTGAACGCGCCGCCGGGGCGTTGCGTGTCGCGCACGGTGATCGGCACCCCGGCGTCCACGGCCGGCTGCATGGTCGCCGGATGCAGGACCTTCGCCCCGAACGCCGCCAGCTCGGCCGCCACCGCGGGGCGCAGCACCGGCACCGGCCGCGCGTCGGGCACGAGGCGGGGATCGGCGGTCAGCACCCCTTCCACGTCGGTCCAGATCTGCACCTCGTCGGCGCGCAGCGCGCCACCGAGCAGCGCCGCCGACCAGTCGCTGCCGCCGCGACCCAGCGTGGTCGTCGACCCGTCGGCGGAAGCACCGATGTAGCCCTCCATCACCACCACGCGCCCGTCCTCGAGGGCCGGCAGCACGTGCCGGCGCGCGAGCCCGGCGATCGCGTCGAGCTGGGGCCGCGCCGCGCCGAAGCGGTCGTCGGTGCGCAGCACCAGCCGCGCGTCGACCCGCGTGGCCGGGATGCCGCGCGCGTTCAGCAGCGCCGCGAGCAACAGCGTCGTCGTGCGTTCGCCATAGGCGACGATGGTGTCGGTGGTGCGCGGCGTGAGTTCGCGCAGCAGCGACACGCCACGCAACAGCACGTGCAGTTCGTCGCGCATCGCCGCGAGCGTGCGCAGGCAGTCCGCGGCGCCTTCGCCGAGCAGCCGGCGCGCCGTCGCCGCGGCGTGGGCCAGCTGCGGCTCCACCGTCGCCAGCGCCAGGTCGTAGTGGCCAAGGCGCGCCCGCCGGGCCGCTGCGAACAGCGCGTCGGTGGTCTTGCCCATCGCCGAGACCACGACGCACGGCTGCAGCGAACGCGCCGCACCGACGAGGTGCGCCACCTGCTCGAGCATCGTCGCGTCCTGCACCGACGACCCGCCGAACTTCATCACGATCACGGCCGACCTCCGCCGAGCGTCTCGGCCAGCGCGATCAGCTGGGCACAGCCGGCCTGCAGTTCGGCACCGGTGACGTGTTCGTCGAGCGTGTGCGCGACGCGGATGCTGCCAGGGCCGCACAGCACCACACGGCGGCTCGGCACCAGGTCGCGCAGCCGCGGAGCGTCGCTGCCGAACGTCACCGCGGCGTGCGGGAAGCCCGGCACGCGCTCGAACCGCACCGCCGGCGTGTTGGCGAGCTCCTCCACGCGGCCGTCGCGCGGCGCCAGTTCGCGCACCTTGCTGGCGAACGTCGAACCGGGCAGCGACCGCACGAACAAGCTCGCCTCGGCGTGGGCCGGGATCACGTTCAGGGCCCCGCCGCCCTGCAGACTGCCGAGGTTCCACACCTCGGGCCCCAGGTCCTCGTCGCAGCCGTTCGGCAGCTCGCGCAGCCGCTGCAGCCAGTCGAGCAGCGGCCAGATCGCCGAGCGGCCGAGCTCCGGCGTGCCCGAGTGGGCCGCCACGCCCTGCGTCGACAACCGCAGCTGCAGCGCCCCGCGCTGGCCGGTCGCGAGCTTGTTCTCGGTCGGCTCGCCGTCGATCGCGGCGCGGCACTGCGTGAGCTGCGGCGCCAGCGCCTTCGCGGCGGCGGCACCGATGCTGTCGGTCTCCTCCCCGACGACCCCGAGCCAGGCGAAGCCCGAACGCGAGCGCTCCAGCAACGCCCGGATCGCGCCGAGCTGGGCGGCGATCTGGCCCTTCGCGTCGCAGGTGCCGCGGCCACGCAACAGGTCGCCTTCACGGCGCGGTGGCAGGAACGGCGGCACCGTGTCGAGGTGCGTCGAGAACAGCAGCTGTGGCTCGCCCCAGGTCGCGAGCACGTTGTGTCGGCCCGGTGCCACTTCCTGCAGTTCGACCCGAGCGCCGAGTTCGCGCAAGCAAGCACGCAGCACCGGCAAGCCGTCGTCCTCGCGCCCGGTGGTCGTGTCGACACGGCACAGCGACTCGGTGCAATCGAGCAACCAGGCAGCCGAAGGCGCAAGAGCCGCGGCGGATGGCATCGGAGTCACGGGTGTCGCTCCACGGAGGTCGATCGCCGGTGCCGCTGACCTCGGCGCGGACGGGTGCTCGACCCCGTGCAGGGTTCCGATCGTGGCCGCCCGCCGACGATCACCCGACGATGCTGCAAGCCGCGCGACAGATCAAGCGCACGGCGCGGATTCGCCCGGGG
>JAEUHU010000445.1 GCA_016793305.1 Planctomycetota bacterium
GGCATCGGCGAGGAGGTCGTGCGCGAGTCCCTGAAGGTGCTCGACGCGATCCAGTCGATCTACGGCTTCCAGACCAAGCGCGAGGCGCTGCCCTACGGGGCCGAGCACTTCCTGAAGACCGGCGAGACGATGCCCGACGTCGCGTTCGACCGCATCCGCCAGATGCACGCGGTGCTGTTCGGCGCGATCGGCGATCCTCGCATCGAGGTCGGCAAGCTCGAGTTCGCGATCATCGCCGGCATGCGGCACAAGCTCGACCTCTACGTGAACCTGCGGCCGGTCAAGCTCTACCACGAGTCGATGTGCCCGCTGAAGGGCAAGACCCCGGCCGACATCGACATCCTGTTCCTGCGCGAGAACACCGAGGACGCCTACGCCGGCATCCACGGCACGACCAAGAAGGACACCGAACACGAGATCGCGCTGCAGCAGATGGTCTACACGGCGCGCGGCACCGAGCGCATCATCCGTCACGCGTTCGAGCTGGCGCGGAAGCGCGGGCCGAAGAAGGGCCGCGACAAGCCGATGGTGACGCGGATCGACAAGGCGAATGCGGTCCGCGCGCAGGACATCTGGACGCGCATCTTCGCCAAGGTCGCCAAGGAGTACCCGGACGTCGCCACCGACCACGCCTACATCGACGCGGCGTGCATGTGGATGATCAAGCAGCCGGAGTGGTTCGACGTCTGCGTCACGACCAACCTGTTCGGCGACATCATCACCGACCTGGGCGCGATGCTGATCGGCGGCATGGGCATCGCTTCGTCGGGCAACATCCACCCCGGCAAGGTGTCGATGTTCGAGGGCATCCACGGTTCGGCGCCCAAGTACAAGGGCACCGACAAGGCGAGCCCGTTGGCGACGATCCTGGCGATG
This sequence comes from Planctomycetota bacterium, assembly GCA_016793305.1. The sequence continues at coordinate 877 of JAEUHU010000445.1, forward strand.
GGCTTGATGCTCGACCACGTCGGCGAGCCGCAAGCGGCGAAGGAACTCGAGGCGACGGTCGCGGACCTGATCCAGAAGGGCCGGATCCGCAGCCTGAAGGCCGGCGACCACAAGTGCAGCGAACTCGGCTCGATGGTCCGCGACGAACTGCTCGCGCGCAGCAAGCAGCGCTGACGCAGAGCCGAGGCGTTGGCGCCGATGCGAGCGGCGCCTCACGGTTTCCGTGGGCCGCAACGGAACGAGCCGGCCTCGCCGCAGCCCGGCGCATCGGCTAGGCTCCTCGGCCGATCCGGATGCCGACCTTCCGCATGTTCTCGCTCGGATGCCTCGTGGCCGCAGCGGCCTCGTTGGCGCTCGTGGCCCAAACGGCCCCGCCGGTGGCGCAAGCTCCACCGGCCTTGCGCGCCGCCCTCGACGTCATGGTGGCCACGGTCCAGCCCTTGGTGGTGGTGCCGAACGGAACCGACGGCAGCGTGGCGACCTCGGTCGTGTTCGCCGGGGCGACTCGCCGCCTCGAGCTCGAGCCGTTCGACGTGCGAAGTGCCGACTACCAGTGCTTCACGCGCAAGGCGGACGGGTTGCAGCTCGTGCCACCGCCGCCGTGCACGACCTTTCGCGGCCACCTGTTCGGCGAGCCCGGCAGCGCGGTCGCGGCGTCGTTCGACGGCGATTCGCTGCACGCCTACGTGCGCCGTGCCAACGGCGACGTCTACGTCGTGCAGCCGGTGCGTGGCGCGCTGCCATCGGCGGTCGGCTTTGCCCACGCCGTGTTCCGCGCCGCCGACGCGAGGCCGCCGCAGCGGCACTGTGGCGTGCTCGCACCGGCGGTCGCCGTGCCGCCGCCCGCCGTGGGGTTCGACATGGTGTCGGTCTGCGAGCTGGCGCTCGAAGCCGACCACCCGCTGTTCCTCGCCAACGGCAGCAGCGTGTCGCAGACCCAGAACGACGTGCTGGCGATCGTCAATGCCGTCGACCTGATCTTCCGGCGGGACGTGCAGATCCAGTTCCAGGTGCGCAGCCTGATCGTCGACAGCGCGCCGGACAGCTACACCGCGACCACCGCCAGCGCCTTGCTGGCCGAGTTCCGCACGTATTGGAACGGCAACTACGCCGGCCTCGCGCGTGACACGGCGCACCTGTTCTCGGGCCGACCGCTCGGGACCGGCGGTGGCGGCACGATCGGCTACGCCTACGTCGGCGTGCTGTGCAACCCGGGTTTCGCCTACGGGGTCTCGGAGACGACCTGGACCAGCAACTTCGCGCTGCGGGTCGGTCTCACCGCGCACGAGCTCGGCCACAACGCCAACGCGGCCCACTGCGACGGCCAGCCGGCCTGCAACCTGATGTGCTCCTTCATCGGCGGGTGCGGCGGCAGCGTCGGTGGATTCGGGCCGGGCGAACAGGCCCAGATCGTCGCCTACCAGCAGACGATCGCGTGCCTGACGCCGCAGGCGACGCCGCCGCAGATCACCGGGGTGACGCCGGTGCAGATCCCGACCGTGCAGCCGCCGCTGGTGACCGTGACCGGCACCGGCCTGTTCGGCACGAGCGCGGTGACCGTGGGAGGGCAGGTGGTGACCCAGGGCATCACCGTGCAGGGCGACACGCAGCTGACGTTCACGCCGCCCGCAGGGCTGCCGCTCGCCTTCCTGCCGCTCTCGGTCACGAACCCGGCTGGCACCAGCAACGCCGCGGTGCTGTGGTACCGCGCTGCCGATCCGTGCCGCGTGGTGGTGCCGCCGACCGCGCAGGAAGGAACGGTGCTCGAGTGGTCGCTCGGTGGCTTGCCGGGCCACGACGCGTTCCTGCTCGCCTCGACCTCGACCAACCTGGTGCCGTTCCTCGGTGAGTCGATCTTCGAGAGCTTCCTGCTGCTGTGGGCCGGCTCGCTCGACGCGCGCGGCATGGTCGTGCTCGCCACACCGGTGCCGACCGGGGTGCTGCTCGGGGTGACCGTGCACTGGCAGATGCTGGACGCGATCCCGGGCACGGTGTCGCTGCAGAGTGTCTCAAGCCTGACGTCGACCTTGATCTTCTGATCCGCCCCATCGTCCGGTCGAAGTGCCGGATCCCAGCCGTCACACCGCCGGCGGATCGGTCGGTACGAGCCAGCCGCGGGTCGCCGGCAAGCTGCGGCGGGGTTCGTGCACCTGCTCGGGGAGCTTCGGTGGGCGGGTCGAGTCGGGGTCGTGAAGGGCGCGGTGGGTCTCGCTCATGGTGGTGGAATCGGTCCAACCTCCTGGAGGGGCACCGGGGGCAGCCAACCGGCCGTTGCGTGGCAACGCGACCAAACCGTTACGTGGGCGATGTTCACGATGACCGTAGCCGGGCCCCTATCGTTCGAACCTCTTTCGGGCGAAGCCCCGACCCACAGGAGTCATGATGAAGATCCGTTTCGCGTCCGCTCTGCTCGCCCTCGCTCTCCCGGTCCTGGCCCAGGACCCGACCGCCACCGATGCCGAGGTGCTGTTCTACAAGGCCTACTACCTCGAGAAGGGCCCGAAGGACCACGCGGCGGCGATGGAGCTCTACCAGAAGTTCCTCGACAAGGCGCCGGAGCACAAGCTCGCCGCCGAAGCCGCCAAGCAGCAGTACCGCCTGCTCGACCAGACCGGCAAGTCGAAGGAACGCGACGCCTTCAAGGCGAAGTACGAGAAGCTGCTCGGCAACATCCAGCCGGCCCCGGCCGGTGGCGACGTGGCTCGCGGCGGTGGCGCTCGCGGTGAGGGTGCCCGCGGTGAGGGCGGTGGTCGTCCCGACATGCAGGCGCGCATCGCCGAACTCGAGAAGCAGCTCGAGAAGGCCAAGGCCGACGGCAACGCCGAAGAGGTGAAGCGCCTCGAGCAGGCGCTGGAGCGGGCGCGCCAGGGCGGTCGTGGTCAGGGTGGCCCCGGTGGTCGCGGTGGCGTGATGCGCCTGCTCGGCTCCGACAAGGCCCTGAAGGACATGAGCGCCGAGGAGATCGGCCAGATCAAGGAAGGCTTGGCCGGTGCCTCCTCGATGGTCGATCGCATCCGCGACATGGGCAACGAGGAGATGGCCGACAAGCTCGAGGGCGGCATCGCCGCGCTGCAGAAGGCCCTCGACGGCAACGACATGGAAGCCGCGCAGAAGGCGGTCGACGAGCTGAAGAAGGTCATGCCGCAGGGTGGCCGTGGTCGCCCGGGCCAGGGTGGTCGCCCTGGGGAAGGTGGTGGCCAAGGTGGCCGCCCCGGCCAGGGTGGTCAGCCCGGTGGTCAGGGTGGTGGTCGCGGCGGCGAACGCTGAGCGTCCCGCCGACCGACGCACGTGGCGAACGGCCGCGCTTCCGTGACGGGGGCGCGGCCGTTCGCCTTTTCCCGGGCCTCGATTCCACAGCACCTCCCGTTCGGGCAGATTCCGCAGCGTGGCGAAGCCGATCGATCCCGTGCGCCTCGAGGTGTTCCACCACCTGCTGAGCGCCTACTGCGAAGAAGCGGGCGCGCGCCTGTTGCGCAGCGCCATCAGCACCAACATCCGCGAGCGCGCCGACTTCTCGGTCGCGGTGTTCGATCGTGCAGGTCGCCTCGTCGCGCAGGCCGCACACATCCCGGTGCACCTCGGCAGTGCCGGGGACGCGGTCGCGGCGGTGCGGGCCGAGTTCGACCTGGCACCCGGCGACGTCGCGATCTTGAACGACCCGTACGCCGGTGGCACGCACCTGCCCGACGTGACGATGGTGGCGCCGGTGTTCCTGCCCGGTGGCCGGCAGCCCGAGTGGTTCGTCGTCGACCGCGCGCACCACGCCGACATCGGCGGCAGCACACCGGGCTCGATGGGTGTCGCCAGCGAACTGTTCGCCGAAGGCTTGGTGATCCCGCCCGTGCTGCTGCGGCGACGCGGCCGGCTGCAGCGCGATCTGTGGCGCCTGTTCGCGCGCAACGTGCGTGGCCCGGAGGAACGGCTGGTCGACCTGCAGGCCCAGGAAGCGAGCCTGCGCCAGCTGGCGACGCGGCTCGTGGCACACGGTCGCGAACACGGCCTCGCGGTCGTCCGGCAGGCGCAGGAGCAGCTGTTCGACTACACCGAGCGCGCCGCGATCGACGTGCTGCGCGGCTTGCGGTCCGGCCGCCATCGCGCCCACGACGTGCTCGAGGACGACGGCTTCGGCAACGGCCCGCTGCGCCTCGACCTGCAGTTCGAACGGCGCGGGGATCGTGCGCGCTTCGACTGGTCCGGCACCTGCGACCAGGCGCGCGGCGGCGTCAACGCCAACCGCAGCGTGGTGATGGCGGCGTGCGTCTACGCGCTGCGCTGCCTGTGCCCCGATCGCCTGCCGACCAACGACGGCCTGTTCCGCTGCCTCGACCTGGTGACCCGAGCCGGCAGCCTGGTCGATCCGCGTTCGCCGGCCCCGGTCGCCGGCGGCAACGTCGAGACCAGCCAGCGGCTCGTCGACGTGGTGTTCCAGGCCCTCGCCAAGGCGGCCCCGGGGCGCACGCCGGCGATGTCCGCCGGCACGATGAGCAACCTGTCGTTCGGCGGCAGCCATCGCGGCGCGTCGTTCACCAGCTACGAGACCATCCCGGGCGGGGCGGGTGCTTCGGCGCAGCGGGCGGGCCGCGCGGCGATCCAGACGCACATGACGAACACGCGCAACACACCGATCGAGGAGGTCGAACACCGCTTCCCGGTGCGCGTGGTGGCGCTGTCGGTGCGGCGCGGCAGCGGCGGACGCGGGGCCCGGCGCGGTGGCGACGGCGTCGTCAAGGTGCTCGAGGCACGCGGCCCGCTCACGGTGTCGTTCCTCGGCGAACGCCATCGCCGCGGCCCGCAGGGCCTCGCCGGTGGTGGGGCCGGGGCGCCCGGCGGCTTGTGGAAGGAGCAGCGCGGCCGTCGGCAGCGGCTGCCGGCGAAGACCACGTTCGCGTTGGCACCAGGCGAGCGGGTGGTCGTCGCGACGCCGGGTGGGGGAGGCCACGGGCGTGGTTGACGCCTGGCGCGCGTGGCCGATCGCAGCACGGCTGCTGCTCGCCGCCAGCGCTGCGGTGCTCGCTGGTGCCCACACCGCCTGCGCCACGACCGCCTACGCCCCGTGCCCGGTGCCGTGGGACGGCCCGCTGCCCGACGACGCGTTCGAACGGTGCAAGGCGGTGCTCGAACGGCATGCCGACCGCCTCGCGATCGCCGACCGGATGCCGCTGCGCCTGCAGACCGGCTGGGTCGCCGCCGACGATGTCGCCGGCGAACGGCGCTGGACGGTGTTGGTTGACGACGGCGTCGAGCCGGAGGGGCTCGCCGTCGTCGTCGAGCTGCGCTGCCTGCGCGAGCCCTGGCTCGGGTCACCCGGCTGGGGCGAGGCCTGTGGGGATGCGTTCGCCGAACGGGCCCTCGCGGCGGAGTTGGCCGAGGCCCTGTCGCGTCGGCAGCCCTAGCTCCTTGCGGAAGCGCCGTCCGCCGCCAGCCGGGCGGCGACTTCGACGAGGCAGCCGTCGGCGGGCCATCGCCTTCGCGCCCGTTGCAGCAGTGCGGCCGCGGCTGCGAGCCGACCGCGAGCCTCGAGCACCCGTGCGCGCGCCAGCACCTGCTCGCGCGGGGTCGGTGTGGCGAGGTGCCGCGCCGAGCGGATCGCCTGCAAGGCAGCGGCGAGATCGCCGTCGGCGAAGCGCGCTTCGAACAACCACAGCCACGTCGCGGTCGCCTGCGGCGTCAGCAGCAGTGCACTCTCGAGCAGCAGGCGTGGCCGGAACGTGCGGAGGGCGGCCCAGCGCAGCCATGGCCGCAGCAGGGCCCGGGTGGCCCGGGTCGACGGCCGCACCGGGAAGCGCCGGGCGAGGCGGCGCAGCCGCCGCAGCCGCGCTTCGGGCGACGGTCGCTGCCGTCGTCGCAGCACCAGCGTCAGGCTCGTCTGCTGCTGCAGCAGATCGGCCGCGAGCCCGGTCATCGCTTCGGCGGCGCGCGCCTGCCAGAAGCCGAGGAACGCGCCGCCGCGGCCGTGGCGGTCGGCCCATTGGTCGAGCCGCCGCTTCAGGGTACGTGGGTTCGTGCCGGTCTGCTCCGCCGTCATGCGGTAGTTGGTGCGGCCGTTGCCGAGCCGCACCATCGCCTCGGGCGTCACCGGCAGGTCGTGGGCCGCCGCGGTCTCCAAGGAAGTAGGCCCGCCGTGCGCCTCCGCCAGCAGTGCTGGCGACAGGCGGCTGCTGTGCATGCGTTCGTGGTAGAGCCAGCGCTCGGCCAGCCGATGCCAGCGACGGCCCCGCTCGTCCTCGGGCATGCCGAGCAGAAGTTCGGCGTGCTGCAGGGCGTCGAGGGCGAGTTCCTGGGCCACGTCGGCAGTGAGCTCGGGCACGCGGTTGCGCGGCAGGCTGCGCCAGGCGACGACGCGCCGCACGGTCCACATCAGCTGGCGGTCGACGAACGCCTGGGCCAGCGCCAGCACCTCGTGGTGGCGCGGTTCGGCACAAGGATCGGATGGTCGGTACAGGGTCACGAGCTGCGGCATGTCGTCCTCCGTTCCTCCTGGTGGGGCACCGGGGGCAACCTGCCGCGAGAAAGGGTGCGATCGGCCGACGCGGCGCTATGCTCCCTCCCCTTTTCCGCAGCGCCGATCCATGCCCACCACGTGTGTTGTTGGCATCCTCTGGGGTGACGAAGGCAAGGGCAAAGTCATCGACTACCTCGCCGCCGAGACCGACTACGTCGTGCGGTTCGGCGGTGGTCACAACGCCG
>JAEUHU010000456.1 GCA_016793305.1 Planctomycetota bacterium
CGGTTCTCGACCGGCAGCCGCGACTCGGTCCGCACCCAGTGTGGTGCCAACGTGGTCGTGTGGGAGCTGCACCGCGACGACGCGGGCGCCATCGTGGTCGGGGTCCGCGTCTTCGCCGATCTCGCCCACGAGGCGGCGAGCGCGGCGCAAACGCCGCCGTGAGCCGAACTGGGCTGCGACTTGCCCGCGGCCGGGAACGATCGATGGCATCGGCGAGTCGCTGGCGAAGCCGCGGCTTCGCCCGGCCTCCAGCCAGGCAGGGGGCGTCGACCGGCGGCGAAGCACGCGGCAGCATGCGCGCCACCCCGCCAGTCTCGCCCCGCCCTTCGCCTCGTCCGCCATGCACGCCACCTGTCTCGCCGTGTCGCTCGCCACGGCCGGGCTCGCCCAGGATCCGCAGCCGTCGTCTGCCGAGTCGGCGCTGTCGCGACTGCGTGACGAACTCGCCGCCGCGCGCGCCGAACTCCGCGCCCTGCGCGACGCGCTGCTCCCTGCCGAAGTCGCTCCCGCCGAACCCGCCGCGCGTTGGCAGTTGCTCGGCGACGCGGCGTCGACCTGGCGCGTCACCGGTTGGTTGGCGCAGGGTGCGACCTGGAATCCGTCGGCGCCCCGCGATCGCTGGAACGGTCCCGTCGCGTGGATGGACCGCGCGAACGAGTACGAGCTGACCGAGCTCTACGTGACGATCGAGCGCCGCGCCGGCCGCCCGGCGAACGGGTTCGACGTCGGCGGTCGGGTCGATGCGCTGTGGGGCACCAACTACCGCTTCGTGACCTCCGCTGGTTTCGAGAGCACCTGGAACCCGGACGACCGCTACGGCGTGGCGTTGCCGAGCGCCTACCTCGAGTTCACGACGGCGCACACCTCGACGATCGTCGGCCGCTTCATCTCGCCGGTCGGCTACTTCATCGTCGGCACCGCCAACAACTTCTTCAGCACGCTGCCGTACACGTTCATGTACGGCGAGCCCTTCACGCACACCGGGTTGATGACGACGGTGGACCTGGCGAGCGATCTCCAGGTGCGGGTCGGTGTCACCAACGGCTGGGACAGCACCGCGGACTGGAACTCGCAGCGCGCGGGCCTCGTCGACGAAGCCTGGAACCGTCACCTCGGAGCGCTGGTGATGGTGACCGTCTCCGGCCTCGCCGAGACGGGCGATTCCCTCGCGTGGTTCGGCACCTGGAGCCTCGAACCGGACCTGGCGGGACTCGGTCGGTCGTCGCGCTACCTGCAGTCGCTCGTCTACACCGTGCCGGTGGCGTCGGACTGGCAGTGGGTCGTGCAGAGCGACTTCGGCTTCCAGCACGCGGACGTGCCCGATCCGGCTGGCGGACGCGAGGACGCGGAGTGGTTCGGCCTCAACCAGTACTTGTTCTGGGACGCCGACCCTGCATGGCGTTGGGGGATGGCGGTCGAGTGGTTTCGCGACGACGACGGCGCGCGGGTCGCCTCTCCGGTGCCGTCGTTCGGATCGCCGAACGGCCGGGCGTTCGGCCGCGGGCCGTTCGAGGGCGACTTCTTCCGGCTGACGCTGGGCCCGCGCTGGCAGCCGCACCCCAACGTCTGGGTCCGCCCGTCGGTGCTCTGCGACGTGTTCGACGGGCCCCGCAGCGGCGGACTGTTGCCGTTCGACGACGGCAGCCAACGCGTACAGGGCCTCGTCAACCTCGAACTGCTGCTGTTCTTCTAGGCCCTGCTCTTCTGGGCCCTGTTCTCCTGGGCCCTGTTCTTCCAGGGGCGGCGGCGCGATCAGAAGGTGCCGACAGTGACCTGCAGGCCGTTCGTCGCGGTCAGCGTGACCGGGTCGAAGTTGATGTCGAGCTCGATCGGCGCCACCTGGATCGCGAACCAGGCGCCGACCAACGTCGGCGTGTTCGTGATCGGGAACCCGGCTTCGAACTGGCCGCTGGGTGCCGCCGGCAGGAAGACCTGGATCTCGGCGGTGTGTGTGCCGATGCAGCCCGGCAGCGCGTAGGGCAGCACCGAGTTCAGCGGGGTCGAGGTGAGCGTGAAGCCGATCGCGACGACGATCGCACCCGAGCTCGGCATGCCGGTGGCGAGCGAGCGGAACTCGCCGCCGACCAGCGGCAGTTCGGTCGCGATCAGCACGTTCGGGCCGCCGCTGCCGGTGCAGCCGCCGCCGAGGTCGACGACGGTCGGGGCGCACGAGCTGCCGAGCGCGGCGATGCGGGCCGCGGGGCTGCCGTTGGCACTCGCGAAGTCCCCGGCTGCGACGACGCTGCCGTTCGGGGCCAGCAGCAGGTCCTGGACGCCGGCGTCGAAGCCGGTGCCGAAGGTGCTCCAGGCCGAGCCGTTCCAGCGGGCGATGCGGTTGCTCGACGAGCCACCGGCGGTCGTGAACAGGCCGCCGACCAGCAGTTCCCCGGTCGGCAGCGGCAGCAGGGCGCTGACGACGCCACCGGTGCCGGTGCCGAGCGTGCTCCAGTTGGCGCCGTCCCAGCGGGCGATGCGGTTGGCGGTCAGCCCACCGGCCGAGACGAACGAGCCGCCGACGATCACGTCGCCGTTCGGCATGGTCGCCAACGTGGTGCCGCCGAACACGCCGAGCCCGCTGCCGAGCGCGCTCCAGCTGGCCCCGTTCCAGCGCGCGATGCTCGCTGCGGCACCGCCACCTGCCTGCGTGAAGGTGCCGGTCGCGATCACGTCGCCACTCGCCGTGACGGTCAGGCCGCGCACCGCCCCGTTGATGCCGGTGCCCATCGCGTTCCAGGTGCTGCCGTCCCAGCGGGCGATGTTGTTCATCGTGACGCCGCCGATCTTCTGGAACGTGCCGCCGACGACGAGGTCGCCGTTCGGCAGGGCGACGATCGCCTGCAGGCCAGAGCCGAACGGCACCAGCGGGTCGATGCCGCTGCCGATCGGGCTGAACGTGCTGCCGTTCCACCGGGCGATGTGGGTCGCGGGCACGCCACCGGCGTTGAAGAAGTTGCCGCCGACGATCAGGTCGCCGTTCGGCAGCGAGAGCATCGCAGCGACTTCGCCGTCGGTGCCGGTGCCGAGCGCGGTGAACGTCGTGCCGTCCCAGCGCGCGATCCGGTTGCACGCGACGCCACCGATGCTGGTGAAGCGGCCACCGACCACGATGCTGCCGTCGTTGCGCGCGGCCATCGTGAGAACACTCTCGTTCGCGCCGCCGGCGAACGTGCTGCTCGGCAGCGTGTAGGTGCATTGCGCGACGGCGGTGCCCGGAGCGGCGGCGACGGCGGCGAGCAGGGCGAAGGAAGCGGCAGTCAGGCGGAACGGCGAGTGGCGCATGTACGGATGGGACGCGGGGTCGGGGATGCAGGGCAGGGGCGCGATTGTGCCGCCGCGCCGCGATTGCGCCATGCCCCAGATCGTTCGGCGATCGCGGTGCACGCTGCGCCGCAAGGGCCGGCTCAGCGACCGTTGCCGGAGGCGCGTGGGGCCGGTGCCGGCACGGGCAGCGTCTGCTCGGTGCCGTCGGCGGACCGTTCGTGCACGGCGGTGGCATCGGCGCCGAGCAGCAGCGCCGACTGGCTGCAGTAGCCACCGCCGGCCGCGACCTCGACGGCGCGCCGCCGACCGTCCGCGTGCAGCACGGTTCGTCGCCCGGCGCCCGGTGCGAGCCGCGGCGCGCTCCTCGCCGGCAGCGTCCAGGCGTGCAGGGCACCGTCGTTGCGTGCGAACACCAGCTTCGCACCTTCCGGGGCCGGCATCGCCACCAGCGCTTTGTGGTCGCCGAACGCGACGAGCCCGTGTTCGTACGGTGGCACCACGACGAGCCCGCTCTCGGTGGCACGCAGCACGAGGCCGGTGCCGCCGTCGAGCCGTCCGGTCTCGGGCTCCGGCGCGAAGCTGTTCTGGGCTGCGACCAGCAGGTCGCCGATCGCCACCATGCCGAAGATCGGCGCGATCTGGGCGCGGTGCGGCAGTTCCTCGATCGTGAAGCGGCCGCGTCCGTCGTTGCGCAGCAGCACCGACGCCAGCGTGGCCGCCGCGAGCTGGCCACACTGCTGCAGCTTCGGAGTGGTGTAGATGTCGCTGAGCGTGGCGCTGGCGAACTGGTCGTAGGTCGGGAACTTCGTCGCCAGGAACGGCATCGCCTGGCTGCTGCAGCTGCGGCCGCGGACCGGCAGCAGGGCGTCCCCTTCGTACTTCGCCTCGATCAGGTCGCGGCGGCCGTCGTCGTCGAAGTCGCCGAAGAAGAGGCGTGCTGGATGCTCGAGCGAGGCTTTGTACTTCGAGTTGCGGCCGTGGTTGCCGGCGACGTAGTCGAGATCGCCGTCGGCGTCGACGTCGAACGCGCACAGGCTGTTCCACCAGCCGGTGTGCGCGGCGAGACCGGCGGCGTCGGTGCGGTCGACGAAGCGCTGGCCGCCGTCGTTCTGCAGCCAGCGGATCGGCTGCCAGTGCGCGGCGAGCAGCAGGTCGACCCGGCCGTCGCCGTCGACGTCGGTCCACAAGGCGCTGGTCACCATGCCGGCGGTGGCCAGGGCCGGGGCGAGGGTCGCCGTCGCGTCTACGAAGCGACCACCGTCGTTGCGGTAGAGGCGGCTCGACGGGGCGTCGGGATGCTGGCCCGGCACGAGCCGTCCGGCGACGAACAGGTCGAGGTCGCCGTCGCCGTCGAAGTCGGCCGCGGCGGCGTGGCCCGAGGACTCGCGCAGTTCGGGCAGGGCCGCGGGGTCGCGCACGAACTTCAGGT
>JAEUHU010000487.1 GCA_016793305.1 Planctomycetota bacterium
GAAGCAGGCGTCGGGCAGCGGCCGGCGTTGCTTCTCGAGCACGGTCACCTTCGCTTCCGGCAGCTCGCGGCGCAGCTGGCGCGCGAGCGTCAGCCCGGCCAGGCCGCCACCGCAGATGACGACGTCGAACGAAGTGGCGGAAGGAGCGGAGGCGGCGCAGGTCGTGGTCTTCATGGCCGTTGCGAGCCCCGGCGGCATGCCGGCGGCGGGCGAGGGCCGAAGTCTCGCCTTGCCCCGGCGGAGAATCCACCGCCCCGGTCGCGGTCGGGTCGATCTGCCGGCGGCGTGCCGGTCGGGCGAACGGCCTCGCACCGGCCACCCCGGAGTCGCTACAACCTTCGCCCCCGATGGCCGCCGCACGCTCCCGCCCGCCCCTGCTCGACCCGCTGTGGCGGTTCCTGCGCGCGCTGCGGGCGGCCGTCACCGTGCTGCTCTACCTGGTGATCGCCCCGAGCGGACTGCTGCCGTACGTGCTGTTCCGGCTGTTCTTCCGCGGCACGCCCGAGCAACGCGCACGCATCCTGCAGCGCACCAGCGCCCGTGGCGTGCGGGTCATGCACTGGTGGCTGCGCACGTTCCGCGTGATCCACTTCGACTGGCGCGAGGTGCGGCTCGCCCTGCCCGAAGGCCCGTGCGTGATCGTCGCCAACCACCCGACGCAGCTGGACCCGACGGTGATGATGGCGGTGCTCGGCGAGGCCTGCACGATCGTCAAGCCGTCGGTCTACAACCGCCTGTTCGTGCACCACATCCTGGCGGGTGCCTGGCACTTCGAAGGACCGAGCCTCGACCCGATGTCGGTCGGCCACGTGGTCGAGAACGCGGTGCAGCGGCTGCGCTGCGGCATGCACCTGTTCGTGTTCCCCGAGGCGAAGCGCTCGCCGCAGGGCCGGCTGCGCGAGTTCGGCCGCATCGCCTTCGAGATCGCCTGCCGCGCCAACGTGCCGCTGGTGTCGGTCGCGATCCGCTGCGAGCCGTGCTACCTGTCGCGCGAGACGCCGATGTTCCTGCCGCCGCCGCGGCTGCCGCGCGTGTTCGTCGAGGTGCTGGCGGTCGATCGGCCGCAGGACGTGGACACCGACAGCCGGGCGCTGAAGCAGCGCGTCGAAGCGCGCTACGAGCAGTGGGTCGCCGACGGCATGCCGCCGGTCGCCACACCCCCCACCACCGGCCGGCAACCGATCTCGTCCGGCGCCTCGGGCTTGCCGAGCCGCAGCTCCATGCGTCCACCCTCGGGCACGTAGCGCATCCAGCCCTGCGGCACGCCGTGGCAGATGTCGATGGAGCGGTCGTCCATCGCCTGCAGCAGCGCCTCGAACGGCGCCCGCTTCGGCAGCCACTTCTCGACCATCAGCATGCCGTGGCCCGGCAGCACCGTGAACACGATCGTGCGCGGGTCGTTCGGGTCGCGCAGGGCGCGCGAGTGGCGGAACGCCTCGGCGATGCCGACCGCCTGCGCCTCGGTCGAACACGACACCAGGTAGTCGTAGTAGGCCGGCGACAGCGGCACGAACTCGACCACGCGCGGGTCGTAGCCGCGCACGCCACGGTGGCCGTGCAGCTTGCTGCGCACCACCGGCATCGGCTCGGCGAGGCCGAACCAGGCCGGCGGCACGGCGCGCGGCAGCACCGCGTCGATCGCCTCGAACTCGACGGCCTCGCTGGACGGCGGATCGTTGCGCAGGCCTTCGACGGCGCGCACGGCGACACCGTGGCCGCCGTCGAGCACTTCGCCGATCACCGCGAGGTCGTCCTCGACGATGCTCATCTTCTGCACCGGCTGGCTGCTGCCGGTGACGGTGACGATCTGGGCGCGCAGCACCGGATCGAAGGTCGCGAAGCACCCTTCGCTGTACTGCTGCGCCAGTGCGTCGGTGAGCGCCGGCACCTCGACGAGGTCGGCGACGCGCACCATGCGGGTGAAGAACTCGCGGCGGCCGAGTTCGCGCGAGACCGCGAGCATCGCCTTCGGCCCCTGGGCGCGCTGCCAGTCGGCGCGCGCGATCGGCGCGCCCTGCACCTGGTGCATCGTCACCTCGCGCGTGCTCAGCTGGGTCGCGATGCGCAGCGCCGCCTCGCCACAGAAGTGCTGGAAGTCGCCGCCGGCGATCCGCGGGTAGGCGCCGGCGAGGTCGAACAGGAACGCTTCGACCGGCTCGTCGTCGCCGACCACCAGCAACACGCGCAGGCTCTTCGACTGCGACTGCAGCAGGCGGGCGACGCACATCATCGGGCCGCCGCGCGAACCCTGGTCGCGCAGCACTTCCCACGCCTTCTCGGCGAGGCCGGGCAACGCGAAGTCCTTCGGCTCGTGGGTCGGCTTCGCCAACGCGGCGACGAAGTGCGCCAGCAGGTCGCGGAACTGCTGCGTGGTCGCGTGCACCATCGCGTAGGTCGCCGGCTTGTGCTGCAGGTTCCACTGCTTGCGCCCGACGAACAGCGGCGAATGGCGCCACGACACGGGCTCGTGCAGCCGGGCCGTCGTCACGAACGCATCGGTCTTCGCGTCCGGCGCCGTGGTCCAGCGATGGCCGAGCCGGGTGAAGGCCTGCTGCAGGCCCGCGACCACGCGATCCAGCAACGGCGTCGACGGTCCGAGCACGGCCGCCAGATGGACCTGCCGCAGGAAGGCGTGGGGTGCGGGCAGTTCGGTGGCAGGAAGCACCTCCGCAGGATGGCGGTGCCCGCCTGGGGGGTCAAGCACGCGGCCGGCCGTCGAGCCGCAGCACCCGCACCAGCCAGTCACCGAGCCGAGGCGACAGCACGTCCAGCCACCACAGCGGGCGGATGTGCCAGGGCACCAGGACCTCGGTGCGCCGGCGCCGGATCGCGCGGCGGACCGCACGAGCGACGCGCTCGGCCGGGATCTTGGCCGAGATCCACGGCACGTCGAGGTCCTGGACCATCGCCGTGTCGACCCGGCCGGGGAACACCGAACAGACGTGCACACCGTCGGGTCGCAGCGCCTGCCGCAGCGACGCCGAGAAGCTCGCCAGCGCCGCCTTCGCCGTCGCGTAGGCGGCGTCCTGCGGCATGCCCTTCTTGGCGTCGAAGCTGTTCAGCACCACCACCTGGCCGCGTTGGGCGCGCAGGTGCGGCAGGGCCGCTTCGATCAGGTGGAACGCGCTCCAGAAGTTGTCGCGCAGCGCCAGCTCGAGGTCTCTGCGCGTGACCGCGACGGCGAGGCCGCGCCGGTAGACGCCGGCGTTGGCGACCGCGACGTCGAGCCGACCCCAGGTCGTGTGCACGATCTGCACCGCCGCCGCGACGGCCGCGGCATCGGTCGCATCGGCCACCACCACCAGCGCCTCGCCGCCGCCGGCCCGGATCGTGGTGGCGAGCCGTTCGAGGTCGTCGCGGCTGCGCGCCAACAGCGCCACCGCGTAGCCGTCCTCGGCGAGGCCTCGGGCGACGCAGGCACCGATGCCGCGCGAGGCGCCGGTGACCAACGCGACGGGACGCAGGGACGGGCGAGACGGGGACGAGGGCGGAGCGGCGGACACGGGCGCGATGGCGGGGAGGAAGCGCGCAGTATGCTGCGTGCGCCGATGTCCAGCGACCAGCCCGGAACGAATCGTCCGCCGCTGCTGCTGCTCGTGAATCCGATCGCCGGATCGGGCCGCGGTCGGATCGCCGGCGATCGGCTCGCCGCAGCCCTGACGACGCGCAGGCTGCCGTTCGTGCGGCACGACACGACCCGCCGCGGCCACGCGCAGGCCCTGGCAGCGGCCCAGCCACCGGGCCAGACGGTCGTGCTGGTCGGCGGCGACGGCACGGTGCACGAAGTGCTGAACGGGCTGCCGGTGCACGACGGCCACCTCGGTCCGCTGGCGGTGCTGCCGTGCGGCAGCGGCGACGACCTCGCCTCGTCGTTGCGGCTGTCGCGGCGCCCCGAGCACCTGGCCGCGGCGCTGGCGAATGCGACCCCGCGCGCGATCGACGTGGGGCTCGCGCGCTACGACGGGCCCGACGGCGCCGTGTGCGAACGCTTCGCGAACTCGGCGGCACTCGGCTTCGACGGCGAAGTCGCGGCGGAAGCGCGCAAGCCACACCGGGTGCGCGGCCGCCTGCTCTACGCGCTGGCGACGTTCGCGGTGCTGCGGCGCAACCCGCGATTCCTCGGCACGATCACGGTCGACGACGGCCCCGGCACGGCCGAGCGCCGCTGGCAGCAGGAGCTGTCGTTCGTCGCCACCGGCAACGGCCACTTCATCGGCGGCGGCCTGCACCTGTTCCGTGACGGCCGCATCGACGACGGCCGCCTCGACGCGGTCGCGGTGCCGGCCGTGCCGCGGCGCACGATCCTGTGGCTGTTCGGCAAGCTGATCCTCGGCCGCCATCGCGGCGATCCGCGGCTGCGCGTGCACCAGGGCCGCCGCATCCACGTCGCGAGCGATCGGCCGCTCGAGGGCGCGCTCGACGGCGAAGGCCTGCAGCAGCGGGTGCGCGCGATCACCTACGAGATCGCGGCGGAACGACTGTGGTTCGTCGGCGGGCGGCTGCCGTGACGGGGCGTCCGGCGTGTTCGGCGCAGATCACTCCCCGCCGAACTCGCCATCCCAGAGCCGCCGCAAGAACGTCGCCAGCGGCACCACCTCGATGCCGTCGTCCGTGCGGCGCGCGCGGTTCACGCGGCAGACAAGCAGGCGCTGGCACTTCGGGTGCTCTTCGCCGAAGGCACGCAGGCCGCTCATGTGCTGGGCCGACGGTGAGTCGGTCGACTTGACCTCGATCGCGAACTCGGCATCGCCGAGCACGAAGTCCACTTCGAAACCGGACGTCGTGCGCCAGTAGCAGATGGGCCGATCGCCACCTCGATAGCCGGCATGAGCCCGCAGCTCCATGAACACGAAGTGCTCGAACGCCTCGCCGAACGCAGGGCTACCGGCCTGCAGAGGTCCTCGATGCGTCAGCTCGTTCATCAGACCGACGTCGAAGAACCAGAAGCGTGGCGACTCGACGACGCGGCGCTTGGCGCGCTTCCGCCACGCCGGCACCCACTCCCCGATCAACGTGTCCACCAGCAGCTCGAACCAGGCACGCACCGTGTTCGCGGCGATGCCCACCTCGCGCGCGATGTTCGTGAAGTTGACGACCTGACCGTTGCTCAGGGCAGCGACTTCGAGGAAGCGTTGGAAGGCCGGAAGGTTGCGCGCCGCCCCCTCGGCCATGACCTCGTCGCGCAGGTAGTTGCCGACGTAGGCCGTGAGCAGTTCGTCCGGCTCGGCGGCCAGGTAGTGCGGCGGCAGGAGTCCATGGGCGAGCGCGCGCTCCAGGCCGAAGTCGCCGATCTCGGCACTGACCAGCGGGAACAGCCGGCGCCGCACGGCCCGCCCACCGAGCAGGTTGCCGCCGCCACGCAGGATCTTGCGCGGGCTCGACCCGGTGAGCACGAAGCGCAGCCCCGACCGGCTGACGATGTCGTGCACCTCGTCGAGCAGCTCCGGCAGCTTCTGGATCTCGTCGACGATGATCGGCTCCGGCTGCGACGACCGCGTCCAGCCGAGGGCGTCCACCTCCTGGCGCAACAACCCGGGATCGGCGTGCAGTCGACGGAACTCGGCTGCCCGCAGCAGGTCGTAGTACGGCGCCCGGGGGAACAGCCTTCGCAACAGCGTGCTCTTTCCGGACTGGCGTGGCCCCCAAAGGAAGCAGGTGTGGGCCCGGAACGAATCCGCAGTGACGATGCGGTTAAACATGTTTATGTGCAGTAGTGTTGCACATAAACACCGGTCGGGCAAGCTCCGAGAGCTCGTGTCACGACGGTCACGTGACGGTCGGCCTCCTGAACGCCCGGAGCTCACCAGCGCCGCGCCGGCAGCCTGCGCACATCTCTCGCGAAAGAAGCGTTCCGTTCCTTCGTTGGGCGACCATGGCTGCTGCCGACGTGGTGCTGCTGCCCGGTCTCGGTTTCACCGGTCGACTGTTCGAGAACCTGAGCCTGCCGGGTCGCCGTTGCCTCGCGGTGGAGTGGTCGGTGCCGGACCCTGGCGAACCAATGGCGGAGTACGGCCAGCGCCTGCTCGCACCGCATGCTCTCGAGACGCCGCCGATCCTGATCGGTCACTCCTTCGGTGGCCTCGTCGCTCAAGCGATCGCCGGCCGCCGCCCGGTGCGAGGAATCGTCCTGGTGTCGAGCATCAAGTCGCGGCGCGAGAACCCGTTCCTGTTCCGCATCGCTGCCTGCATCGGACTGCACCGGCTGTTCACCAAGGGGACAACGCTGCGCACGCTGCGGTTCTGGGGCGGGGCTTTCGGCTATCGGCGCGGTGCCGAACAGGACCTGTTCCGCGCCATGGTCGAAGTCCAGGACGATCGCTTCCTGCAGTGGGCGCTGCGCGAACTCTCGCGCTGGCCGGGGCCTCCCCTAGGCCTGCCTGCAACGGTTCACGTGCACGGCACCGCCGACCGGACGTTCCCGTTCCGTCGCATCGAGGAACCTGTGGTCCGGGTGCCCGGCGGAACGCACCTGATGATCTGGGATCGCGGCACCGAGGTGTCCAAGGCGGTTGCCGAGGCGATCGGCCGCATCGAGGGCCGCAGATCCCTGGGGTGAGGACCTCGCCCCCACCTCCGCAGGTGGCGCCCGGCAGTCTCGCGAGGCGCATCCGACCCACTCACCCGGTCGATCGCTTGGCCCACCGCGACAGTGAGGAGGCGGGGGAGGGCGACGCCAGGGAACGCCGCCGGTAGGCGCTGCGACCACCATGCACCGGAGCCGGCGTGGGGTGCAGTCGTGTGCTCAGGAACATCGGCGAGCCAGGCCTGCATCGCTCCCCTTCGCCAGAGCGATCCGCCCTCGATCAGCCCGGGATCGCCGCCAGCAGCCGTTCGTAGGCGGCCGCATCCTCGCCCGGCCACGGCGTCACCGCCGGCAGCGACAGCCGCTCGGACGCGAGCACGGTGAGCACGGTGCGGCAGCCCTGGTCCACGCCCTCGCACGGCGTCGCCAACACGTCGACGAGGCCGGCGACGACGAGGTCGCATTCGCCGGTCGCGAGCAGCAGCGCCGCTTCGCGCAGCGCCGCACCTCGCTGTTCCGGGACCGTCGACAGGCACACCGTCGGACCACGCAGGCCGTGGCGCAGCGCCAGTTCGCCGAGCCCGGTGCTCGGCAGCGTGTAGGCGAACACCGGCCCGTCGCACATGCCGGCGGCCATGCTG
>JAEUHU010000491.1 GCA_016793305.1 Planctomycetota bacterium
ACCACCACCGCCACCTCCGCCACCGCCACCACAGGCGGCGAGCGAGAACAACACGGACACGGACAGGAGGGATCGCGGATTCATGGTCAGAAACTCAGGCGGGTGGTCAGGACGAAAAGGTGTGCGGTCGGATCGCCGGCCCAGGCGGCACCGGGATCGAAGGTCGCGTAGATCGCTTCCACGGTCAGCGTGGCGGCGAGGCGGTAGCCGAAGACGAGGTCGAGCTCCTGGCCGAGGTCGCGGCTCAGGCCGAGCGGGGCCGTGCGCAGCTCGGTGTTCGGTGTCAGTGCCGAGGCGTGCTGCTGGCGGTAGGTGTGGTAGAGCGCCGTCAGCGACGCGCCGTCGAACGGGCGGATCGACGCACTCAGCGTCGTCACCGTCAGGTTGGCGAGCTCCGGGTCGAGCAGTTCGCCGTAGTAGCGCACGCTGGTGACACCACCCATCTTGGCGTTGTTGTCCTGCACGCCGGACTGGCGGTAGCCGCCGCGGCGATCGGTGTCGCCGGCACCGCTCGCGAAGGCGATGCCGGCCCCGAGCGTCGGCCGCAGCGGCGCGTCGAACGCCCACAGCCCGCCGACGTCGAACGCGTAGCCCTCGATCTCGCGCGGCCCTTCGTCGCCGCGGGCGATGCCGAGCTCGAGCCAGTGGCCGAGCCCGTAGCGCGGCTGGTCCAGCGACCGCACGCCGAGCAGCAGCGGCTCGAAGCCGCGCGAACTGTCGTCGCCCATCTGCAGCGCGTAGGCCGACAGACGCCAGTCCGGGGTCAGCCACACCGTGGGGATCAGGGTCAGCAGCTCGACGTCCTCGAAGCCGTTCTCCTCGGCGGCGAAGTCGCGGCCCTGGGCCACGCCGAGCTGCACCTCGAAGCGGCCGCTGCGCCAGATGCCGCGCACGCCGTCGAGGACCTCGTCGTAGAGCCACTCGCGCTCTTCGTCGAAGTCCTGGCGGCCGACCAGCAGCTGCAGCGACTCGGTGGCACGCCACGACACGAACGCGCGCGAGATCTCGAGCGTCTCGTCGTGCGTGTCGACGTCGTTCTGGCGCAGCGTGTCGTCGCGGCCGAACGTCACCTCGGCGAGCCCGTAGCTGCCGCCGTCCTCCATCAGCCACAGGGCGCCGAGTCGGCCGCGCAGCTGCGGCTTGGTGCGGTCGCGATCGCGCGTGCGGTCGAGGTCGTACTCGTCGTTCCACTCGAGCTCGGTCGCGGCCTGGCCACCGAGGCTCACGCCGCCGCCCAGCGCCAGCGAGAACGGCACCGCCTTCTGGTCCTCGCCGAGGAACAGCGCGAGCGGGTCGTCGGCGCTGGCGCGGTTCTGGCTCAGCGGCGACACGTCGACGCCCTGCGCCACCGGCAGTCGGATGCCGCCGACGTCGATGCGGGCGGCGTCGCGGTCGACCGCGAGCACCTCGCCGGTGACCTTGAACTGCTCGCGCGCGTCGATCCGACGCACGGTGCGCGCGTGGTGGCCGTCGTCCTTGCTGCGCGCCTTGAGGCGCAGCCAGTCGCCGCGTGC
>JAEUHU010000554.1 GCA_016793305.1 Planctomycetota bacterium
GGGCGGCGATGCGGTCGCGGTGGCGTTCGACGTCGCCGACCGCGCGGCCACCGAGCAGGCGATCGCGCAGCTGCTGCAGGACCCGCGGCCGATCGGCATCCTGGTCAACAACGCCGGGGTCACCGCCGACGCCGCGTTCCCGGCGATGACCCACGAGCAGTGGGACAAGGTGATCCGCACCACGCTCGACGGCTGCTTCCACGTGACGCAGCCGTTGACCATGCCGATGGTGCAGCAGAAGTGGGGCCGCATCGTCAACCTGTCGTCGCTGTCGGCGACGAAGGGCACGCGCGGCCAGGCGAACTACGCGGCGGCCAAGGCCGGCATCGTCGGCTTCACCCGCACGCTGGCGCAGGAACTCGCCAAGCGCAAGATCACCGTGAACGCCGTGGCGCCGGGCCTGATCGACACCGAGATGATCGCCGGCGTGCCGGAGTTCGTGCTCGACCAGATCCCGATGCGCCGCGTCGGCAAGCCGGACGAAGTGGCGGCGCTGGTGGCGTTCCTCGCGTCCGAGGACGCGGCCTACATCACCGGCCAGGTGATCGGCATCGACGGAGGCTTCTCGTGATGGACTCGCGGATGCAGCTCGCCGCGGCGGAACTCGCCGCTCGCACTTGGGACGTCCTGGTCGTCGGCGCCGGGCCCGCCGGCGCCACCGCCGCCGGCCTGTTCGCGCAGCGCGGCCACTCGGTGCTGGTGCTCGAGAAGGACGAGTTCCCGCGCTTCCACATCGGCGAGTCGCTGCTGCCGATGTGCCTGCCGGTGATCGAGCAGCTCGGCGTGCCGCCGGACGAACACACGTTCGTCTACAAGCAGGGCGCGGAGTTCCTGTGCGAACGCACCGGCCGGCGCCGCCAGTTCGTGTTCACCGAGACCCTGCCCGGCTGTGGCAGCCACGCCTGGCACGTCGACCGGGCCCGCTTCGACGCGGCACTGCGCGACGCCGCCGCGCGGGCGGGGGCGATCGTGCGGCACGGCGAGACCGTGGTCGACGCCGGCGTCGACGGCGACACCGCGTTCCTGCGCACGCGCACACACACGTTCCGCGGCCGCTACCTGATCGACGCCTCGGGCCAGTCGCGGCTGATGGCGCGGCGCAAGGAGGCCGCGGTGCCGTACGAACAGTTCGGCCGCTGCTCGGTGTTCACGCACTACGAGCACGTCGGCGACGCCGCGTGGGACGAGCTCGGTCCTGGCAAGGCGATCCGCATCGTGCTGGCACCGGGTGGCTGGGGCTGGATCATCCCGCTGCCCGATCGCCGGCTCAGCATCGGCCTAGTCGGCCGCACCAAGATCACCGCCGACGAACTCGAACGCGACCTGCTGCAGGGTCCGCTGGTGACGCGGCTCACGGCCGGCGCCACGCGACTCGAGACGCGCGTGCTCGGCAACTTCAGCTACCACAACCGCGCCCCGAGTGGCTCGCGCTACTGCTGCCTCGGCGATGCGGCGTGCTTCCTCGATCCGGTGTTCTCGTCGGGTGTCACGCTGGCGATGGTCGCCGCCCAGAAGGTCGTCGACCTCGTCGACCGCGCCCTGCGCGAAGGCTCCGAGGCGAACGCCGACCTGCTGGGCCTGCACGAGCAGGGCATGGACCGCGCCTACCGCACGTTCGCGGGCCTGATCGATCGCTTCTACAACTCGCACTTCGCCGAGACGATCTTCCTCGGCCCGCCGTCCGAGAACCTCGACATGCGGCGCGGCATCATGAGCGTGCTCGCCGGCGACGTCTGGCGCAGCGGCAACGTGTTCCAGGAGATGCTGCTGTCGGCGCGCCGCTACGACGCGAAGGCGCGCGCCGCTGCCGCTTCGCCGAACGCCCCGCAATGAGCCCTGCCGCCACGTCCGTCCGGCTCGGCCCGCTGCCGATCACCGGCTACTCGGTGCTGAGTGCGCTCGGCAGCACACGCCAGCAACACCTCGATGCGCTCGCCGAGGGCCGCACGGGCCTCGGCCCGGCCCCGTTCGACCTGCCGTTCGCGACCGCGGTCGGGGCCGTGCGCGATCCGCTGCCCGACCTGCCGCCGGCGCTGGCCGCGTGGACGACGCGGCTGTCGCGCATGCTGACGCACCTGATCGCCGGTCTCGACGAACCGCTGCGCCGCGCGCGCGCGCGTTGGCGGCCGGAGCGCATCGGGGTGCTGCTCGGCACCAGCACCGCCGGCGCCGAATCGACCGAACGCGCCTACCGCGAGTTCGTGCGCGTCGGCAGCTTCCCGAACGGCTACGACTTCCTGAAGCAGCACACGTTCGGCGCCCCGCTGCACGTGGTCGCCGAGCTCACCGGCGCGCGCGGCCCGGCCTGGATGGTGTCGACCGCGTGCACGTCGGGGGCGAAGCCACTGGCGTCCGCGTGGCGGCTGATCCACGCCGGCGTGATCGACGCGGCGATCGTCGGTGGCGCCGACACGCTGTGCACGATGACGCTGCACGGTTTCCAGTCGCTGCAGGCCCTCGACCAGCAGCCGTGCCGCCCGTTCCACAAGGACCGGCTCGGCATCAGCATCGGCGAAGGCGGCGCCCTGCTGCTGCTCGAACGCACGGGCGACGGTCGGGTGCGCCTCGAGAGCGTCGGCGAGACCTCGGACGCCTACCACATCAGCGCGCCCCATCCCGAGGGCCACGGTGCCGAGGCGGCGATGCGCCAGGCGCTGCAGTTCGCCGGCGTGGGGCCGAGCGACGTCGACCACGTCAACGCGCACGGCACCGGCACCAAGTTGAACGACACCGCCGAGGCGAAGGCGATCGGCCGTGTGTTCGCGCAGCCGCTGCCGGTGGTGTCGACCAAGTGCTACACCGGCCACACGCTCGCCGCCGCCGGGGCGATCGAAGCGGTGTTCGCCGCGATGGCGATCGAAGAGGGCTTCCTGCCGCCGGCCCTCGCGAGCGAACCACGCGATCCGGACGTGCTGCTGCACGTGCCGACGACCCGCACGAACGGCACCTTCCGCCGTGTGCTGAGCAACTCGTTCGCGTTCGGCGGCAACAACGTCAGCGTGCTGTTGGGGGCGTCGTGAGGTTTCCGCGCGTGGCCATCCTCGGCGTCGGCATGTGGCAGCCGACCTTCCCGAATGCGCCGAGCTGGCTCGGTGGCACGCCGGACGAAGCCGCCCAGAAGCCGCTCGGCCAGGCCCTCGACCGCGTCAACCGCCGCCGCGCCGGCCAGCTCGGCCGCGCCCTCGCCGACGTCGCCGCCGAGGCGATCGCGATGGCGAAGGTCGACGGCGGCACGATCGCGACGATCGTCGGCTCGGCGATCGGCGAAGCGGCGACGATGATCGGCCTGCTCGACCAGATGTGGCGCCACCAGCAGCCGATGTCGCCCGCCGACTTCACGGTCAGCGTGCACAACGCCGCGTCGGGGCTGATCTCGATCGCCAACAAGAACCGCGGCATGACGACCTCGATCGCCGCCGACGAGAACACGCCGGCCGCAGCCCTGATGGAGGCGATCGGCCTCGTCGTTACGACCGACCAGCCGGTGCTGCTCGCCTGCGCCGACGAACCGGCCCCCGAGAACCTCGCGGGCCAGGCCCCACCGTGGGCGATGCTGGCGAGTGCGCTCGTCGTCGGTCCGGTCGCTCGCCGCGACCAGCTCGCCACGCTCGAGGTCGCGCACGGGCCGACCCCGACCTTGCGCCCGGACCGCTTCACCCCGCTCGCCGTCGCCAACCCGCAGATCGGCCTCGCGTGGCTCGTCGACGCGGTGCTGCGCGGCCACAGCGGCATCGTGCCGCTCGACGCCGGCACCGGCCGCGGCTACGTCGCCGAGCTCACCGCCACGCCGCGATGACGTTCCCACCGGTCAGCGACCTGGTGCCGCACTCGGCGCCGACCCTCGCCCTCGACGAACTGGTCGCGTGGCAACCGGGCGAGGCGACGCTGCGGCTCACGATCCGCGAACATGGCCTGCTGGTGCACGGCGACGGCGTCGACGCCTGCGTCACGCTCGAATTGATGGCGCAGGCGGCAGCAGCCTGTCTCGGCCACGCCGCCTTCCGCGGCGGTGGCGCGGTGCGCGTCGGCATGGTGGTCGGCTGCCGCAAGCTGCAGCTGCTGCGGCCGCGGCTGTTCGTCGGCGAGACGTTCGTGGTCCAGGTGCGCTGCACCCGCGGCAGCGACTTCGTCAGCTCGTTCGACGCCACCGTGCACGACCTCGCCGGGGAACTGGTGGCGCGCACCACGATGACGATCGTGCACGCCGAGCAACCGCCAGCCTGAGTCGCGCGCCGCCTGCAGCGGCCGGTAGATTGCCGGCATGCCTCGCCCTCGCCCCGCCGCGGCCCTGTTCGCCTCGATCGTCGCCCTCGCGTCGCTGCGCGCCCAGCAGCCGGGCGCAACGTCGCCCCCACCGGTCGACCCGGCGATCACCGGGGCTGCGTTCGTCGTCGGCGAAGCGGAACTGTTCGGCCACGTGCAGTTCCTCGCCAGCCCGGAACTCGCCGGCCGCAAGTCGGGATCCAGCGAAGGCGCGATCGCCGGGGCCTACCTCGCCGCCGAGTTCGGCAAGCTCGGGCTCGTGCCGGCCGGCGTCGACGGCACGTTCTGGCAACCGTTCGATCGCATCGAGCTGCTGGTGCGCGAGGTCGACGGCGAACGCAAGGTCGAGCAGCGCACGATCACCTGCCGCAACGTGCTGGCGTGGCTGCCCGGCAGCGATCCGGCGCGTGCCGACGAGTACGTGCTGATCGCGGCGCACTACGACCACCTCGGCCGTGTCGGGGAAGCGATCTACCCCGGCGCCGACGACAACGCGTCGGGGGTCGCCGGCCTGCTCGGCGTCGCGAAGGCGCTCGCGACCGGGCCACTCCGGCCGCGCCGGTCGGTGCTGTTCGCGGCGTTCGACGCCGAGGAACAGGCCCTGAGCGGGGCCGAGACCTTCGCGCGCAAGCCGTCGCGCACGCTGCAGCAGGCCGTCGCGATGATCAACCTCGACATGATCGGCCGCGGCAAGCTGCTCGATCGCAAGTCGATGGCGCTCGGCAAGCGCCTCGCCGGCGTGCCGAAGGGTCCGGCGGTCGGCGTGCTCGGCACCTCGCAGTCGCCCGAGCTCGCCCAGCTGACGCGCGCCGTGTTCGCCGCCGAGCAGCTGCCGCTGTTCGCCCCCGAGGACTTCGGTGTGCTCGGGCCGATGATCGAGAAACAGGCCGAAGGTCGCAGCGACCACGCGCCGTTCGAGCGCCGCAAGATCCCGTTCCTGTTCTTCTCGACCAGCGAGCACGACGACTACCACCAGCCGACCGACACGATCGCGACGCTGGACCGCACGGCGCTGTGGCGCACCACGGCGTGCGTGTACCGCACGGTGCTGGCGATCGACGCGCTCGAGGCGCGGCCGACGTTCGTCGCGAAGGAGAAGCCGGCCCCAGCCTCGGACGGGGGAGAGACGCCCGGCAAGTGAGGCCTCGGGGGCCAGAGCCATCCCCTGCATCAGTCTGTATACCTCTACTGCCGCATGACTTGGAGAACCTGTATAGGTCGCGAGCGTTTTTACCGTTAAAACGCTCGCTATGTATACACGCCAGCTAAAGGCGCCCGGCGAGTCGTTCTTCCTGTTCGGTCCACGCGGCACCGGCAAGAGCACGTGGCTGCGCCAGCAGCTGCCGGGCGCGCACTGGTTCGACCTGCTGCGCATGCCCCTGGTGCTGGAGCTCACCCGCCGGCCCGAGACGTTTCGGGCGCAGGTCGAGGCGCTGCCGCCGGGCTCGTGGGTGGTCGTCGACGAAGTCCAGCGCATGCCGGCCCTGCTCGACGAAGTCCACGCACTGCTCGCGGAGCGAGGCAAGCGCTATCGGTTTGCACTGAGCGGCTCGAGCGCCCGCAAGCTGCGGCGACTCGAAGTCAACCTGCTGGCCGGTCGAGCGATCACTCGCCAGTTTCTCCCGCTCACGGCAGCCGAACTCGGATTCGACTTCTCCCTCGATGACCTGCTGGCGACCGGCTGCCTGCCGATGGTGCGCAACGAGCCGGGTTCGGCGATCGACATCCTCGACGCATACGTCAGCACGTACCTGCGCGAAGAAGTGCAGCAGGAAGCACTGACCAAGGACATCGGCGGGTTCGCGCGCTTCCTCGAGGTCGCGGCGCTGTGCAACGGCCAGGTCGTCAATGTCACCGGCGTGGCCCGCGACGCCGGCGTGGCCCGCCCCACCGTGGCGCGCCACTTCGAAGTGCTCGTCGACACCCTGCTCGGCACCTGGTTGCCGGCGTGGCGGCCGCGCGCACGCATCAAGGAAGTGCAGCACCCGAAGTTCTTCCTGTTCGACCCCGGCGTCGCCCGTGGCCTCGCTGGCCGCTTGCGCGAGCCACTGACCGACCCGGAGCGGGGTGCCCTGCTCGAGACCCTGGTGTTCCACGAACTGCGCGCGGCGATCGCCTACCAGAACCTCGGCGGCACACTGTCCTACTGGCGCACCCCGAGCGGCTCCGAAGTCGACTTCGTGTGGGAGCGTGGCGACACGCGGATCGGCTTCGAGGTCAAGGCCAGCAAGCGCTGGCGCAGCGAGTACGGCAGCGCACTCGCCGACCTGAAGAAGGAGGGGCGCCTCACGGCGGCGTTCGGCATCTACACCGGCGACGCGCGCCAGCAGGAACGCGATCTGACCGTGCTACCGTTCGTCGGGTTCGCGCGCGATCTGGCGGCTGGCGAGGTGCTGGGCTGATGCGATCGTCTGCACGTGTTCCGTCGATTCCGCCACGCGGTGCAGCACCGACCCGGTCGAGGCCGTGGACAGGCTCCGCCGCGTCGATTCCCGCGCACGCTCCCCGTGAGCCTCTCGCTCCAGCTACCATCCGGCGATGGCCGCCGAGCCGGACTCGCCCACGTTCACGCTGCTGACCCAGCAGCAGATGCCCGATTCGGCCCGGGTCGAACGACTGCTGCCGCTCGTCTACGACCAGCTGCGCAGCCTGGCGCAGAGGCAACTGCGCGGCGAGGGCGCCGGACACACGCTGCAGGCCACGGCACTCGTGCACGAGGCGTTCCTGCGGCTGGTCGGTCCACGCGAACTGCCGTGGCAGAACCGGGCGCACTTCTTCGCCGCCGCTGCCGAGGCGATGCGCCGCATCCTGGTCGAGCACGCGCGCAAGAAGACGGCCCAGAAGCGCGGCGGCCCCGAGGCGCGCCGGGCGGCCGTCGATCTCGCCGGCCTGCCCGACCCGGACTCCGAACAACAGTCGATGGGATTCCTGATCCTCGACCAGGCGATCACGCGCTTGCAGCAGGCGGATCCGGAAGCCAGCGAGGTCGTGCGCCTGCGCTACTTCGCCGGTCTCAGCATCGACGAGACCGCGTCGGCACTCGGCGTGTCGGCTCCGACCGTCAAGCGGTTGTGGACGTTCGCCCGCGGCTGGCTGAAAGAAGCGATCGACAGCGAACGAGACTGACCGGCCCCCGATGCAAGACCGTCACCATGAACGCCTGCGCACCCTGTTCGCACAGTGCGTGGACCTGCCGGCGGACGCACGCAGTGCCTTCCTGGCCGAAGCCTGCGCCGGCGACGACGCCCTGCGCCGGCGACTGCAGGCGATGCTCGCCGGCGCCGACGACGTGCGCTTCCTCAGCGAGCCGACCGGACAGTTGCCGGCGGCGGTGAGCGCAGCGGCGGAGCAGGCCGACGTCGCCGAAGGCCCGGGCTCGCGGATCGGCCCGTACAAGCTGCTGCAGCAGATCGGCGAGGGCGGCTTCGGCGTCGTGTTCCTAGCCGAACAGACCGAGCCGGTGCAGCGCCGCGTCGCCCTGAAGGTCCTGAAGCTCGGCATGGACACGCGCCAGGTGGTCGCCCGGTTCGAGCAGGAACGGCAGGCGCTGGCGATGATGGAGCACCCCAACATCGCCCGCGCCCTCGATGCCGGCGCCACCTCGTCGGGCCGCCCGTACTTCGTGATGGACCTGGTGCAGGGCCAGCCGATCGTCGCCTACTGCGACCAGAACCGGCTGCCCATCGCCGAGCGGCTCGAACTGTTCGCCCAGGTGTGCGCGGCCGTGCAGCACGCACACGGCAAGGGCGTCATCCATCGGGACCTCAAGCCGAGCAACGTCCTGGTGACGACGATCGACGGCCGGCCCCACGCCAAGGTCATCGACTTCGGCATCGCCAAGGCGACCTCGCAGAAGCTGACCGAGAAGACGTTGTTCACCGAGCACCAGCAGGTCATCGGCACCCTGCAGTACATGAGCCCCGAGCAGGCTGCCGGATCGCTCGACATCGACACGCGCACCGACGTCTATTCGCTCGGCGTGATGCTCTACGAACTGCTGACGGGCAGCACGCCGTTCGACGAGAAGACCCTCGGCATCGCCATGCTCGGCGAACTGCAGCGGCTGATCCGCGACGTCGACCCACCGCGGCCGTCGACGCGGTTGTCGGCCGCCCGCGAGACGATCGCCGCCATCGCGGCGCAACGCGGCGTGGAACCGCGGCGGCTCGGCATCCTGCTGCGCGGCGACCTCGACTGGATCGTCATGCGCGCGCTCGAGAAGGACCGCGTGCGCCGCTACGAGACCGCCAGCGATCTGGCGGCGGACGTGCTGCGGCACCTGCGCGGCGAAGCCGTGGTCGCGGCCCCGCCGAGTGCAGGTTACCGCCTGCGCAAGTTCGTGCGCCGCAACCGCGCCCTGGTGCTGGCCAGCGCCGCCACCGGCGCCGCCCTGCTCGCCGGTGTGGTCGCGTTCGCCTGGCAGGCGAACGTCGCCGCGCGCGAACGCGACCGCGCCGTGACCATGCAGCAGACCGCGGACGTGCAGCGCCGGCTCGCGGAAGACCATGCGCGCGCCGAGGCGGCCGCACGGCGCCGGGCCGAGGCGATCACGGCCTTCGTGACGCAGACGCTGCGCTCCGCCGACCCGGTCCACGGCGGCCAGCAGAACACCAGCATCGTCGACGCCATGCAGAAGGCGGTCCGCATGATCGATCGCGGCGTGCTGCGCGACCAACCCCAGGTGACCGCCGACGTGCTGGAGACGATCGCCGAAGTGCTGGCCGACCACGGCCGCGCCGACGAGGCGCTGCCCTTGGCCGAACGCGCGCTGGTGCTGACCCGAACGCGGCACCGCGGGCCGCACGTGGACACGGCGCGCAGCCTGCGCACGCTCGGCTACGTGAAGAGCCAGCTCGGGCGCCACGAGGAGGCCCTGGCCGTCAACCAGGAGGTGCTGGCGATGCTGCAGCAGGTGCCCGACCCCGTCGACGACGCACTCTGCACCGCGCAGAACAACATCGCCACCATGCTGGCGCACCTCGGACGCTTCGCCGAAGCCGAACCGATCATGCGACAGGCGCTGGCGACCACGGTCCGGCTCGTCGGGCCGGATAGCGTGGAGGTCGCCACGAGCAAGGGCACCCTCGGCGGCATCCTCGAGCACCTCGGCCAGATCGAAGCCGCCGAGGCGCTGTTTCGCGAGGCTCGCAACACCCTGCAGCAGCTGCCGGGCGACCATCCGAGCAAGGTGAGCAACAGCTGCAGCCTCGGACACCTGCTGTGGAGCACGGGCCGCGCCGCCGAGGCAGAGCCGCTGTTCGCCGAAGCGCTCGCCGAGAACCGTCGGATGTTCGCGGGCGACCACCCGGTCACCACCAAATGCCTCGCCAACCTGGCCGCCGCCCACGAAGCCCAGGGCCAGTTCGAAGCGGCGGAGCCTCTGCTGCGGGAGGCCGTGCGCATGTCGCAGGCCGTGTTCCCCGGCGACCACCCGCTCACCGCCGAACTGCTCGAGGCGCTGGCCGACTTGCACTGCAGCCAGAAGCGGGAGGCGGAGGCGCTGCCGCCGCTCGAGCAGGCGGTCGGCATGCGCCGCCGCCTGGGCATGGACGAGGCCCTGGCCCACGATCTCTTCAACCTGGGCAAGTTGCTCTTCGACCTGCGCCGCGACGCCGAAGCCGAACCGGTGCTGGTCGAGGCCGTCGACCACGGCCGCCACCACCACGGTGGCGACCACGAGGCGCTCGTCAGCTTGCTGATCCTGCTCGGCCGCGCGCGGCTCGCGCTGGACAAGCCGATCGACGCGCAGCCAGCCCTCGACGAAGCGCTGGCGATGCACGCGCGCCTGCAGCCAGGCCCTTCCAAGGTCATGGCCCGCTTGCAGTGGTTCGCCGCCAGGACCCGCCTGCAGAACGGCGAACCGGCCCGGGCCCTGCCCGGGCTCGAGGCCGCGGTGACGATGGCGGAGTCCCTGCTGCCGGCGGACAGCCCCCAGCTCGCCGAGTACCGCGCGACCCTGGCGAAGTGCCGCGCGGCGCTCGCGAAGTAGCGCCTGGCGCCGCCGGACACTCCGTCGAGGCGCCCGTTCCGGGGGGCGAAGGCGTCAGGGCGTTTCGCGAGGAAACCTGATCCGTCGCGCGCCGCCCGCACGCTTGTCGGGTTCGACGGTCGAGACGGCTCCGCCGCGCCGGCCGTCCGACCTCGTCCTGAATCGTCCCGAACCCGCTGCCCCGTACCGGCAGGTGCCGCCCGCACGCCATGAGCCAAGATCCCAACGCTGCTGCGAACGACCGGCGCTCCGTCCTCGACCTGCTCGGCACGCGCCACGGCCGGGTGTCGAAGATCCTGCTGCCCGATTCGGGCTCGGAGCACGGCGGTTCGCCGATCGTGGCGCCGGGCTCGTCCCTCGCGAAGGTGAAGCCGTCGGGCCGCGACCGGTACCGCATCGTCGGCGAGATCGCG
>JAEUHU010000024.1 GCA_016793305.1 Planctomycetota bacterium
GAACTCGCGCACCCAGAGCTCCTTCGCCGCGTCGACGTCGCCGGTGTCGAGCCACAGCTCGGTGCCGGTCTTGGCGGCGGCGGCCCAGAGCGGATGGGCCGGGAACGTGGCGCGCTTCTGCTGCGCGATCGTCACCTGGGCGAGGCAGAACTTGGCGACTTCCTTGGCGAGCGGGGAATCGTGGCGGGGGGCTTGCGACATGGGCTTTGGGCGGCGCGGACGGAGGCCCGGCGCAGCGGGGCCGATGGTAGGTGCCGGCGGAACGGGAATCACGCGCGCAGCGGGCGCGATCGACGGGATCGGCGGGCGGCCGGCGGGTCAGGCCTTGGCGGCCGCGGCCACGAGGCGCGTGTGGTGGTCCTGCAGCGGCGTCACCTCGAGCGGCTTCTTCAGCCACGCCTCGAGCCCCTGGATGGTCGCCGACGCAGCCGCGATCGTCGTGATGCAAGGGATGCGGTGCGAGACCGCCGCACTGCGGATCAGCCGGTCGTCGCTGCGTTCGCGGCGGCCGCTCGGCGTGTTGACGATCAGCCGGACCTCGCGGTTCATCACCAGGTCGAGCACGTGCGGACGGCCCTCGTGGATCTTCATCACGCGCTGTACCGGGATGCCGGCGTTCTGCAGCGCCTTGGCCGTGCCGCCGGTCGCGACGATCTCGAAGCCGAGGCCGTGCAGTCGGTCGATCAGCGGCACGATCAGGCGCTTGTCCTCGTCGCGCACCGACACGAACACCTTGCCTTCCTTCGGCAGCGCGTTGCCGGCCCCGATCATCGCCTTCGCGAACGCGGTGCCGAAGCGCGTGTCGATGCCCATCACCTCGCCGGTCGACTTCATCTCCGGGCCGAGCACCGTGTCGACGCCGTGGAACTTGTTGAACGGGAACACCGGCGCCTTCACCGAGAAGTAGGGCGGCTCAAGCCGTTCGACCACGCCGACCTGCCGCAGCGTCTCGCCGAGCATCAGCCGCGCCGCCATCTTCGCGAGCGGCTGGGCGATCGCCTTGCTGACGAACGGCACCGTGCGCGAGGCGCGCGGGTTGGCCTCGAGGATGTAGACCTTGTTGCCGCGCACGGCCCACTGCACGTTCATCAGGCCGATGACCTTCAGGGCGCGCGCGAGGCGCCGGGTCTTCTCGGCGATCTCCTCGATCAGCCCTTCGGTCAGCGTGTAGGGCGGCAGCGAGCAGCTCGAGTCTCCGGAGTGGATGCCGGCCTCCTCGATGTGCTCCATGATGCCGCCGATCACCACGTCCTCGCCGTCGGCGATCGCGTCGACGTCGACCTCGATCGCCGAGTCGAGGAACTTGTCGACCAGCAGCGGCCGTTCCTCCGAGAACGAGCGGTGCCGCTCCATGTAGGACTCGAGGCCGAGGCGGTCGTAGACGACCTCCATGGCGCGGCCGCCGAGCACGAAGCTCGGTCGCACCAGCACCGGGTAGCCGATGCGGTCGGCGGCGGCGAGCGCTCCGGCGGCGTCCTTGGCCATGCCGTTCGGTGGCTGGTCGATGCCGAGCTTGGTGATCAGCTTGCTGAACAGCTCGCGGTCCTCGGCCTCGTCGATCGAGTCGACGCTGGTGCCGACCAGCGGAGCGCCGTGGTCCTGCAAGCCGCGGGCGAGGTTCAGCGGCGTCTGGCCGCCGAACTGCACGATCACCCCGCGCGGTTTCAGCCGGTCGACGACGTTCATCACGTCCTCGTGCGTCAGCGGCTCGAAGAACAGCATGTCCGAGGTGTCGAAGTCGGTCGACACCGTCTCGGGGTTGCTGTTCACCATCACGGTCTCGTAGCCCATCGCCCGCAGAGCCATCGCCGCGTGCACGCAGCAGTAGTCGAACTCGATGCCCTGGCCGATGCGGTTCGGGCCGCCGCCGAGCACGATCACGCGCTGGCGCGCGGCTGCCGCCGCCGGGCCGGCCGGGGACGCGGCGCCGAGCTCGACCTCGTCCTCGCCGGCGTCGTAGGTCGAGTACAGGTAGGGCGTGTGGCTCGGGTACTCGCCAGCACAGGTGTCGACGCGCTTGTAGACCGGCAGGACCCCGAGCGCCTTGCGGTGTTCGCGCACCTGCCACTCGGTGACCTTGCCGGGGCATGCGGCGGCGATCTGGCGGTCGCTGAAGCCCAGGCGCTTCGTCTCGCGCATCCGTTCGCGACCGAGCCCCGAGAGGCCGTTGCGCACGGCGTCGACGATGCGGTGCTCGTGCGCGACCAACTCGGCCAGCTGGTCGAGGAACCACGGGTCGATCTTCGAACAGTCGAAGACCTCCTCGACGCTCATGCCGACCAGCAGGGCCGATCGGACCCAGTCGATGCGGTCGGCGCGCGGGGTGACGAGGTGCGGGCGGATCGCGTCGACGTTCGCCTCCTCCGGCTTGCAGTGCGGCTTGCCCGGCACGTTGCCGAAGCCGTTGCGGCCGGTCTCGAGGCCGCGCAACGCCTTCTGCATCGCCTCCTTGAAGGTGCGGCCGATCGCCATCACCTCGCCGACCGACTTCATCTGCGTGGTCAGCACCGAGTCCGCGGTCGGGAACTTCTCGAACGCCCAGCGGGGGAACTTGACGACGCAGTAGTCGATGGTCGGCTCGAAGCAGGCCTTGGTCGTCTTCGTGATGTCGTTGTCGAGCTCGTCGAGCGTGTAGCCGACGGCGAGTTTGGCGGCGATCTTCGCGATCGGGAAGCCGGTCGCTTTGCTGGCCAGTGCCGAGCTGCGGCTGACGCGCGGGTTCATCTCGATCACGATCATGCGCCCGTCGCGCGGGTTGATCGCGAACTGCACGTTGCTGCCGCCGGTGTCGACGCCGATCTCGCGGATGCAGGCGATCGCCGCATCGCGCAGCAGCTGGTACTCGCGGTCGCTGAGCGTCTGCGAGGGTGCCACCGTGATCGAGTCGCCGGTGTGCACGCCCATCGGATCGAAGTTCTCGATCGAGCAGACGATGATGACGTTGTCGTTGCGGTCGCGAACGACCTCGAGCTCGTACTCCTTCCAGCCGGCGATCGACTCCTCGACCAGGATCTCGCTGTTCAGCGACAGCTGCAGGCCGCGCGCGGCGATGTCCTCGAACTCCTGCAGGTTGTAGGCGATGCCGCCGCCGCTGCCGCCCATCGTGAAGCCGGGCCGGATCACGCACGGCAGCCCGATCACGTCGAGCGCCTTGCGCGCCTCGTCCATCGAGTAGGCCAGCTGCGAGCGGGCGCACGACAGGCCGATCTTCTCCATCGCGTCGCGGAACTCGAGGCGACCCTCGGCCTTCTGGATCGCCTCCGGGCGCGCGCCGATCATCTCGACGCCGAACTTCGTCAGCACGCCCATGTCGTTCAGCTGCATCGCGCAGTTGAGGGCGGTCTGGCCACCGAGGGTCGGCAGGATCGCGTCGGGCCGTTCCTGCTCGATGATCTTGGCGACGACGTCGGGCGTGATCGGCTCGATGTAGGTCCGATCCGCCATCTCGGGATCGGTCATGATCGTCGCCGGGTTGCTGTTGATCAGCACGATCCGGTAGCCGTCCGCGCGCAGGGCCTTGCAGGCCTGTACCCCCGAATAGTCGAACTCGCAGGCTTGGCCGATCACGATCGGCCCGGACCCAAGGATCAGGATCGACTTCAGGTCTGTGCGGCGTGGCATTTCGGGCCAGGACTACAGCGAGTCGGCCCGCGCCGCGCGAGAGGAAAGAACACCTCGTCGCGCGGCGGCTGGGATCACTTCGCCGGCGGCAGTGCCGGGTCCGGCTTGGTGAAGTCCGGGCCGAGGTCGATCAGGATCGCGTA
>JAEUHU010000105.1 GCA_016793305.1 Planctomycetota bacterium
CGAACGGGCGCTGGCCGGCGAACGCGCGGCGCTGCGCGCGAGTGCGACCAGCCGGGCCGTGCAGCGCACCACCCGCGGGCTGTTCGACGCGATCGACGAGACCGCGGCCAGCCGCGAGCTGACGGTGCACGAGTGGCTCGACGCCACGGCGATCGACGCACGGGCGAGCGGCGATCCCGCGGTCGAGCAGGCGCTGCGCGAAGTGCGCGGCAGTGCCTTCCGCAGGCTCGGTCGGTACGAGGAGGCGCGGCGCGACTTCGAACGGGCGCTCGCCCTGCAGCCGGACGTGCTGCGCGGCTGTGCGCGTGCCGAGGAGGAGGCGGACGCGCTCGGCTTCGGCGTCGTGCTGCAGGCTCTGCTCGGCCGCACCCTGACGAAGCTCGGCGAACGGGACGCGGGCGAACGGCTGCTGCAGCAGGCCGTCGCGGCCAGCACAGGCCTCGGCGAGCTCGTGCGCCTGCAGGTGCTGGCCGAACGGTGCCGGTTCCTGGCCGACGAGAACCAGGATTCCGAGCTGCTGGCTGCCGCGGCCGAACTGCGGGATCTGGCGGCGCGCACGCAGCACGTGCCGTCGGGCATCGCTGCCGAGCGCTGGACGGCGAAGGCCGCGGCGGCGCTGCAGCAGGGGGACGAGGCCAAGGCCGCCGCCGAGCGGGCGTGGCGGCAGGCGAAGGAGCACCACGGCGTCGACACGCGGCTCGCCTGCGAGGCGATGGCCGGCTACGTGACCGTGCTGCAGGAGTCGGGCGACCACGCCGCCGCCGAGGCGCTGTATCCGGAGCTGCTCGACCTCGCGCGGCGCGTGTTCGGTCCCGGCCACGACCACCTGCTGATGGCGCGCGGCAAGCGGCCCGAGGCGATCGAGTCGATGCGGGCCGTGGTCGCGGCCCACGAAGCGAAGGGGCGGGCGATGGACGTGCCGCACCTGCAGGCTCTGCACAACCTCGGCATGGTGCTGAACCTGTCCGGCAAGTTCGCCGAGGCCGAGCCGCTGCTGGCGCGCGCGGCCCTGGCGAGCCGGCAGCTGGTCGCCGCCGACAATCCCGAGGGCGCGATGATGCGCTTCAACCACGGCGCCTGCCTCGCGTGGAGCAAGCGCTTCGCCGAGGCCGAACCGGTGCTGCTCGCCGAGTACGAGCGCCTCACAGCACTGCTGCCGGCGGGTCACGGCCTGCTCGCGCAGGCGCGGCGGACCATCGCCGATGCCTACGCCACGAACGGTCGCCCGGAACAGGCGGCGGCGTGGCGGGCCCGCTGACCGGGAACGCGCGGGAATCCTGACGGGTGGCGGCCTCGGAATGCGTGGTACCCGGACGAGCGCCGTTCGGGCGCGCATTCCGAGGCATCCATGATCCCGCGTCTCCTGCTGTTGTCCGCTCTCCTCTCTCCCGCCGTGGCCCAACGGGTCGTCGTCGTCGACGCCGCCAACGGCCCCGGCACGAACCACACGTCGCTGGCCGCGGCGTTCGCCGACCTGCAGGCCGGCGACCTGCTGACGCTGCGCGCCGGTACCTACGAAGCCGTGGTGGTCAGCACCCAGCACTCCTTCGTGCTGCAGGGCGAAGGGGATCCCGTGGT
Organism: Planctomycetota bacterium; assembly: GCA_016793305.1. Next base: position 1,579 of record JAEUHU010000105.1, read on the forward strand.
GGTGCCGACCGCTGCGCAGAGCCAGGCGATGGAGGTCTACCTGTGGGGCGGGGCCGTGCAGCGCGTCGTGCTGCAGGGCGTGACCTTCCAGAGCGAACGGACCGGGCAGTGGGCGCTGACCGCGGCGACGTTCTCGAACGCGTGGCCAGCACCGACCGTGCACCTCGAGGACTGCGTCGTCGAGTCGCTGTCGCCGCAGGCGGATCGGGTGGCGCTGCTCGCCCAGTCGATCGGCCTGACCGTGCAGCGTTGCACGCTGGACACCACGCAGATCGTCTCGTCGCAGGCGACGATCGTCGACTCGACGATCGTCGGCCACGATCTCAGCTACCACCTCGGCTTCGAGCAGCGCGCCCAGACCGCGCTCGACGTGATCCGTTCCAAGGTGTGGATCGTCGATTCGGAGCTGCGCGCGGGCTCGAGCTTCGGCGTCTACTCCGAACCGGCCTCGTGCGTCGGGTTCTCCGACAGCACCTTCACCACGGGCTCGCTCGTGCACGTGTGCGGCGATTCGATCCTGGTGGCCGACCCGTTGCCGTCGGCAGCGTGGCCGGTTCCCAGCGTGTTCGACAACTACACCTGGTTCTACCCGGTGCTGCCGAACGTCCAGTACGAGCCGTCGGTGGTGCTGACCCCGAGCCCGGGTGGCCCGGTGTTCGACAGCGTCGCCAACGCCTCCCGGATCCTGCCGAACCAGAAGGCCTCGCAAGCACCGCTCGGCGGCATGTTCACGACCACGACCCACGGCGCGCCCGGCGACACGGCCTACGTGTTCCTGAGCTTCGCGACCTACGCGCAACGCCTCGGCACCTGGGAGCTGATCCTCGACGAGAGCACGATGTTCCTGCTGGCGATGGGCGTGCTCGACGCCAGCGGCGCTGGGCCGTTGTCGTTCCCGATCCCGAACGTGGTCTCGCTGCGCGGCACCTGCCTCGAGATCGGGGCGGCGACGATGACGCCGGCGGGCCTGATCGAACTGACGAATCCGGCGGTCGGGATCGTCCGGTAGTCCGCCACCGGGCGCGATGGTGCCAGGCCCCGGACTTCGCCTCTGCCGGGCGCGTTCCGCTTCATCCATCCGTGTGCCGGTCCCGCTCCGGGGCTCCCTGCGCCCCAGCATCGGGCGGATTGCCGGCGACCCGCAGCCGCCGCAGCAGCGAACGCTTCTTGTGCGCGTGTTCCTGCATGCGCTCCAGCAGGCTCGCGAGGAAGCGCGTCGCCTCGACCACGTAGGGCCCCTTGTTGAGCATCACGCACTCGGCGCGACCGCCCATCGCCGCGTCGGTGACCTCGGCACGCGTCGGCACACCGGTGCGCGCCATCGTGTCGAGCACCTGGGTCGCCCAGACCACCGGCACGTGCGCTGCTTCGCACAGCCACAGGATCTCCTCCTGCACCTCGGCGAGCCGTTCGTAGCCGACTTCGACCGCGAGGTCGCCGCGGGCCACCATCACGCCGAGCGGGGGATTGCGCAGCCCGGCGAACAGGAGCTCGGGGAGGTGCTGGAAACCCGCCGCCGTCTCGATCTTCAGCATCACCCCGAGGTCGGGGCGGTTCCGCCGGTGCAGTTCGGCTTCGAGCTGCAACAAGTCGGACGGACGCTGGACGAACGACATCCCGACCACGTCGGCGTTGGCTGTAACCCAGTCGAGCAGGGATCGGTCGTGGGTGGTGAGGGCGGAGACCTGCAGGTCGGTGTCCGGCAGGTTGATGCCCTTCTCGGCGCGAAGGCGCGCGCCACCCGGCGGCACCCCGGTGATCTCGATGCGCAACTCGTGGCCGTCGTGCGCGCGTACGATGCCCTGGACCTTGCCGTCGTCGAAGCAGATCCTGTCGCCGACCTTCGCGTCGGTCACGATGCGCGGCTCGGTGCAACCGATGCGGTTGGGTGCCACGCTGCCGTCGGCCTGCACCTGCCCGGCGCAGCCGGCGGTGACGGCAGGCGACAGGCGCAGTTCGTCGCCGGCTTGCAGGGCGACGTGCGTCGCCACGGGCTGCAGCGCTCCGATCGTGCCGTGGCCGAGGTCGGTGATGCCGCGACGCAGCAGGATCGGGCAACCAGAGCCGAGATACACGGTGCGATCGCAGGTGGCGACGCAGGTCGTGCCGTCGACCGATTGCACGACGAGGGACCGTTCTAGACCGCGGGTGTCGACGACCACCAGTTCGTCGCCCGGCGTGCAGTAGGGGATCAGACCGGACGAGACCGGCACGTATGGCAGGTTGTCGGACGGATGCTGGTCGGCCGAGCCCAGGCGGGCCACTGCGGGCCTCGTGCAGCGGCCGAACAGGTCGCGGCGCGGCCGCAGTCGCAGCACCCCGGGGCCAGCCGGCAATGGTCCGGTGCGCAGCTTCGGGCCGGGCAGGTCGACGAGGATCCGGCAGGGCACGCCGAGGCTGGCTGCCTGCTCGCGCACCGACGCCACCATGGCCGACCAGGCGCGTGGGCCATCGTGGGCGAGGTTGATGCGTGCGATGCCCATGCCGCCCTGCAGCAGCTGGCTCACCAGTTCGCGATCCGTGGCTGCTTCGCTCGGCAGCGTCACCATGATGCGCGTGTCGCGGGTGCGTGGGCGTGGCCCGAGCAGCGTCGTGGTGTGGTGGACCAGTCGCTGCTCCGCGTCGTCGCTGTCGAGCGGTTCGATGGGTGAGGCCGCGTTGGGAGGCAGCGACGCGAGCGAACGGAGCGCCGTGCGCACGCCGAGCACCGTGCCGAGCACGTGGCCTTCGAGCCGGCCTAGCGACGACAGCGACAGCGCGTGCAGTCGGGCCTGCAGGCCACGCAGGTCGCGGGTGCGCACCGCCAGGTAGTGGGCGAGGTTCGTCGCACTCGGCCGCATCTCCGCCGGCACGGCGGCCACGGCTTCGGCGTGGCGATCCCCGAAGGCCGCCAGGTCGTGCAGCAAGTCTTCGATCGCGACCAGGGCGGCGGACAGTTCCTGTTGCCGGTCGTGCATGGTGGTCCGCGGCGGGCTCGTGGGCGCGCCTGCCGAGCACGACCCGCACGGAAGGTTCGCGGCACCTGGCAAGGTCCGCACAAGCTCCCGTGAAGAATGCGGTGGCTGGACGGCTGCGATCGCAGCAGAGGCAGGAGCGTCAGCCCTGGTGCTCGATCCAGCCGGCCAGCCGTCGGCCGACCCAGCGCGCCAGCAACCGGAAGCAGATGCCACCGACGCTGCGTGGTCCGTTGCTGCCGACGCGCGGGTCCTCGATCGCGACCGCCTCGCCGTCGTCGGTCGCGACGAGGCCGATCTCGGTCAGCAGACCCTGCACGTGCGCCATCTCCCATTCCGGGTGGGCGGCGAGTTCGACCGCGAGCTTCGCGAACGCGAAGCAGCGCACCGGTCCGAGGTAGGCGAGGTAGTTGGCGAGCGAACGGCGCGGCCCGGGCGTCGTCTCCTGCAGCATCGCCGCGAGCTCGGCAGCGGCCGTGGGATCGAACGGCGGCAGCGCGCGCGGCATCGGCAGCTGGTGGCGCGCGTAGAAGTCCTCGATGCGGCGGGCGATCACGCCCTTCATGCGCAGCCGCATCGACGCGACCAGCATCGCGTCCTCGTTCGGCGAGAACACCGCGACGCCGCGGTCGCCACCGTTGCCGATCCACAGGCCGAAGCGGCGCAACGCCAGGGCATCCTCGCGGCGCGACCGCCGGCGCAGCAGCCAGCCTTCGGCGGCGCCCGGCGAGGGGAACCACGCCAGGTTCTCGACGTCGAACAGCACCTCGCTCTTGCCGAGGTCGATCGCGCGCAGCTTCGTCAGCAGCTCGCCCTTCTCGCGCTTGTCGGTGAGCTGCGCCAGCGACCGGCGCTCGACCTCGGGCGGCAGGCCCTGCCCGTCGTTGCCGACCAGCAGGATGCCCGCTTCGGTGGTCACCGCGGCCCAGCGCTCGTCGTCGAGCGCGTCGGGATCGCGGCGCCGGAGTTCGGCGAGGCAGGCGGACGGCGCTGCGAACGGTCCCGCGGTGGGGAGGCCTTTGGCCGTGGCGAGCGGGAGGATCGATTCGAGCGTCGTCATGGGTGATCGGGCCGGGCCGAAGCGTTCATTGCGGTTGCTGCGGGGTTGGCGCGGCCTGTGGGGCGTTCGGTTTCGGCGGCTCGGTCGAGGTGCCGGCCGGGTTCTCGGAGGGCGTCGGCGGCTGCGGCGGCGGATCTTCCTTCCGTTCGCCTGGGCGCAGGTGACGGCCCAGCCAGTCGTGCAGCAGCTGCAGGAAGTGGCGGCGGTGCACGCCGGTCAGCGCGTGCCGCTGCATCGGGTAGGGGAAGTAGTCGATCTGCTTGCCGGTGGCGATGCAGCGGTCGACGAAGGCGAGGCTGTGCGACCACATCACCGTGCGGTCGTCGGTGCCGTGCACCAGCAGCAGGGGCCGCTGCAGCCGATCGACGAACGGCAGGCAGCTGGCGAAGTCGTAGCCGGCCGCGTTCTCCTGCGGGCCGTCGAGATAGCGTTCGGTGTAGCCGGTCTCGTACATGCGCCAGTCGGTGACCGGGGCTCCACTGGCGCCGCAGGCGAACGTGGTCGGCGCCGCCAGCAGCAGGCGCAGCGTCAGGTAGCCGCCGTAGGACCAGCCGTGCACACCGATGCGCTGGGCGTCGACGAACGGCTGTTCGGCGAGCCACGCGACCGCACGCAGCTGGTCCTGCACTTCGAGCACGCCGAGGCGCCGGTGCACCGCCTGTTCGAAGGCAGCGCCGCGGTTCGGCGTGCCCCGGTTGTCGAGCCTGCAGACCACGTAGCCTTCCGCGGCGAGCGCCTGCAGCCACAGCGGCGCATCACCGAGCCACTGGTCGGTGACCAGTTGCACGTGGGGGCCCCCGTAGACGTAGAGCAGCACGGGGCAACGCTGTCGTTCGGCGAGGTCCGACGGCAGCGCCAGGTGTCCGTAGAGCACCGTGTCGTCCTCTGCCTTGATCTGGAACAGGCGCTGCGTCGGCAACGGCGTGTTCGCCAACGGATCGTGCGCTTCGGGCAGCGCGATCGTGGTGCCCTGGGCGAGGTCGAGCAGGCGCGCGTTCGGCCGCGTCTCGAGGTTCGACCACTGCACGTGGGCCCACTGCCGATCGGGCGAGAGTGTCGCGTGGTGCGTGCCGTGCTCGCGCGTAAGCTGGCGCACGTCGCTGCCGTCGAGCGTGGCGCGGAACAGGTGGCACTGGCGTGGATCCTCGCCCGCCGCTTCGAAGAACACCGCGCTGCCGTCCAGGGCGACCCCGAGCAGCCGTTGCACGTCGAAGGCACCCTGCGTGATCGGCTGTGGCGCGTCGCTGCCCGAGCAGCGGAACAGGTGGCGATGCCCGCTGCGCTTGGACCACCACACGAAGCTGCCGTCGGCGAGGAACCTCGGGCCGTGCTCGGGCTCGATCCAGGCGGCGTCGTGTTCCTCGAGCAAGCGAGCGATGCGCTTGCCGGTGCGCGCGTCGTAACGCACCAGCTCGAGGTGGTCCTGGCCGCGGTTCACGCGCACGGCGTGCAGCGTGTGGTCGGGGCCGAAGGTGAGGTTGGTCCAGTAGACGTCCTCGTCCGGATCGGCATCGAGCCAGTGCACGCCGCCGTCGGTCGTGTCGAGCACCAGCACCGCGACCTTGGCGTGAGCCTGGCCCGCCATCGGGTAGCGGCCCGCCGACGGCCGCGGTGGCAGCGTGGCGAGGTCCTGGTACGGATACGCCGCGATGCCGCGTTGGTCCTCGCGGTAGAAGGCGAGGAAGCGGCCGTCGTCGCTCCAGAACAGGCCGCGTTCGATGCCGAACTCGGCGCGGTGGGCCGCCCCGCCGTAGACGAGGTCGGGGCTGCCGTCGAAGGTCAGCTGGCGGATGCGGCCCGAACGTTCGTGGAGCCAGACTTGATGGTCGCGCACGCACGCCACGCGCTGGTCGTCCGGTGCGAGCACCGCGGTGGGGTGGTCTGCCGCGTCGGTCGGTTGCCAGGCGAGCAGCACCGTCGAGGTCGCCGCCCCGAGCTGCCAGTGGTGCACGGCGTTCGGCAGTTCGACGCGCAGCGTGGTCGCGTCGAGCCACGCGAGTGGCGGGAAGCGCGCCGGAGCTTCGGCGGCCGGAGATGTCCCGGCGGCTGGTGCTCCGGCAGCAGCGCCGTCCGTCGGCGGTGCGCTCGTCTGGGCCGTCGCTGCGGCGAGCGCCTTGCGCAGCGCGCGCGCGTCGGCCAACGGAACGTCGACCAGCTTGCCGTCGGCCAGGGCGTGCAGCGTCTGGTTGCCGTCGGCGGCGGTCACCACCACGGTCGCCTCGTGACCACCGGGACGCCATACCGTCGTGGGCTGCACGGCCGCGAGCTGCGGGCCCTGCTCGAGCACGCGCGCGAGCGTGAGCGGGTCCGGCGCCTGGGCGCGGAGGGCGAGGCACAGCGGCAGGACCGCGAGCAGGCGGAGGTGGAGCGATGCGGCCATCGGGTGGCTCCGCATCATCGCCGCTCCGCGTTCGCCACGCCACGGTTGCGCTCGGTGCATCGGGCCAGGACCATGCCTCGCCCGTGAACGACGTCTCGCCCGAACTCGTGCGCCGAGCCACGAACCACCCGTCATCGCAGGTGTCGGCATGACGGGAAGGCCCACCTGGCTGCATGCCTTCGCGACCTTCGGGGCGGGTGGGGCGCAGATCCGCGCCGTGCAGTTGATGGCGCACATCGGGCCGCGGGTGCGGCACCTGGTCGTCGCCATGGACGGCAACACCGACGCGAAGCAGCAGCTGCCGGCGGGGCTCGACGTCACCTATGCGCCCGCTCCGCCGAAGGGCTCGTTCCTGCGCACGGTGCAGGCGCAGCGGGCGTTCCTGCGCTCGGTGCGGCCGGACCTGGTGCTGACCTACAACTGGGGGGCGATCGAGAGTGCCGCCGCGGCGCGGTCGCTGGCGTTGCCGCTCGTGCACCATGAAGACGGCTTCGGACCGGAGGAAGTGGCGCGGCGGTTTCGGCGGCGGTCGTGGCTGCGCACGCTGGTGCTGCGTGGCGCCGAGGTGATCGTGCCGTCGATGGTGCTGCAGGGCATCGCCCGGCGCGAGTGGCGGCTCCGGGACGACCGGGTGCACCTGCTGGTCAACGGCGTCGACCTGCAGCGCTTCCGCCCGGCGGGGCCGAGTGGACGGAACGCATTCGTGATCGGCACGGTCGGCGGGCTGCGCGGCGAGAAGGACCACGCCAACCTGCTGCAGGCCCTCGCCAGGCTGCCGTCCAGGGTCACCGCGTCGATCGTCGGCGGCGGTGCCTTGGCCGGGGCGCTGCAGCAGCAGTGCCAGGCCCTCGGCCTCGCCGAACGGGTCGTGTTCGTCGGATCGGTCGCCGACACCGCACCGCACTACCGCACCTTCGACCTGTTCGTACTGTCGTCGCGCACCGAGCAGATGCCGATCTCGATGCTCGAAGCGATGGCGAGTGGCCTGCCGGTGGTGACGACCGACGTCGGCGACGTGCGCGCGATGCTCCCGGCTGCTTCGGCCGACTGCATCGTGCCGAAGGAGGATCCGGCCGCCCTGGCCGCCGCGATCCAGCGCCTGCTCGACGATCCGGCGCGCCGCGCCAAGCTCGGCAGCGACAACCGCGCCGTGGTCGAGCAGCGCTACCAGGCCGCTCCGTGCCTCGACCGCTACGTGCAGCTCTACGACCGCACGTCGGCACGATCGGCGAAGGCCCACCAAGATCGCCGTTGAGCCGCGGCCGCCTGGCGGCCGTCGGCTCCAACTTGGCGCTGGAGGGGCCCACCCCCGCCCCCGCTTAGTAGGTGTCGCGGTGCAGGTCCCACATGGTCTGATGCCAGCCCGACCAGCTGCGCGTCCAGTCGCCGACCGCCTCGGTGTCCATGTAGCGGTCCATGTAGTCGAACAGCGCGTTGTTGTTCCACTCGTCGCGCAGGCCCATGGCGCGCGCCACCAGCACCTGGCCGGGCCACGCGTTCGCCGTGCAGCAGCGGCGGTAGCTGTCCCAGGTCCAGCTGACGTTGTCGTTGCTGATCCAGCCGGTATGGCTGTTGCCCCACTCGGCCATGCCGACGTGGCTGCTGTTGTAGCCGCCGTAGCCCCAGTTGTAGACGCCTGGCGACGTCTCCTGGACGTAGAACGTCTGGCTGTCCTCGCCGAACTGGCTGCGGTTGTTCGGATGGTTGTTGCCGAAGTAGCCCGACGGATGGCTGAAGCCGATGTTGCGCATCGACGGGTCGCTGAGCAGTTGGCCGGCGAACAGGATCGGGAACTTGCGACCGCTGCCCTGGCCACCGACACCTTCCCACGTGCCGCCGTTCAGCACGTTGCCGTAGAAGTCGATGCCGATCTGCACGAGGCGCACCACCAGGTCGCGCTTCTGCGCGTTGGTGTAGGTGTTCAGGCTCGCCATCATGAAGCCGTCGCCCAGCAGCGCCGTGAAGTCACGCCCGTAGTCGGGCATGTTCTGGATCGGGTGCATGAACCGGCTGGTCCAGCTCGAGCAGTGGTCGAGCCACACTCGTTGGAAGCGCGGTGCTAGCTCTGCCATGGTCGGCGCGTTGTTGCTCGGCGACATGCTGGCCAGCTTGCTGAAGTCGAGCTGGCTCTCACGGAAGCGCACCGTCTTGTCGGTGCCGGCATAGGCCGGGCGGAACGCGTCGGCCGCAGGTGCGGTCGGCAGCACGGTCAGCACCGCCACCGTGGAGAGCTGCGACAGCGAGCCCTCCGGCGAAGGGCTGGCGCCCATGTAGCTGATCGCCGAGATCAAGCTGTTGCCACCGGTCAGCACCAGCGGCGAGCTGCCCGAGACGCCGATCGCGACGTTCAGGTTGGCCTGATACCGGTTGTTCTCGTACGGGTTGTAGAGTCGGCTGTCGTAGCCATGCTCGCCGTTCTCGAGCGTGGTCGGGTTCACCATCGAACCGTTGATCTGGCGACCACCGACGTTCTGCGTCGGCGGCGAGATCGAGGTGATGCTGACCGGGCCCACGACCCACCAGTCGCCGTTGCAGAACTGGCCAGCCATCACCGGCTGCGCGAACTGCCACGTGACACCCCACTGCGAGATCGAGCTCTGCAGCGTGCCGGTGCCACCACCGCCACCGCCACCACCGCCGCCACCGCCCGTCTGGACGAGCACACCGTTGCTGGACGCGACCGTGCTGACGTTGCCGCTGCCGTCGTAGGCGCGGACCGAGACGTAGTAGGTGGCGCCATTGGCCAGCACGACGCCCGTGTTGGTGGCCTGGGTGGCGGTGCCGACCGAGGTCCAGTTCTGCAGCTGCGTGCCGCCCGGTGCCGTGCCGATCGCCCATTGGTACTCGGCGATCGTGCCGGAGTCGTCCGTGAAACCGACCCAGTTGGCTTGGATGGTCGTCGACGACCCTTGGGTCGCGACGTCGTTGCCGAGGCCGTCACGAACCTGGCCGGCTTGCGGCGGGATCGTGTCGGTGAGTGCCCGCGAGTCGGTGCCGCCGCCGCTGCCGCACGCAGCCAAGGTGATGCCCAGGAGGAGCAGCCCGGAAGAATGATGACGTCTCTGTTGCATTGTGGTCCTCGGGGGCGCCTATCGGCCGCGGCGGGACTCCGTCTGCGGTCGCGGCTCCAGATCGGGACGGTGTCTCGGTCCCGTTCCGGCACCGGGCTCGCGAGCGCCCCGTGCGGTGGCCGGTTCGTCCCCGGCGGCAAGGGCGAGCATCATGGCCGGTGATGGGGGGGGTCGCTATGGTCCTGCCCCCGATGTCGCTCAACGATCTCGCAATCGCTCGTTCCATCCCGCTGCGTCCCTTGTCCGAGGTCGCTCGCGTCATGGGGCTCGGCCCCGACGACCTGGAGCCGTATGGCCACGCCAAGGCCAAGGTGAAGCTCGACTTGCTGAAGCAGCCGTCGAGCCGTGCCCCGGCCAAGTACGTGGTGGTGACGGCCATCACGCCGACCCCGCTCGGCGAGGGCAAGACGGTGCACACGGTCGGCATCTCGCAGGCGCTGAACCGGATCGGCAAGCGCGCCTGCTGCGTGATCCGCCAACCCTCGATGGGACCGGTGTTCGGGATCAAGGGCGGGGCCGCCGGCGGTGGCTACTCGCAGGTCGTGCCGCCCGAGGAGCTCAACCTGCACCTGACCGGCGACTTCCACGCCGTCACGGCCGCGCACAACCTCTGCGCCGCATTCCTCGACGCGCATCTGTTCCACGGCAACGAACTCGGCCTCGACCCCGAGCAGATCACCTGGCGGCGGGTGCTCGACATGAACGACCGCGCGCTGCGCGAGATCGAGGTGGCCCACGGCGGCAGCAAGAACGGCACGCCGCGGCCGACCGGCTTCGACATCACGTCGGCCAGCGAGATCATGGCGATCCTCGGCCTCAGCAAGGACATCCACGATCTGCGCAAGCGCCTCGGCGCGATGGTGGTGGGCTACAGCAAGGACGGCCGGCCGGTGAGCGCCGAGGACCTGAAGGCGGCAGGCGCGATGACCGCGATCCTCAAGGACGCCCTGAAGCCGACGCTGATGCAGACGCTGGAAGGCACGCCGGCGCTCGTGCACACCGGCCCGTTCGCCAACATCGCGCACGGCAACAGTTCGATCGTCGCCGACTACGTCGCGATGCGCAGCCTCGACTTCGTCGTCACCGAGGCCGGCTTCGGCGCCGACATGGGGGCCGAGAAGTTCTTCGACATCAAGTGCCGCGCATCGGGGCTGAAGCCCGACGCCGCCCTGCTGGTCGCCACCGTGCGCGCGCTGAAGATGCACAGCGGCCGCTTCACCATCGTCGCCGGCAAGCCGCTGCCGGACGGGCTGAAGCAGGAGGACCTCGATGCGCTCGCGGCCGGCATCGGCAACCTGCAGAAGCAGATCGAGAACGTGCGGCTGTTCGGCGTGCCGGTGGTGGTCGCGGTGAACCGCTTCCCGGGCGACACCGACGCCGAGATCGAGTTCGTGCGCAACGCCGCGGTCGAGGCAGGCGCGCTCGAGGCGCACGTGTCGACGCTGTTCGCCGACGGCGGCAAGGGCGGCGAGGCCCTGGCGCACGCGCTGGTGAAGGCCGCCGACCAGCCGAACTCGTTCCGGCTGCTCTATCCGGACGACGCGAGCCTGAAGCAGAAGATCGAGACGCTGGCGACCCGGATCTACGGTGCCGACGGGGTCGACTACGAGCCGCTCGCCGAAGCTCAGCTCGCGAAGTTCGAGGCGAACGGCTACGGCCGCTTCCCGATCTGCATGGCGAAGACCCAGTACTCGCTGAGCCACGACCCGAACCTGAAGGGCCGGCCGACCGGCTTCCGCTTCAAGGTGCGCGACGCGCGCGTCTCGGTCGGTGCTGGCTTCGTGTATCCGCTGGCCGGCGAGATCATGACCATGCCGGGGCTCGGCAAGGTGCCGGGCGGGGCCCGCATGGACATCGACGCCGACGGCAACGTCGTCGGCATGCTGTAGCCGGCAGGCCACGCGCCGGCACCGCCCAGTGCGACGGCGGCTACCGGTGCTGCATCAGGCCCAGGCTCGGCAGGGTCGATCCTGCGAAGGATGTCCATGCCCCTCGCCAGGGATTCGACCCGGCGCGGCACCTCCGCACCGTGGTTCGTGGCGGTGGTCGCCACGCTGCTGCTCGCCGTGAGTGCCTTCGTCGGCACGCGCGTCGGCATCGGCCGGCTGCTGGCGTGCGGCGAGTCGCAGCTGCACATCGCCCAGCTGTGTGGCGACATCGCCCGGCTCGACGAAGTGCTGACGATGTCGGCCAACATGGCGACCACGACCGGCGAGGCTCGTTGGCAGGAACGCTACGACGCCCACGTCGACGACCTCGACGCGGCGATCGCCGCGCTGCGCGAGGTCTCGCCGCGCCTGTTCGACCAGGAACTCGGCTCGGACACCGACGCCGCCAACCGGCGGCTCGTCGCGATGGAGGCCAGTGCGTTCGCGCTGGTGAAGGAAGGCCAGCTCGCTGCCGCACGGGCGCTGCTCGACGGGGAGGCCTATGCGGCCGACAAGGCGATCTACGCAGCCGGCAACGCCCGGGCCCAGAAGGCCCTCAACGATTCGGTGGCCGCGGAACGGGCGGCCGCGCGGTGGGTGTCGATGGCGAGCATGCTGGCCACTGGCCTGCTGACCGTGGTGGCCGCCGCGGCGTGGTGGACCCTCGCCAACCGCCACCGGGCGGCGCGGGCGGACGAAGCGCTGGCGCTCGCCACGGCGCAGGCGGCGGTCGCCGAACAGGCGAGCCGGCAGAAGAGCCGGTTCGTCGCCGGCATCAGCCACGAGCTGCGCACGCCGTTGACGGCGATCCTCGGCTACGCCGAACTGCTGGGCGACGAGACCTATCCCGCTGCGCAGCGGGCGCTGGCCCAGGCGACGATCCTGCGCAACGGTCGGCACCTGCTCGAGGTGGTCAACGACCTGCTCGACCTCGCCAAGGTCGAGGCGGGCCAGCTGCAGGTGGCGCTGGCGCCGACCGACCCGGTCGTGGTCGTCGAGGACGTCGCGTCGCTGATGCGGGTCCGGGCGCGGGCCAAGGGCCTGCAGCTCGACGTCGCGTTCGCGACCAGCGTGCCCCGGTCGATCCCGACGGAGGCGCTGCG
>JAEUHU010000573.1 GCA_016793305.1 Planctomycetota bacterium
GGCAACAGCAAGTCGCTGCTCAGCAAGCACCCCGAGAAGGCGCGCTCCCTGTTCACGCTCGGCTACGACTGGTCCGCCGAGGTCGTGCATGGCGCCACGCTGGCGGACCTCGATCCCGAGGCCATCGCGACGGCGCGCAAGCAGTTCACCAGCAAGCATCCCAGCCAGGCCGCGGAGATCGCCGCCTGGGACGAGTTGACGTTCCTCAACAAGGCGCGCGTGCTGCGTCAGGGTGCCATCACCCGTACTGCCATCCTTCTGCTCGGCCGGCCCGAGGCGGCCACCGACTTGGCGCCCGCCGTCGCGCGCGTGTCGTGGATCCTCAAGGACCAGGACAACAAGGAACTCGACTTCGCCCACATCGACCCGCCGTTCCTGCTCGCGGGCGATCGCCTGCTCCAGCGTGTGCGCAACCTGACCCTGCGCATCTTGCCGGTAGGCACGCTCTTCCCGGTGGAGGTCACGCAGTACGACCCGTGGGTCGTTCGCGAGGCGCTGAACAACAGCCTCGCGCACCAGGACTACCTGCGGCAGGGTCGTGTCACCGTCGTCGAGTTCCCCGATCGCCTGCTGGTGACCAACGTCGGCGACTTCTTGCCGGGCAGCGTCGAGGCGGTGATCGAGCAGGACGCGCCTCAAGCCATCTACCGCAACCTGTTCCTTGCCCGGGCCATGGTCGAGCTGGGGCTGATCGAGACCCAAGGCGGCGGCATCAAGAAGATGTTCGAGACGCAGCGGCGGCGTTGGTTCCCGATGCCGGACTACGACTTCTCGCGACCCGGGGAAGTGCGTGTCGTCGTGCCGGGCCGCATTCTCGACGAGCGCTACACGCAGCTGCTGATGCAGCAGCCGCGGTTGTCGTTGGCGCAGGTCATGTTGCTCGACCGCGTGCAGAAGCGGCGCACCATCACCCGTGAGCAGCACAAGGACCTCAGGGCTGCGAAGTTGGTCGAGGGCCGGTTCCCCAACCTCATCGTCGGCAGTGCCATCGCCAAGGCGACCGGGGAGACCGCGCACCACATCGATCAGCGTGGGTTCGACAAGAAGTGGTATATCGACCTCATCCTCGAACTCGTGCGCGAGCATGGGCCCGTCGGGCGCAAGGAGGTCGACGAACTGTTGGTGCCCAAGCTGCCGGGCCGGTTGACCGAACTGCAGAAGAGCAGGAAGGTGCACAACTTGCTTCAGGAGCTGCGTCGGGCTGGCCGCATTCGCAACGAAGGAACCAGGCAGGAGTCGAAGTGGGTCATCCCGAACAAGCCCGAGGGCGATGGCGATCGATGAAAGGAATCCACCCGTCTCGACCCGTTCGCGGCGCCCCTCATGTGCAGCAAGTCGCGATGGGAGCGTCGGTTGTGCCTTTGCTAAAACTCTGCGAGATGGCCGCGCCTAGCAAAGGTTCTAGCAAAGGACCTAGCAAAGCTCGGGGCGACGTGCGGCCAGGAGGCGTCCGGCCATGAGCACCGACACCAGTGAGAAGGGGCTCGAGACGCTGATCGTTCGCCACATGACCGGGGTCGATGGGCTGGCCCCGCCGCCGGCCGATCGGGTAGCCGAGTCCCCGCCGCACTTCGGTCCATCGCCACCGCAGAGGGGGAATGGCTGGCTGATCGGCTGGGCAGGCGACTTCGACCGCACTCACGCGCTCGACCTCTGGCACCTGTTCGCATTCCTGCGCGCGACCCAACCAGAAGCCCTCGGCAAGCTTGGGGTGCAGAACTGGATCGACACCAACGATGTGGCCCGGCGCACCTTCCTGGTCCGACTGTCCAGCGAGATCGGTAAGCGTGGCGTCATTGATGTTCTGCGGGCGGGGCTCGACCACGGCCCGCTGCACTTCGACCTCTTCTACGGCACCCCGTCTCCTGGCAACGACAAGGCGGCGGCCCTCCACGCGCAGAACCGCTTCACGGTGACTCGGCAGCTGCGCTACAGCAACGATGAGACCAGGCGCGCCCTCGACCTGTGCTTGTTCGTGAACGGATTGCCGCTGGCGACCTTCGAGCTCAAGAACTCGCTGACCAAGCAGACCGTCAGCGATGCCATCGAGCAGTACCGCCGCGACCGGGATCCTCGTGAGAAGTTGTTCGAGTTCGGCCGCTGCGTCGTGCACTTCGCGGTCGACGACGTCGAGGTGCGGATGTGCACCGAACTGAAGGGGAAGGCATCGTGGTTCCTGCCGTTCAACCGCGGCTGGAACGATGGGGCAGGCAACCCGCCGAATCCGAACGGGATCAAGACCGACTACCTCTGGAAGGAGGTGCTTGCGCCCGTCGGGTTGACGGACATCCTCGAGAACTACGCGCAGGTGGTTGTGGAGAAGGACGAGGACACCGGCAAGAAGAAGCGGAAGCAGGTTTGGCCGCGGTTCCATCAGCTCGGTGTGGTTCGTCAGGCCCTGGCGCACGTGCGGGAGCACGGCGTCGGAAAGCGCTACCTGATCCAGCACTCCGCGGGCAGCGGCAAGTCCAACTCGATTGCGTGGCTGGCCCACCAGCTCATCGCGCAGCGGCGGAACGGCAAGGAGATCTTCGGCTCGGTGATCGTCGTCACCGACCGTCGCGTGCTCGACGACCAGATCCAGCGCACCATCAAGCAGTTTCTGCAGGTCAAGGAGACCGTTGGTCACGCCGCGCACTCGGGAGACCTGCGTCGGTTCTTGGAGCAGGGCAAGAAGATCATCATCACGACCGTGCAGAAGTTCCCGGTCATCCTCGACGAGATCGCCAAGGAGGAAGTTGGCCGCACGTTCGCCCTGATCATCGACGAGGCACACTCGAGCCAGGGCGGCAAGACCTCCGCCGCGGTGAACGTCGCGCTGGCGGATCCAGAGGACACCGTCAACGATGCCCTCGACGCACGGCTGCAAGCTCGGAAGCTGCTGACCAACGCAAGCTACTTCGCGTTCACCGCCACCCCGAAACCGAAGACGTTGGAGTTATTCGGTGAGCCGCTGCCGCCCGACGCCGAGGGCAAGGTCAAGCACAGGCCCTTCCACAGCTACACCATGAAGCAGGCCGTGGAGGAGGAGTTCATCCTCGACGTGCTGAAGAGCTACACCCCTGTCGACAGCTACTACAAGCTGGTGAAGAAGGTCGCCGACGACCCTGAGTTCGACACCAAGAAGGCCCAGAAGAAGCTGCGCAAGTACGTCGAGAGTCACGATCACGCGATCCGCCTGAAGGCCGAGATCATGGTCGACCACTTCCACGACCAAGTGATCACGAAGGCGAAGCTCGGTGGCAAGGCGCGGGCGATGGTCGTCTGCAATGGCATCGAGCGAGCGGTGCAGTACTTCCACGCCTTCCGCGCCTACCTGCGGGAACGCAAGAGCCCATACGAAGCGATCGTCGCCTTCTCCGGTGAGCACGAGTTCAGTGGCCAGAAGGTCACAGAGGCGAGTCTCAACGGGTTCGCGAGCAGCGCGATCCGCAAGAAAATCCAGGGCGACCCATACCGGTTCCTGATCTGCGCGGACAAGTTACAGACGGGCTACGACGAGCCTCTGCTGCACACGATGTACGTCGACAAGCCATTGTCCGGCATCAAGGCGGTGCAGACCCTGTCTCGGCTCAACCGCGCGCATCCGGAGAAGCGGGATGTGTTCGTGCTCGATTTCCAGAACGACATGGACACGATCACGACGTCATTCTCCGACTACTACCGCACGACGGTCCTTGCAGAGGAGACCGACCCCAACAAGCTGCACGATCTCAAGGCCGCGCTCGACGCGGCGCAGGTCTACTCGCCCGATCAGGTCTCGCGCATGGCAGACCTGTTCCTGAGCGGGGTCGCCCGCGACCAGTTCGACCCGATCCTAGATGCTTGCGTCGCCGTCTACGTGCAGAGCCTCGATGAGGACGCGCAGGTCGAGTTCAAAGGGAAGGCTAAGTCGTTCGTGCGCACCTACGACTTCCTCGCAGCGGTACTGCCCTACAGCAATCGCGAATGGGAGAGGCTTTCGATCTTGCTCACCTTGCTGGTGCCGAAGCTACCTGCTCCCAAGGAACAGGATCTGAGCCGAGGCATCCTCGAGTCGATAGACATGGACAGCTACCGCGTCGAGAAGAAGGCTGCCCAGTCGATCGCACTTGCGGATCAGGACGCCGAGATCGGGGCGTCTGCCACTGATGGTGGTGGGCGTCGCCCTGAACCGGAGATGGACCGCTTGTCCAACATCCTGGATACGTTCAACCAGCAGTACGGGACGTTGTTCACCGACGCCGATCGCGTCGGGCGACGCATCCGCGACGACATCGCCCCGCAAGTTGCCGCCGATCCCGCCTACCAGAATGCCAAGAAGAACACTCCCGCGGCGGCGCGTCTGGAGCTCGACAAGGTGCTGGAGAGGGTCATGCTGTCGCTGCTGAAGGACGACACCGAGGTCTACAAGCAGTTCGCCGAGAATGAGGGATTCCGCCGTCAGATCACCGACTTGGTGTTCCGGCTGACGAGCGCCTGACTCGGCGCTTGCTGCCCCTCACTTCAACTTCGCTTCGACCGCCGGCAGCATCGCCTTCAGCCCCGCCTGCTTGCCGAGCTCGAGCGCTTCCGCCGCCGGCTTCTTGTCGACCCAGAACGCCTTCAGCGCCAGCAGCGCACCGACCCGGTTGCTGCTGCCGCAGCAGACCATCGCCGTGCCGTCGGCCGAGCCGAGTTCGGCGGCGAGCCGTTCGGCCGCGCCTTGCGTCAGGTCGCCCTCGCCGGTGACCGGCAACCGCACGAACTGCATGCCGAGTGCAGCGGCCTTGGCCTCTTCCCAACCCGTGCCCTTCTCGCTCGGCGCCCGCAGGCAGACGACCTTCTTGACGCCGAGCGCCGCCAGCTGCGCGAACTGTTCCTCGGTCGGCTGACCGGCCGTCAGCACACCCGGCTGCGGCATCGCCAGGTTGGCGACGCCGGTCGCCTGCAGTTCGGGAGTCAGGGTCTTCGGCGGTGCGGACGAGTTGCACGCGGCGAACGTGAGCGCGACGAGCGACAGGAAGTGGAGGCGCATGCGCGTTTCATAGCCGCTGCGGGAGCGAGCCGGTAGCGCGCTGGTCACGGCCAGCGCAGCGACAGTGCCGATGCGAGCTCGCCGAGCAGCTGGGGCACCACTTCGGTCGCGCGCCCCGGCCGGAAGCGATCGCCGGGGGTGAGGTTCGTCGGCGCCTCGAGCGCCTGCACCCACGTCACGGCACCACGCGCGCGCGCCTGTGCCAGCATGCCGGCGGCCGGATAGACCTGACCGCTGGTGCCTATCGCCACGAACTGCGTGCAGCGAGCGAGCGCACGTTCGATCTCGGGCATGAAGAACGGCATCTCGCCGAACCAGACGATGTGTGGCCGCAGCCGTGCGTGCGCGCATTCGGGGCACGGCACGAACCGGCCCGGATCGACGTGCAGCGTGTCGACCAGCACCAGGCCGCACTGCTCGCAGCGCAGCTTCTGCAGCTCGCCGTGCATCGCCAGCACTTCGCTGCCGGCACGCTGGTGCAGGTCGTCGACGTTCTGCGTCACCAGCGTGAACGTGTGGCCCGCGGCCCGTGCCGCGCGCGCGAACGTCGCGAGTGCCGTGTGCGCCGCGTTCGGCTGCACCGTGCGCAGCTGCCCGCGGCGTTCCTGGTAGAAGCGCCACACCAGCCGCGGATCCGCGTCCCAGCCGTCGGGCGTCGCGACGTCCTCGACGCGGTGGCCTTCCCACAGCCCGCCGGCGTCGCGGAACGTGCGCACGCCGCTGTCGGCGCTGACGCCGGCACCGGTCAGCACCACCACGTGCTGGGCCGTCATCGGAACAACCCTGCGTCGCGGTACTCGAAGAACGTGCGCACGAAGCGCTCGAGCTGTGGGCGGAACGAGGCCCCGAACGACAGCAGCAGGATGTGCTCGACGATCTGCCGCGTCGACGCGTCGGTCGTCGGCGCGGGCTGGGCCTTGGCGTCGCGCGCCTTCCCCGCCGGTGCGGCCGCCGGCCGCCGCTGCATCGTCATCGTCACCGCCGCCCCGCCGCCGACGCTGGCGATGCGCTCGAACTGCTGCCGCGGCCCTTCGCCGATCGCGATCGTCGAGGTCACGAACGGGCGCAGGTTCGGCTTCTTGCCGGTGCTGCCGCCCTTGCCGCTCTCGAACGGCCGTTCGTGCGCGCGGCGCACCAGGTCCAGCATCGCCATCTCGTCCTCGGGGTGCGCCGGTGCATCGCCGATCACCAGCAGCATGCGGTTGGCATCCTTGTTCCAGCCGGTCTCCTTCGCCAGCGCCACCTCGAGGCCCTTCTCGACGCGCTCGGGGAAGTCGCCGCCGCCCTCGGCGCGCAGCTTGCCGAGCAGTTCGCGCACCGCCTTCAAGTCCTTGCTGAGCGGCGCCAGCAGGCGTGCGCCTTCCTTGAAATCCTCGACGTCGCGGTAGTGCACGAGGCCCAGGCGCAGCTTCGGCGCGATGCCGACCAGCAGCGCCACGACGTCGTCGATGGCGTCGCGCGCGGTGTCGATGGTGGGCTGCATGCTGCCCGTGGAGTCGATCACGATCGTGACGTCGAGCCCGGCGTCGCGCAGGTCGAAGGCGCGGTCGACGACGCTGGTGCCGACGGTCGCGGCACGCTGCGCCCCTTCGACCTTCTTCGGCTCCTGCCACGGCTCGGGCACGTAGGTCGCCGCGTTGCCGCTCCACCACGCTTGTGCGCTCTTCCCGTCGGTGAGTCGCGCTTCGGGCAGCATGCGGACCAACACTTCGAGCGTGCGCGCGGCGAACAGGGCGTTCTTGCGGCGCAGTTGCCGCTCGACCAGCTCGGCGACCAGTTCCTTGGTGGCGACCTGGCGCAGCGACGCGTCGTCCATGCCGCGCAGCAGCTCGATGCCGTACGGCCACAGCCGCTCGTCCTTGTCGCGCAGTGCGTCCAGCACGATCGGCACGCCGACCGGATGCCAGTCGCTGCCGAGCGACAGCAGCACGATCGCGCGCAGCGCCCAGGGCTCGGCCTCCGTGTAGCTGCGCACGATCACCTCGGTCGCCAGCGGGCCGAACGCCTCGGGTGGGGGCGGTGCGGCCTGGGTACGCAGGAGGGAGCCCAGCAGCAGGCTCGGGACGACGCGGGTGAAGGAGGGCACCGGGGTTCGTCGGACGCGAAGAGGGGCGCACGCACGGTATTCGGGCCTCCCGACCCGGCAAGTCCCGCGGCTGCGAACCGTCGGTCGCGCGCTTTCGCCGGCCCGGTCGCATGGGTATGGTCCGCGCCCACGTCAGCGAGGAACGGTCATGGTCTCTTTCAGCTCTCCTTCCCTGGTTCTGCGTCGCGGTGCTGCCGCCCTGTTCCTGCTGGCGGTCGCCTGCCAGACCGCGCCGCCGGTCACCGTCTCGGCGCAGTTCACCCCGGCTCCCGCGTTCGCGACCCGGACCATCGCCGAGATCGCGGTGTTGCCCGTCGAGGACGGCACGCCGACCGGGGCTGCGGCGCGGCACCTGACGATGATGCGCCAGGAGGTCATGCGCCAGCTGGTCGACCGCCTCTACACGCCGCTGACCAGTGCTGCCGTCGACGCCGGTCTCGGCGGCGTCGGCAAGGCCTCGCCGGGCGAGTCGCTGCTGGCGCCGGCCAACCTGCAGAAGATGGTCGGCCACGCCCGCGAGGACGCGGTGTTCGCGCTGCGCGTGGAGCGTTGGGACGAAGCGCGCCTCGCCGTCGACAACCGCGTGGTGTTCCAGTTCCAGGCGGCGATGGTCGCCAAGGACGGGGCGCCGCTGTGGAGCGGCACGATCCAGGGCGAGGTCAAGGCCGGTGGGGCTGGGCCGGCGCCGTTCGACAAGGACGGCAAGGCGCGCAGCTGCGCGTCGCTGGCGATCACGGAGATGCTGCAGAAGCTGCCGATGCGCACGCTGACGCCCTGAGCCGGGCCGCCCGTAGGGCGCCCCGGCCCAGGGATCTGCCGGGACGACGCGACGCGAGGGCCGTCCGCCGCGAAGTGGGCGCACTCGGCCCCGCTGCGTCGTCACCTCGAGCCGGGCCGCGCGCAGGGCGACGCCCAGCCGCCCGGCGGGAGGTTTGCGGCCTCGCCCCTTGCGGTCGACCTGCGGCCGTGGCTATCGTCCCCACCCTTTTGTGACACCACGTGCCCCTAGGGGCCGACCTCGCCGCTGGAAACCCTGTTCTGGGGGCCTGGTCAGAAACCGAGAAAGGAAGCAGGGATGACCATCTCCGCCGAAGCCAAGAAGAACGTCATCGCCGACAACCGGCGCCACCCGACCGACAGCGGTTCGCCCGAAGTGCAGATCGCTGTGCTGACCGCCCAGATCGCCGAGCTCACCGAGCACATGCAGCGGCACCCGAAGGACTACCACAGTCGCCACGGCCTGCTGCTGAAGGTCAACCGCCGCAACCGGCTGATGACCTACCTGCGCCGCACCGAC
>JAEUHU010000206.1 GCA_016793305.1 Planctomycetota bacterium
CGGCCAGGGCCTCGACCTGAACCGCGACTTCGTCAAGGCCGAAGCTCCCGAGACCCAGGCGCTGCTGCGCCTGATCGCGCAGGTCGACCCGCACCTGTTCGTCGACCTGCACACGACCAACGGCAGCTACCACGGCTACCACCTGACGTTCGCGCCGAGTCTCGCGCTCGACGTCGACCCGCAGCTCGCCGCCCTGCATCGCACGCTGCTCGACGATGCGCAGCGCACCATGCAGCAGGAGCACGGCTTCGCCACGTTCGACTACGGCAACTTCGAGACGCGGGAACGCGGGGGGGAGCGCGGCTGGTACAGCTACGACCACCGCCCGCGCTACCTGGTGAACGGCTTCGGCCTGCGCAACCGGCTGGCGGTGCTCAGCGAGGCCTACAGCTACTGCGACTTCGCGACGCGCATCGCCGCGACCCGCGCGTTCGTGCTGGCGTTGCTGCGCCACCTGGTGGCCCGGCGCGACGAAGTGCTGGCGGCGACCGCCGCGGCCGATGCGCGGCGGCTCGACGGCAAGACGACGACGTTCGGGTTCGCGGGCGCGTTCGCGCCGCCGGAGACGCTGCCCGTGCTGGTCTCGTCGGTCGACGAAGTGCCGGGCGGCGAGGGCCGGCCGTTGCGGCGCGTGCGCAAGGACGAGGCCACGCCGACGCCGATGCCGGTGTGCCGCAGCTTCGTCGCGCGGCAACGGCGCGTGCTGCCCGACGCGTGGGCGATCGAAGCACCGAGCCCCGAGGTGGTGTCGCGGCTGCAGCTGCACGGCGTGCAGTTCGAGACGCTGGCGGCCGCGCGGTCGGTGCGCGCGCAGCGCTTCGCCGTCAGCGGCAAGCGCAAACCCAAGCGCCCCTACCAGGGCCACCAGGAACTGCAGCTGGTCGGCCATTGGCAGGCCCCATCGACCGTCGAGCTGCCGAAGGGCGCCGTGCTCGTGCACAAGCGCCAACGGCTGGCGCTGCTGGTGGCGCACCTGCTCGAGCCCGAGAGCGACGACTCGCTGTCGACGTGGAACTTCTTCGAAGCTGCGACCGACGCGCACTACCCGGTGCTGCGCGTGCTCGGGCCGTGAGCCCTCACAACCAGCGGAACCAGCGCAGGCCGCAGACGAAGCAGACGAGCCCGAAACCGCCGAGCCCGAGCAACGTCGGCAGCGTGTCGACGAGCGACGCCGGTTCGAGCATCACGCTGCGCAGGGCCCGGTTCAGGTGCGTCAGCGGCAGCGCCTCGGCGACACCGCGCACGACTCCGTCGAGCCGTTCGACGCTGAAGTAGACGCCGCCGAGCAGCCACATCGGCAGCTGGAACAGGTTCATCAGGCCGCCGATGCCTTCGATGGTCTTGGCGCGCGCGGCGAGCAGGAAGCCGAGCGAGCTGAACGCGAAGCCGCCGACCACCACCAGCAGCACCAGCGCCAGCAGGCTGCCGCGGCACGGCACGTCCCACAGCAGTGTGCCGAACAGCACGATCGCCGCGGCCTCGGGCACCACCAGCACGAAGCGGCCGAGCAGGTAGCCGAGCAGGAACTCCGCGCGGCGCATCGGCGCCACCGCGAGGCGCCGCAGCAGCTGCTGCGTGCGCATCTGTACCAGGTTGAAGCCGACCCCCCACATGCCGGCCCCGAGCAGGTTGAGGCCGATCAGCCCGGGGATCAGGAAGTCGATGTAGCGCGCCCCCGGTCGTTCCTCGGCTTCGAGCACGTACGACGGCGGGTCCTCCTTGCGGCTCGCCGCCAGGGCACGTTCGACCAGCAGCGTGGCGAGCTCGGCTTCGGCGCGCTGCGGATGGCCGCGCAGCACCGGGGCGCCGTCGCGGAAGCGCACCACCAGGTCGACCCGGCCCCGCGCCAGGGCGCGATCGGCGGCCTCGGCGTCGAGCACTTCGATGTGCAAGCGCGGTTGCTGCTGCAGTGCTGCGAGGCCCGGCGCGTCGGCGGCGGCGACCACGGCGATCGGCACGGGCGGCAAGGGCCCGGGCTGGAACGCGAAGCCGAGCACCAGCGCCATCAGCACCGGGAAGCCGTAGGTCCAGAACACCGCCTCCTTGCTGCGCCAGAACTCGCGGAAGGTCGCCGCGGCGACCGCTTGCACGACGGTGCGTCTCATGCGGCGTCCTCGCGCAGGTGCCGACCGGTCAGGTGCACGAACACGTCCTCGAGCGTGGCGCTGCGCGTGGCGAGCCCACGCAGCGAAACGGCGTGGCCGGCCAACAGCGCCAGCAGGGCCGGCAGCGCCGTGTGCACCGAACGCACCGTCAGCTGCAGTTCGCCGCTGGTCCGTTCGGCGGCGACCACGTCGGGCAGTTCGCGCAGCCGTGCTTCGCTCGCGTGCCCGTTCGGGTCGTCGATCTCGGCGGTGACGAAGTGCTCGGCGCCGAGCGAACGGATCAGCTCGCCGGGCGTGCCCAGCGCGATGCGGCGACCGCGGTCGACGATGCCGATCCGGTCGCACAGCTGCTGCGCTTCGTCCATGTAGTGCGTGGTCAGCACGACCGTGCCGCCGCCGCTGCGGAACGCACGCACGACGTCCCACAGCTGCCGCCGCGACTGCGGGTCGAGCCCGGTGGTCGGTTCGTCGAGGAACAGCACGTCCGGCGCGCCGACCAGCGCCGTCGCCACCGCGAGCCGCTGCCGCTGGCCGCCGGACAACGTCGACTGCCGCGCCCTGGCCTTCTCCTGCAGCGACACCAGCGCCAGCACCTCGTCGACCGAGCGGCCGCGCTCGTAGAACGACGCGAACAGCTCGAGCACCTCGCGCACGGTCGCCTTCTCGTGGAACTCGGTCTTCTGCAGGCAGACGCCGATCTGCGCGCGGATCGCGTCGTCGGCGCCGGCACCCCAGCTGCGGCCGAGGATGCGCACGGTGCCGGCGTCGGGCATGGTCAGCCCTTCGCACATCTCGATCGTCGTGGTCTTGCCGGCCCCGTTCGGCCCGAGCAGCCCGAACACCTCGCCGCGCGCGACCGTGAGGTCGAGGCCGTCGACCGCGACGGTGGTCTGCTTGCCCTTGACGAACGCCTTGCGCACGGCGATCAGCTCGATCGCCGGCCCGACTCCCTCGGCACTCATCGCGGGAACGCCTCCGGCAGGCCGCCGTCGACCGGCAGCACCGCCCCGGTGGTCGGCGTGCGCTGGCTCGCGAAGAACACCACCGCTTCGCCGACGTGCCGCGGCAGCACCGGCACCTGCAGCAGCGAGCGCTTGCGGTAGAAGTCGCGCAGCCCGGCCGCGTCGAGGCCACGCGCCGCCATGCGGTCGGGCCCGACCGTCTGCCACAGCTGGCTCGGCACCTGCTCGTCGCCGAACACCGCGTCGGCGTTGACGACGTTGACCCGCACGCCGAACTCGGCGAACTCGAGCGCGGCGATGCGCGCCAGCTGCAGCGCTGCCGCCTTGCTCGCCGAGTAGGCGCCGAAGCCGGCGCCGGGCGCGAACGCGTTCTTGCTGGCCTGCACGACGATCGTGCCGCCGGTGCGCTGCTTCTGCAGCACGTGCGCCGCCTCGCGCAGCACGTGCATGGTGCCGGTGGTGTTGACCGCGAGCACCTTGGCGAAGCGATCGTCGTCCATGCGTTCGAGCCGGCTCACGTGGGCGATGCCGGCGTTCGGCACGACGATGTCGACACCGCCGAAGGTCGCCGCACACGCTGCGAACATCGCCGCGACCGCCGTGGGATCGGTGATGTCGTGAGCACCGGTGGCCAGCTGGCCCTTGGCGGCGGCCCCGAAGCGCTCGGCGATCACACCGAGCCGTTGCCCGTCGAGGTCCGACGCGAACACACACGCGCCAGCGGCCAGCAAGGCTTCGACCACGCCGGCCCCGATCGCTCCCGCGGCCCCGGTGACCAGCGCCACCTGACCGGCGAGCGGCGGCTCGACCACGGCGCCGAGCTTGTCGAGCTCGAGCGGCCAATACTCCATCTCGGCGAGTTCGTCGTCGGTGAGCGGCGTGTAGCGACCGAGCGCGTGCGCTTCGGCCTTCACGCGCAGCGTCGGCTCGGCGAGGTCGGCGGCGATGCGCGCCGCCTTGCGCGAGCTCGCGAACGCGACCACGCCGACGCCTTCGAGGACCACGACGTTCGGCTGCGGGCGCAGCATGCGTGGCGAACGGCGCTTCGCGCAGCGGTGGTAGTAGTTCTCGTAGGCGGCGACGTAGGCCTGCACTTCGCGCCGGCAGGCTTCCCCGTCCACCGCGACGCTGCGCGGCAGGAACAGGTACGGCCCCTTGGTGCGGATCACGTGGTCGGGCGTGATCGGGTTGCTGTGGCACAGCTCGCGTGCCGCCGGGTGCGCGCTGAACGACGCCACCTGGTCGCCGAGCCGCGCGTCGGCGACGACACGTTGCCACGCCTGCCCGAACGGCGTCTCGGCGGCCACCGCCAGCGCCCCGCGCACGACCGGCAACGCCTGCTGCACGAACAGCTGCCGTTCGGCCATGGACAGCGGGGCCGGTTCGCCGACCAGCATCGCCGGGCGGCCCCCGAGCTGATGCCGCAAGTAGGTCTCGGCGCGGTCGACCAACTCGATGGTGCGTTCGTAGCTCTCGCGCGCCGTGCTGCCGAACGTGAACAGACCGTGCTTCGCGAGCACGATGCCGCGCACCTGCGGATGCTGCTCGAACGCCAGCGCCACCGCCTTCGCCAACGGGAAGCCGGGCATGATCCACGGCAGCACCAGCACCGCGTCGCCGAGGGCCTTGCGCACGTGCTGTTCCGGGTCGGGCTGGTCGGTCAGCGCCAGGATCGCGTTCGCGTGGGTGTGGTCGACGTAGGCGTGCGGCAGGAACGCGTGCAGCAGCGCTTCGACCGACGGGTTCGGCGAACGGCTCGACAGCAGCGCGCCGCGCATCGCGTCGACCATCGCCGCGTCGTCGAGCGCGTCGAGCGCGCGCAGCTCGCGCAACGGACCGAGCCGGACCGCCGGCAGCCCTTGCGGCTCCACCTGCGCCAGGTCGCTGCCGCTGCCCTTCACGCACAGCACCTCGACGGACCGGCCGAGCAGGTCGGTGGCGACGGTCTTGACCGACGTGTTGCCACCGCCGTGCAGCACCAGTTCGGGATCGCGCCCGAGCAGGTGCGAGGTGTAGACGCGCAACGCGAGCGCGTCGCCGACCGCCTGGTAGCGGCGGCAGTATTCCTGGGCTTCGTCGTCCGACCAGCGACTGTGCATGGGCCTCCGTGGAGCCGAGACGGTAGCAGCCGGGCGGCCCTTCGCACCTACGGAGAACCAGGCCCTCGCCTCAGGTCCGACGGTGCTGGCGCAGCCAGTCGAGCAGCGTCACGAAGTCGGCCGGCAGCGGCGCCTCGAACGCGAGCGGCTCGTGGGTCACCGGATGCGGCACGACCAGCCGGAACGCGTGCAGGCACTGGCGCCCCGGGTGCGGGGCTCCGGCTGGCAGCCCGTCGTGCTGGCGCACCCGCGAGCGGTAGACGCGATCGCCGACCAGCGAATGGCCGATCGACGTCATGTGCACGCGGATCTGGTGTGTGCGGCCGGTCTTCGGCCGGCAGCGCACGTAGGCGAAGCCGCCGAGCCGCTCGAGCACCTCGTAGAACGTCGACGACTCGCGACCACCGGTCGTCACCACCGTCATGCGGTCGGGGTGCTTCGGATCGGTGCCGATCGGCCGTTCGATCCAGTCGCTCTGGAAGCGCGGTTCGCCGTGCACGAGACAGCGGTACTCCTTCTCGGCGGTGCGCTCGCGGAACTGCGTGCGCAGGAACTCCATCGCCAGCTCGGTCTTGGCGACCAGCATCACGCCCGAGGTGTCGCGGTCGAGCCGGTGCACGATGCCCGGGCGGTTCTCGTCCGGCGCGGTCGGCAACTCGCCGAAGCGGGCCCGTGCCCAGCTGGCGACCGTGTGGGCCACCACCGACTTGTCCTCGACCGGATGCGCCGCGAGCCCCGCCGGCTTGTCGATCGCACACAGGTGCGGGTCGTCGAACAGCACCCGAACCTCCGGCAACGGCAGGTCGGGAGCCAGCGGGTCGCGGACCGCGGCGATGTCGACTTCGAACTCGACCAGCTGGCCGAGTTCGAGGTACAGCCCGGGCTTGGCCCGGCGGCCGTCGACCCAGGCCTTGCCTTCGTCGACCAGGCTGCGCGCCAGCGCCCGTCCCCCGACCTCGGGCTGGCTGCCGAGGAACACATCCAGCCGGGTGCCTTGGGCAGACGGAGGAACCTGGCGAGAGTGGCGGGCCGACATGCGAGCGCGCGCATTCTGGAGCGAGGCAGCGCCAACGCAACCCTGCAGATCGCCCGTGGCTGGTTCGCACCACGCCACTCCCGCGGACCTCGGATCCCAACTGCCGATGCCATGGCGTTTGCAAGGGAGGCGCCCCACCTCTCCCCAATCCCAACAACTCTCAACAGTTTCCCCAGAGGTCTGTTGAGAACTCCAAGCTCCGTGGGGAGACTCGGTTGGAGATACGGCCCTCCGCGAACCCTTCGCTTCCCGAAAGCGAGACCGGACACGAGACATGAGACTCCCCCATGCGACGTCCTCGTGGCGCAGCGACACCGTCACTCCGCCGTCCACCAACTGGGCGACGACTCCCACCCCCAACCTCCGCTCGCAACGGCGCGCCGACGGACGGCGCCAACGGGTGTTGCTGGTCGACGACGAGCCCGACGTGCTGCGCGGCTTGTGCCAGATCCTCGAGCGCG
>JAEUHU010000245.1 GCA_016793305.1 Planctomycetota bacterium
CCAGATCGGCTCGAGCACCTGCGCGAAGTAGTCGCCGCGCGTCGTCACCGGCTCCGGCACCACCTTGCCGGCGATGCGCGGCACGCGCTTCTGGTTGTGCCGGTAGACCTCGAGCCGCCAGTCGAGCCAGCCGGTGAAGCGCCCTTCGCAGAACGGCGAACTGGCGGACAGTGCGGGCAGCAGCGGCAGCAGCGCGCGCGCCGCGAGGTGCAGGCGACCGAACTCGTCGTCGTTCCTGAACGGCAGGTTCAGGTGGCAGCTCTGCAGGTTCGACCAGCCGTGGCCGCGGCAGTCGAAGATGCGGTCATAGGCGCCGTAGACCTCGGCGTAGTCGTGCGGCCACTTCCGGAACTCGTGCTTCGGGTCCATCGTCGGGTGCATGCCCCCCGGACAGAGGCGCGCGCCCATGCCGGCCAGCGCCCCGTCGAGCCGCAGCAGCGAACGCTGGAAGTCGGTGGCGACAGAGCGCAGCGACGGCGCCGGACCGTTGGTCTTCAGCTCGATCACGTGCAGTGCCAGCTCGTTCGACCACGAGATCGGCCCGTCGTCGTGGTCCCCCACGTAGCTGCCGGCGAAGTGGCGCAGCAGTTCGTCGGCGATCGGTCGCACCGCGAGGCTCCGGCGGTCGACGATCGCGTATTCGAGCTCGACACCGAAGCCTTCGAACAGTCCGAGCGTCACGCCGACCCCCAGCCGCGATGGCGCGCCGTCACCCGCGCGAAGAACGTGCGCATCACCCGGAGATACAGTTCGTCGCCGAGCACCGCGTCCTCGAAGCCTGCGTCGATGTTCGGGTTGTCGTTGACCTCGATCATGTAGACCTTGCCGCCGACCTCCTTCAGGTCGACGCCGTAGAGGCCCTTGCCGACGTGGTTCGCGGCCTTGACCGCAGTCTTCACGACGCGCGTCGGCGCCATCTCGACCGGCACCGTCTCGGCGCGCCCGACGTCCTCCTTCTTGCCGACCTGGTCGCGCTTCAGGATCTGCCAGTGGCCGTCGGCCATGTAGTAGCGGCACGCGAACAGCGGTTGCCCGTCGAGCACGCCGATGCGCCAGTCGAAGTCGGTCGGCACGTAGGCCTGCGCGATCACCAGGTCGCTCTTCTCGAGCATCGCCTCGACCGCGACGTTGAGCTCCTCGGTGGTCGAGACCTTGCGCACCCCAGCCGAGAACGAGCTGTCCGGCTGCTTCAGCACGCACGGCAGGCCGAGCCGCGCCACCAGGTCGTCGACGTTGCCGCGGTGCACGATCATCGTGTTCGGCACCAGGATGTCCTGCTGGTCGGCCATCTCGGCTAGGAACACCTTGTTGCTGCAGCGCAGGATCGACGCCGGATCGTCGATCACCACCGCGCCGAGCGCTTCGGCGCGGCAGGCGAAGCGGAACGTGTGGTGGTTGACGCCGGTCGTCTCCCGGATGAACAGCGCGTCGAACTCGCCGAGGCGGCTGTAGTCCTCCTGGCGGATGAACTCGACGTTGAAGCCGACCTCTTCGCCGGCCTTGGCGAACTTCTGCAGCGCCTTCTTGTTCGACGGCGGCTCGGGCAGGTCCGGATCGACCAGGATCGCCAGGTCGTACGGCCGCTGGGTGCGCTTCTGCGGTCGCCAGCCCTTCTGCAGGAAGTCGGTGGTCGCCTCCTGCGCGAACGACTCGTGCCCGTTCGGGATGTCGTCGATCGCCATCGGCTTCAGGCTCTCGAGCCGCCAGCGCCCCGACTTGTCGCTGCGCGCGAAACTCGCCTGCAGGTAGGGGCACGGGAACATCCGGAACAGGGCGTTCGCCAGCCGCTCGTGCCGCTGCGCCATGTTGCGGCCGAAGTAGACGCTGAGCACGAACTCGTCGCTCTGCATCTTCTGCAGCGACTCCTCGATGATCTCCTGCAGGTCGGCACCGGCGATCGCGGCGATCGCGCGGTCCTTCATGTTCTGGATCGCCTCGATGCTCGGCATCGGCTTGTGGCCGCGTGCGTCGGCGAGCAACGACACGTAGTAGCCGATCTTCTGGTAGCCGAACGAGCGGCAGAGGTTGATGACGCGCACCTTCTCCAGCGTCGTGTACGACGGATGGGTCAGGTAGCGGCGGGCGGCGACGACTTCGACGCCTTCTTGCGAGAACGACCACTCTTTCGGGTCGTTGACGACGACGAGATTGCGCATGGGGTCAGGGCCCGGCTTCGACTGCGCGCGCAGCGGCCGGTTCGATCATCAGCAGGTTCGCATCGTGCGTCAGCACCCCCAGCAGGATGGCGCCGACGACGCGGTCCAGGCTCACCTCGTAGTGGGTGTCCGGGGCCATGGGATTCTCGAGGAACGGGTCGGCGACGATCACGCTGCGCCGCGTGCGGCGGTAGCCGCACAGCACCACGAAGTGGCCCTGCGGCTCGCCGCGCACGTCGTCGTCGTCGTCGTTCGGCCCATACTCGCGGGACCGACGGTAGAGGTAGGTCGAGCTCAGTCCGGTCAGGATCGGCACGCCGCGCCGCAGCCAGCGCCGCAGCACGGTCGGCGACAGGTCGACGTAGCGCAGCTCCCCGCCGAGGTCGAGGAACTCGAGGTAGGCGTCGGTCAGGAGGCCGAACACCGGCCGCTGCTCGGCCTTGAAGTCGCGTTGCCGGCGCAGCCGATCGCGCAGGTCGACGCCCGGCACGAACCAGGTCGGATCGAAGATGCGCAGGTTGTAGGTGACGATCGTCGCGCGGTAGCCGCGGCGCAGCGCGTGGTTGGCCAGCAGCACGTCGGCGGTGCCACCCGACGGCATGCGCACGATCTCGTCGACCAGCTGCCGGATCGGCACGTCGTCGCCCCAATACCGGTAGATCGCGTGCAGGCACGTCGGCCCGCACGTGAAGTCGTCCGGCTGCGGCTGGATGTCCAGGTGCAGACGTTCCAGGTCTGCGGCCCGATCGCGACGCTGCATCGTGGGAAAGCACGCACGGTAGCCGGTGGCCCGCCGGATTCGAGGGAACGAACCGGCTCAGCGACGAAGCCGTTCCAGCAGCCAGTGCAGGTGCTCGGCGTAGGCCGCCGGCTGGTCCAGGAACACCTGCCCGTGCGACGACTCGGCGACCATCCACAGCCGCTTCCGATCGGCGGGCATCGGCAGCCGGGCGAACAGCCGTTCGACGGTCGCGGGCGGTGCTCGTTCGTCGATGCCGGCCCCGACCACGAGCATCGGCAGGTCGGGCGGCAGGGTCGCCAGCACGTCGGCCGGGCACATCGTCGCCAGCTCGATGCTCGACCAGGCTTCGAGGGAGCGCAGCGTCAGCGACTGCCACGGTTCGCCCACCGCGAACATCGGACGACGCTCGGCGATCACTCCGAACAGCCGGCGCGCCGCCGGCAGCATGTCGTCGATCGGTGCGTCGAGCACCACCCCAGCGACGTCCTGCAGCCGCGGCAGCGCCAACGCGATCGCCACGGTGCCGAAGCTGACCCCGAACAGCACCAGCGGCGTGGAAGCACGCCCCGGCTCGGCGCGCACGCGGGCCACGGCCGCCAGCACGTCCTCGCTCTCGCGCAGGCCCAGCGTGAACGGCGCCCGTGAGCTGCCGCCGAAGTTGCGCAGTTCGACCAGCCAGCACTCGCAGCCCTGCTCGTGCAGCATCGAAGCGACCGGCTCGAGCTCCATCGCCGACCGGAACAGACCGTGCACCAGCACCACGACGGCGCGCGGTGTCGGCAGCCGGCTCTCGATCCGGAACGCCCGCAACGTGACGCCGTCGCGACTGGCGATGCGGCGCTCGCGCGCCTTCGCGGCGGCGACCACCTCGGCAGGCACCGACGGGGCATCGGCCAGCCGCTCGGCGCGCAACGAATCCCAGCTCTGTACGAGCAGGTGGCCCGCCGCGTCGAGTCGTGGACCGGCATAGGTGCGCTCGTCAGGCCGCGTGCCGACGAACACGCGCGACCCGAGCCAACCGAGCACCAGCGGGAACGTCCCGAACAGGTGCAGCGGGAGCAGCGCCAGGTGCAGCCAGGCGACGGCGCGCCAGTAGCGCCGCTGCGGTCGCCGCGCGAACCACAGCCCGAGGCCGAGCAGCACCGCGAGCACGAACGTCGCCAGCGTGAACACCAGCGCCGCGAGCAGCGGGAAGATCACGCGTCCTCCCGGAACGGCGACGGCCCGTCCGGCAGCAGGCCGGCCGCCCGGCCCCGCTGCAGCAGCTGTTCGATCGCTGCGCGGCCGCGCGCGCCGAGGTCGGCGGTGAACTCGTTGACGTAGAGCTCGATGTGCCGGCCGCAGACTTCGTCGGAAAGCTCCTGGCAATGCGCACGCACGAAGCCGTGCGCGCGCCACGGCTCGGCCCACGCCAGCTCGACCGACTCACGCAGCAGCGTGCCGATCGCCGCGAACGTCGCCGCCGGCAGGTCGCGGCGCGCGGCGATCACGCCGAGCGGCAGCGGGCCGCCGGTGACGCGTTCCCACAGCACGCCGAGGTCGGCGAGCTCGCGGAGGCCGTGCTCGCGGTAGGTGAAGCGGCTCTCGTGGATCACGAGGCCCGCGTCGACCTCGCCGCTGGCCACCGCCGCCATCACGCGATCGAAGCGCATCGGCACGACCTCGCGCGGGGCCGGGCCGAGGCTCGACAGCAGCAGGAACGCGGTCGTGTGGCGCCCCGGGATCGCGACGCGCGCGCCCGCCAGCTCGTCGAGCGAGCCAAAGCGCGCCGCCGCGCGGCAGACCACCAGCGGCCCGCAACCGAAGCCGAGCGCACTGCCGCTCGGCAGCACCGCGTAGCGATCGAGCACGCGCGCCAGTGCTGGCAGGCTGAGCTTGGTGACCGGCAACGGGTCCGCGTCGGCGACGGCGCGTTCGTTCAGCGCCTCGATGTCGGCGAGCACCGGTTCGAGCCGCACCGGCGACGGGATCGCCTCGTGCACCGCCCCGAAGAACGCGAACGTGTCGTTCGGGCACGGCGAGAAGCCGAAGCGGAGCGGCGGGGCGGAGCGCACGGGGCGAGCACGGTAGGAGCTGGCCGCGCGCAAACCAAGCCGCGCCGCGACCCCAGGGCCACGTGCCTCACTGACGGGCTCTCACTGCCGGGCTCACTGCAGGGTGAAACGCACCACGTTCGACACCGCGACCATCGCGCCGCCGCCGAACAGCACCACCACCGCGTCGACTTCGGTGCCGGCCGCCCCACCCGCCGCCGCGGTGTCGGGATGCACGTAGGGCGCGAACGGGAACACGCCCGGCGTCGCGTCGAAGTGGAACGCGTTGCCCGGCGCGATCGGCGAGGCGAGCAGTTCGGAGCCGAACGAATCGAGCTCGACGCCGAGCAGGCTGCCGAAGCCGCGGCCCCGGCTGGTGTCGCGCGACACCAGCGTGAACCCCTCGTCGAAGCCACCGGCCGGCAGGCCGTTCACCGTCAGCGTCACCTGCCCACCCGGCGCCGTGCTGGCGGTGAGCTGCAGCGGGGTGGCGACCACGTTGCCACCGCCGAGCGGGTGCGCCACCAGCGCGAACGGCACGTCGAGGGCCGGCGTCGCCACGTCGCCGTCGAGCACCACCTGGGCGGCGCTGACCTCGATCTCGTACATCCCGGGAGCCGGGTTCGGCAGGTAGACCGATTCGAGCGTGTTGCGATCGTCCGGCGCGCCACCCGCCGTCGACGCGGTGCCCGTGATCAGACCGTGGTTGCCCCAGAAGGCGAGCCCGTCGCTCCAGCGTGTGACGCGCAGGTCGAGGTCGTTGACGCGATGCACGGTGGCCAACGGCAGGGCCGCCGGGTCCGGGTAGTTCATCGTCACGCGCAGCTCCGGCGTGCCGGGCGCCACGTAGATCCAGTAGCGCCGCAGTTCGTTCGCCTGCAGCCGGTCGTACTGGTCGCACACCAGCAGGTGACCACGATGGTCGTAGAGGCGCTGCAGCGACGGGAAGCCCCAGCCCTGGTGCGTGCGCGTCAGATCGTCGCTCGTGCCGCTGAAGGCGTACTGCGCGGCGGTGTTGCAGACGAGCGCCTTGGCGGTCGCCATGTGCGGCCGGTTCACGAAGCGATGCTGCGGCAGCGGCGCCTCCGGCAGCGCGTTGCCGAACAGGCCGTCGGTGAACATCTGCAGCGCCAGCCCCACGTGGCCGGCGACGATCGGCGTCGCCGCCGAGGTGCCCGAGAACGCCCAGTAGTAGTCGGTGTTCGTGTAGCCGGCGGCACCCGTGCGATCGAGCGTGCGCACGTCGTCGAAGAACGCGACCAGATCCGGCTTCCAGCGCCCGTCGACGGCGGGGCCGATGCTCGCGGGTGGCGTCGGCGGAGTGCTCGTGCTGCCGTTCCACGCATCGTTCGCCGGGCTCGCGTCGTCGTAGTGGAACACGCCGCCGACGGAGATGCCGTTCTTGCCCCAGGCCTCCGGCCGCACCTGCGTCGACGTGCCGAGGTTGCCCATGCTCTGGGTGCGCGGCAGGTCGGCGGCGAACAGCGCGTCGTCGAACGCCTGCGTCGCCGTCGTGTAGTTGGCGTTGACCGTGCTGCCCCAGCTCGCGGTCGCGACCAGCGCCTGCCACGGCTGGTTCGGATCGGTGCTGCCGGTCGCCTGTGCGTAGTGCTGCAGCGCCCCGAAGTTCGTGTAGTTGCCCTCGATCAAGGTCGCCGCGGGCAGCATGCCGCGCGCGGCGGGGTCGCCACTGCCGTCGGCCCCGACGATGCCCGCGGTGCAGTGCCCATGGCTCTCGACGAAGTTGTTGCCGCGCACCAGCACGCGCCCCGCCAGTTCCGGATGCGTCTCCTCGAACGGCTCGGTGATCTCGATGCGCACGCCCTGCCCGCTCAGGTTGCCGAGCGTCTCGACGTGGTTCGCGCCACCGACGATGCGCGCGTGGTCCATGTCGAAGCCGACCTCCGCCGCCGGATCGACGAACACCACTTCGTCCCCGTTCAGCACCGCCAGCAGCTGCGCGCCGTCGAGCTCGGCCCGCAGGAACGTCGCCCCCGGCGCCTGCCCGGTCACGCGTCCGCCGACGGCGGCGACGCGCTCGGCGAGCGCCTGTGCGTCGCGCTTGTGCGCGAACGCCAGGTGCAAGGCGCGCGAGCGTCCGGCCGTTCTCACGAAGCGATGCAGCTCGGGCGCCAGCTTCCAGCCGTTGGCGAGCGGCCCGGCCCAGCGCACGCGCGGATCGGCCGCGAGCCGCCGCACAACCGCCGCGTCGGCGCGCACCAGCATCGCCTGCGCCGGCACGTGGAAGAGCACTTCGACGCCCGGCACGGCGAGGCACGCGAGGTGCTGCGGCACGATCGGCCCGACGAACTGCACCAGGTGCAACCGCGTCGCCCGCGGTGCGGCGAGCGAACCGCCCGGGAACAGCGTCTGGCGCAGCGGATCGTGCGTGCCGGCCAGCAGGTGCAGGCGTGGGTCGGCAGCGCGGCGCGGCTCGGCGAGCCAACCACGGCCGTTCGAGGCAGCCAGCAGCTGCTCGCTCGGCGAGCGCCAACGCGGCCGCGGCGGGTCCTGCGACGACGGATCCTGAGCCACGACGACGGTGGCACACGCCAACGCGATGGCGAGGAACGAGGCAGGAGACGGCATGGGACGAGCGACGACGGACAAGTATCGCTCGCCGATGCGCGGCTGCAACCGCGCCGACGACACCGCCTTCGAGCGGTCGCTGGCACCGCCGCATCGTGCTCGCGATGCGGCGCACCGTTCCGTGGGCTCGCCGGCCTCGGGTCAGAACACGACCAGTACGCCCGCGTCGCTGACGGTGATCGGCAGCAGCGTCGCCGGCGAACCCGCGTCCAGCTGCCCCCACTGCACGTAGAGCACCGCCCCGCGCAACGCCGGGTCCAGCGCGATCGGGAAGGCCACGGCGGCCGTCGTGCCGCTGGCGAGCATCGGCACCACGACGTCGTCGGCGATCCACTGCGTGCATCCGCCACCGAGCGACAGCGGCAGCGGTCCGCCGGCCGACGACCGGCGCGAGGTACCGAACACGAAGGCCCCGAGCCCGTCCGGCACCGTGTCCAGCACCTGCACCAGCACGGTGTCGCCGATCGCGGTCGAGCCGTACTGCACGAGCTGTGGCACGACGCCGGTCGAGCCGGCGCAACCGTTCCCGAACGACACCATGCCGAACGGGGCGAAGCGGAACTGCATGGCGATGCCACTGCCGGCGAACGCCGTCGCCGGAGCACCCGGCGCGTACGCGAAGTTCACCGCGCGCTGGAGGCCACCGAGGCCGCCCGACACCGAGGTCGTGCCGAGGTAGCTGCCCTGCACCAGGATGCGGGTCGTGAGGTCGACCACGAGCCCTTCCCCAGGCTGCCACGGGAACGGCTGGTCGAGCTCGAACTCGACCCACTGGTTGGCTGGGGTCGCCGCCGTGCCGCCGCCGACGAGCGAGACGCCGCCGAGCGAACGCTGCAGCCGCTGGTCGGGCAGGTTGGCGTGCCAGTCCGGACCCAACGTCGCGACGGTGGTCGCGCCGACGCGCAGCTCGAACACGTCGTAGGTCGCGGCCCCGGCCAGCGAGAACGACACGTGCGTCACGAGGCCGGGCTGCAGGCCCTGGGTGGACAGGAACGAGGCCGGGCACAGGAACTGCGCCCGCACGGTGTCGCCGGTGCTGCCACCACCCGGCGTGTAGAACGGGAACGCGACCGACGGCGGGCTGGCCAGCGGCACGCCCGGGAAGGCGACGGTCTGCGCCGACAGCCCGCCGGCCACGGCGAGGACCGACGCGGCGCCGCCGGCGAGCGAGCCGGTGCCGCGGCCCAGGGTGCGGAGACATGCGGCGACGCCGCGGACGAACGGAACGACGAACGGGATTCTCATGGAGCTCTTGACGCTACTGAGACTCGTTCGCAATCTGTCACCGATCGGTCATCGACCCGGAGATTCCTTCGTGCACCCCAGAACCTCGTTCGCCATCGCGACTCTCGCCTGCCTGTTCCCCATTCCGGCCGTGGTCGGCCAGCAGGCCGCCGAATCCGCCGGCTCGCGCGTCTCGCCGCCTTCTCCCGACGCCCCGCACACCGCCCCTGCGGCGTTGCCGCGCGGCCTCGCCAGCTTCGGCGCCTGCCGCCTCGGCAGCAGCAGCTTCGTCTACGGCGGCCACCACGGCACGGCCCACGTGCACACCGCCGGGAACCAGAGTGGCGCCCTGCTCGAGCTGCCGGACGGCGCCCCCCGCTGGCTCGAGCGATCGCACGGCCCGGCCCTGCAGGGCACGGCCCTCGTGGCGCACGCGGGACGCGTGATCCGCGTCGGCGGCATGCAGGCGCGCAACACGGACCCGGCCGCCGAGGACCTGTGGTCCTGCGACGAGGTCGCGGCGTTCGACCCGGTCGCGGGCACGTGGCAGCCGCTGCCGAAGCTGCCGGAGCCCCGTTCGTCGCACGACGCGATCGTGGAAGGCGACCGGCTGTTCGTGGTCGGCGGCTGGACGCTCGCCGGCGAGCGGCAGACGTGGCTCTCCACCGGCTGGGTGCTCGACCTCCAGGCGCCGGAGTCCGGCTGGTCGGCGCTGCCGACCCCGCCGTTCCAGCGCCGCGCGCTCGCGGTGGCGGTGCACGGCGAACGGCTGTTCGCGCTCGGCGGGCTCGACCAGGACGGCGAACCGAGTCCCCAGGTCGACGTGCTCGACCTGCGGGCCGGCACCTGGCAGCGTGGCCCGGACCTGCCCGGCTTCGGCTTCGCGGTCGCAGCGGTGACCACGGGCGACGCCCTGTTCGCCAGCGGCCGCGACGGCGACCTGCTGCGCCACCACGACCATGGCTGGACGCGCGTCGGCCGGCTGGCGCTGCCGCGCTTCTTCCACCGGCTGCTGCCGGCCGCCGACGGAACGCTGCTGGCGATCGGCGGCGCGTCGTCGGCGCACCTCGCCACCAACGAACGGCTGCCGGTCACCGAAGCCACGCCTTCGCTGCAGAGCTGGACGCTGCCGTGGGCGCACCCGGCGCGGAACCGCCAGGCGTTCGTGCTGCAGGGCGATCGCCTGCACACGATCGGCGGCAACCAGGGCCGGAAGCAGCACGACTTCGCGCCCGAGCACTTCGCCAGTGCGGTCGCGACCATCGACCTGCGCACGCTGCAGGTCGTCGCAGGACCTGCGCTGCCAAGTCCGCGGCAGTCGTCGGTGGCGCGGCTCCACCGCGGCAGCGTCGAACTGCTCGGCGGCTTCGCGCACCGCGACGGGGCCGGGCGCGCGATCGCCGACGCGCTGCAGCTCGACGCCGCGGGCTGGACCCCGATGGCGAGCCTGCCGGCACCGCGCACGCAGTTCGGCGCGCACGACGTCGACGGCGCGACCTGGCTGCTCGGCGGGATCGACTACGTGCCCGAGCGCGGCGAGGACGGCTTCCTGTTCGCCGACGAGCTGCTGTGCCGCGCGGCCGGCGGCAGCACGTTCGCGCCGACCGGGCTGACGTTGCCGCGGCCGCGGCGTGCGTTCGGCTCGGCGGGGCTCGCCGGTGAGATCTGGCTGGTCGGCGGCATGCGCGAAGGGTTCACGCCGGTGCCGGAAGTGGACGTGTTCGCGCCGCGCACGCGCGGTTGGCGCCGCGGCCCGGCACCGAGCTCGCCGCGCATCGCCCCGTTCCTGGTCGAGGTCGGCGGCGTGCTGGCGCTGGTCGGCGGCTCGACCGAAGACGGCCCGTGCACCGATCTCGAGGTGCTGCAACCCGGGGCCGAAGCCTGGACGGCGCTGGCCCTGCCGATCGAAGCGCCGGTGCTCGGGGCGCTGGCGTGGCGCGATCGGGTGCTGGTGATCACGCGCTGCGGTGACGACCTGCAGCTCACCGCCGTGCGCCTGCCAGCCCACGAACGGTGCGCGCCGGTCGAAGCCGCGGCGGCGCGCGAGAACCCCTGAGGTCAGATGCCGATGCCGGACAGCAGCTGGCGCACCGCCACGGTCGGGCGGTTCAGCGTCACGGTACCGGCCGGCGACGCGTAGCGCAGCGTGGGGCCGACCAGCACGATGCCGTTCGCCGGCGTCAGCACGATCTGCTGCAGCGCCGCCTCGGCGCTGCCGAACACGACGAAGCCATCGGACAGGT
This sequence comes from Planctomycetota bacterium, assembly GCA_016793305.1. The sequence goes on from JAEUHU010000245.1 coordinate 10,988, forward strand.
AGAACGTGGGCAGGCGCTCGCCGCCGGGCAGCCCGACCGTCGTCGCCGAGAACAGCGGCCCGTGCAGCACCGGACCGATCGGATAGCCGGCCGGCGCCGCCGCGAACAGCAGCCCCGAATCCCCGAGGTAGAGCCGGTCGCCGTCGGTCGCACGCACGACCACGTCGGCACCCTGGGTGCGCCCGTCGCCGAGCAGCGGCGGTTCGACCAGGTCGGCCAACTGCATCATCGTCGCTCCGGAGGTCGGGTCCATCGCGCGCAGCTTCAGCGTGCCCGCGTCGAACTCGCTCAGCACCAACGCGCCCGCCACGCGCATCGAGTGCACCGGGCTCAGCGTGCCGGACGGGAACGGCTGCAGCAGCGAGCCGGTGCCGGTCAGGTTGACGACCTGGCCACCGGCCACCGACAGCTCGGCGCGGAACCAGTCCATCGCTGCCGGATCGCCGATCGCCACGGTCAGCTTGTCGGCGAAGAACTTCGGCAGGATGTGCGAGCCGATGTACGGCTGGAAGATGTTGCTCTCGGTGATCGCCAACGTCGGCAGCGCCCCGGTCAGGTCGAGCATCTGCAGCTCGTCGCGCACCAGTCCTTCGATGAAGAACAGCCGCGTGCCGGCGTCGTTCAGCAGCATCGCCGGTTCCCCGGCGTTCTCCGGCAGGTAGCCGGGTTCTTCGTACTTGCCCGGAGGCGGCGGCAGCTGCACCGGCCCGCCGGCGAGCGTCGCGGTGTAGACGCGCTGCAGGTTGGTCGGCCCGTAGAGGAACACCACCCGCTGGCCGTCCGGCGTGATCGCCATCTGGTCCTTGAAGTCCCCGTTGCCCAGCAGCGGCGGCGAGACGTCGGTCACCGGGGCGCCGTCGGTCAGGGCGCAGCCGTAGACGCGCAACGTGACGTCGTCGGCCTGGAACCACACGACGTCGTTGCCGACCGTGACCGACAACGGCAGAACTTCCAGGTTGCTCGGTGCGGCGACACGCACCGCCGTGCCGGTGCTCGGCCACACGGTGCCGTCGAGCTTGGCGGCCCGCAACCCGCCCGAGAGCAGCGAGAACACCGCGTGGCGTCCGTCCGGCGACACGCCGATGCGGTCGAAGAACGGATCCGTGAGCTGCGCGCCGACTCCGGCAACCTCGAGCACGACCTGCGCGCCTCCGTCGGCGGCGATCCGGAGGAAGCCGTAGAATTGCCCCCCGTTGCGCCGGTAGCGGAACAGGCGCCCGCCGCCCGGCAGTTCGATGCGCGTGAGGCCGTTGCGGTCGATCAGCCGGCTGCGGGTCGGATCGGCCTCCTGCGCGAGCGTGCGGCAGGTCATCTCGATCGGCAGCAGTTCGAGCCCCGACAGCACGACCGTGTCGCCGCCGTTCGGGTCGTTCTCGGCGACGCTGACGATCGAGAGGGCCCCGGGGGCCCCCTCGGCGAAGGTCAGCGTCTGGGCCGCCAACGGCAAGGCGGCGAACAGGAGCGGCAGGGTGCGGGTCAGCATGAACGGCGGCGAGATAGCGTAGCAGGTCGGAACGATGCCTTGGCCCTACGCGGCGGCCCGGAAGGCTGGCCGACCATTCCGGCGACGGCCAGGGATTCGCAGGTGCACCACGCGAGCAGGGACTCGGAGCCCCTGCCATGGGGATGGCGACGTGCGGGCAACGGTCGTACCGAGCACCCGGAGCCGGTTCCGTGTCCAGGATCAGGACAGTGCGGGACTCGACGCGTTCGCCTCCCGGACGCCGTCTTCGACCGGCAGGCCCGCCGTTCCGCGCAACAGGCCCCGCGACATCCAGGACGTTCAGCCGAGTTCGAAGCGCTTCAGCTTCTCGTAGAGAGCGGTGCGCGAGATGTCGAGCAGGCGCGCCGCCTTGGTCTTGTCGCCGCCCGACGCCTGCAGGGCCGCGACGATCGCCCGACGCTCGGCTTCGCGGATCGTGATCACCCCCCCACCGGGCGCGGCACCGGCGGCCGCCGCCGGCACACGGTCGTGTTGCGGCAGCTGCAGGTCGACGATCTCCTCGCCCTCGCACAGCAGCGAGGCCCGGGCGATCACGTGTTCGAGCTCGCGCACGTTCCCCGGCCACGGGTAGCCGGCCAGGGCCGCGCGCGCGACGGCGCCGAGCCGCAGCGTGCGGCCGCGCTGCAGCCCCGCCTGTTCGACGAAGTGCTGCGCCAGCTGCTCGACGTCGCCGTCGCGTTCGCGCAGCGGCGGCACCACCAGCTCGACCGCGGCGAGGCGGAAGAACAGGTCCTCGCGGAACTCGCCGCGCTGCACCATCGCCCGCAGGTCCTTGTGCGTCGCGGCGACCAGCCGCAGGTCGAGGGTCACGGTCTCGCTGCCGCCGACGCGGCGGATCGTCCGTTCCTGCAAGGCCCGCAGCAGCTTGGCCTGCAGGGCCGGCGGCATGTCGCCGACCTCGTCGAGGAACAGCGTGCCGCCGCCGGCGAGTTCGAGCAGGCCCGGCCGATCGCGATCGGCGCCGGTGAACGCGCCCTGCACGTGCCCGAACAGCTCACGCTCCATCAGCTCCGGCGGCAGCGCCGAGCAGTTCTCCGCGACGAACGGACCACGATGCCGGTTGCTGCGCTCGTGCAGCGCCCGTGCCACCAGTTCCTTGCCCGTGCCGGTCTCACCGAGCACCAGCACCGGCAGCTCGAGCGGCGCCAGCTTGTCGATCTGCGCGCGCAAGGCCCGCATCGGCTGGCTGTCGCCGAGCAGCTGCGAACTGCTGCGACGCCCGACGCGCCGCGCCACCGCCAGCTCGCGCTGGCTCGACTGCAGTTCACTCTGCAGCGCTTCTTCGCGCAGCATGCGATCGACGGCGATCGCCGCCTGGTCGGCCAGCACTTCGAGCGCTTCCTTGTCCTCTTCGGCGAACACACCGGCGCGGCCCGGGTGCTCGACGTAGATCGCGCCAGCGGTGCCGCCGGCACTGCGGAACGGCGCACAGATCGCCGAACGGACCTGCAGGTTCTTGATCGACGGCATGTCCTGCAGGTCGCGATCGGCGAGGCCGTCGGCCCCGGTCAACGTGCGCTGCAGCTGCATCGCGCGATGCGTCAGCGACCGGCTGAACGCCTGCCCGACCGGTCCGGCGTCGCCGCTCTGGAACTCGCGCCGCATGCCGTCGTCGCGCGCCACCAGCAGGTAGCCGATGCGGCCGCCGCTCAGCGTCACCGCCGCGTCGAGCAGGTGGCGCATCGCCTTGTCGAGATCGGTCTCCTGCGCCAGCTGGCGATTGACCGCGAGGAACGTGCGGAACAACTCGCGGCTCGGGCCGGTCGTGGAACGGTCGGGCATGGCAGTCGTCGGCGAAGGCGCCGTCACGGTAGCACGCGCGGCGATCGAACGGAGCACGTGCTCGGTCTCGAGCCGCATGCGCTCGCCGTCCGGCGGCCCCAGTTCGTCGAGGGCGGCCCGCGCCGCGGCCACGTCGCCGAGCTCGGCGTCGGCTCGGGCCAGGATCACTCGCGACAAGCGCGCGTTCGCCGTGTCACCGAGCCGGTGCAGGGCGGCCGCGGCCTCGGCGAGCCAGGGCCGCGCTGCTGCCGCGTCGTGGCGCGTCAGCGCGGCGATGCCGAGGCTGGCCGCGGTGCGGGCAGCCCCCACGGCGTCGCCGACGTGCACGAACAGCGTGCGCGCCTCGCGCAGGCGTTCGACCGCTTCGTGATGCTCGCCGAGGTCCTTCGCGATCACGCCCAGGTTCAGCTGCGCGGTGGCGGCGTGGCGGACATGGCCGATGCCGAACAACAGCTCCGCCGCCGCCCCGAACTCGCGCCGCGCCGCGGGCAGGTCGCCGCGGCCGCGCGCCACGTGGCCACGCACGGTGTGCGCACTGGCGGCCACGAACGGCTGCGCCGTCACGTCGAGGTGCTTCGCGAGGCGCGCCAGCACCTGTTCGGCGGTCTCGAGGCGACCGGCCTGCTCGTGCGCCGCCGCCAGCGTGACCTCTTCGAGAGGACTCTTCTCCCCGGCCTCGAGCAACCGCCTGGCGACGTCGAGATCGCCCCTGGCCACGGCCAGCTGGGCGGCGACGCGGCGGTGCCGGGCGCCACGCGGTTCGCCGAGCGCCACCAGTTCGTGCCGTGCGGCTTCGAGCTGGCCGGTGTCGAGCAGGGCCTGGGCACGCAGCACCGGTGTGCCGACGCAGAACGGCAGCGCCGCGGCCGGCTCGCCACCATCGAGCAGGCCTTCGGCGAGGGCCGTGCGCAGCTCTTCGTCGACGCCGGGCTCCACCGCCACCGCGCGTTGCCAGGCGACGACGGCCGCGTCGCGGCGACCGGAGACGGCCAGCGAACGCAACGCCGCAGCCGTCGTGGCGCGGCTCGCCGAGGCCGGCGACAGCACGATCCCGTCGAGGCGCCCGCTGCGCGCCGCCGGCCACGCCCAACGTGTGCCGGACGCGATCAACTCGCCGGACTGGGCGAGCCCGCGCAAGCACGCGGCCACCGCTTCGCCACTGGTCCCGCCGTGGCCGACCAGCCACGCCGCCGCGCGAGCCGCCGGTTCGCCATGCAGGCCGAGCGCGCTGTGCAGGTGCGGCAGGAGCTGCTCGGCCCGCAGTTCGGGCAGGTGCCGCGTGGCGCTGCCCGGACCGCGGCGTACGACCCGCAGTTCGCGGTCGCCGTCCTCGAGGCCACGCACGCTGTCGTCGGTGGCGGCGAGGTGCAGGGCCAAGGCACGCCGGTCGCCGGCGGCGCCGCCGCGCCACAGCACGTGCGAGCCGTCGGCCGGGATCGCCGCGAGCTCGTCGGCGAACAACGCCACCGGATCGGGCGCCAACAACGCGAGCGACGGACGACCGGCCCCGCCACAGA
>JAEUHU010000265.1 GCA_016793305.1 Planctomycetota bacterium
ACGCGGTCGAGGGTCAGGGTCTGCGCCGCGAGTGGGCCGACCAGGGTGGCGAGCAAGGCGGAGGATGCGAAGCGACGGGCGGTGCGGGTCATCATCGTCAGTATGGCCCGTGTTCGCCGACCGGTCCGTACAGGGACAGGCGAAGTGGGCGAACTTCCGTCGGTCGGAGCCGCCGCGCGGCGTGCTCCGTCGGCCAACCTTGCGTCACTCCGCAACGCGCGGGGCGTCCGGCGTCATGGCGTCAGGGTCATCGACGTGCCGTTGCTGAGGTAGGCACGGAACGGATCGCCGCACACCGACTGCACGCCGTAGGTGCCGATCAGGCTGAAGTCGAACGGCACCGGGATCGTCGTCAGGTAATCGCCGGCGGGGTCCGAGCTGCCGACGTCGAACAGGATCAGCAGGCTCGGGTCGAGTTCGAATTGCCCGAAGGGCGGCAGCGAGACCGGTGGGATGAGTGCCAGCGAGACGAAACTCAGCACGGCGTCGCCCGGATGGGTGGTGCGCACGTAGAGCTGGGTCGAGGTGCCGACCGACGCCGAGTTGGGGGACAACAACAGCTGCGGGGCGCGCAGTACGACCGCCGCACGGATGTCGATCATCTGGGCCGCCGACGACGCCCGGTAGACTTCGACTGCTTCGCCACCGCCGAGGGCATTGCCGTCCGCGTCGAGATCGACGAGCCGCGTGATCGTGTCGGTGCCGTCGGAGTTGAACAGGTACAGCGACCCGTCGCCTTGCACCGTCAGGTCCCACCAGGTGGTTCCACTGGCCGGCTGGTAGAAGAGTGTCTGCTCGCTCGGATCGATCGACGAGCTGCCGTCACCATCCACGCCTCGGTAGACGAGGTCGTTGACGTGGTCGCTGACGTAGAACGCGCCGGTCTGGTCGATCGCCAGCGACCAGTATTGCGGGGCGCTGTTGTTGGGGTTCCAGAAGCGGATCGCTTCGCCCGGGTCGTTGCAGTTGCCGTTGCCGTTGCCGTCGAACAGGCGCCAGATGCCGCGCTGGTTCAGACCGGTGCCGACGTCGTTCCAATAGACGGCCAGATCCGGACCGACCAGGATGCGGGTGGGGATCGAGAACGCGTTGCCGGCCGATGCGCCCGGCACGTTGTAGAACACCGAGGCCTCCCCGGCGTCGTTCGCGTCACCGTCCAGGTTCAGGTCCTGCAGCAGCAGGATCTGGTCGATGTTGCCGGTACCCGGCTGCGAGACCGCGACCAGCACCCGCCCCAACGCGTCGACGGTGATGCCTTGGGCCTGGATCATCACGAGGCCCGACGCGTTCAGCGAGTCGAAGAAGCTCTGGATCTCGCCGGCGTCGTGGTAGTCGCCGTCCGTGTTCAGGTCGCGCAACGCGTAGATGCTGTCGTTGCCGCCGTCGGCGATCAGCACGCGCCCGTCGTTGGTCACGCACAGGCTGCCCGGGGAGCTCCACGCGAACGCGCCGACCGCCGAATCGTAGGCGAGGGTGATCTCGCCCGGCGAGTGGAACAGCCCGTCCTGGTCGCGGTCGGCGAGGCGCCACAGCACGTCGCTCATGGTGTCGGCGACCAGGTGGTCCATCGTCCTGGGGTACGGCAGCAACGGGGGGAACTGGGCCAGCAGCGGCGACGTGAGCGCCGCGGCGCAGAGGATGGTGTTGAGATGCATTCTCATTAGCCTAGGCTCCCTGGCGAGCCGACGCAAACCGGATCCCGGCGCGAATGGGCTCCTCGTGTGGCGCAGCCCGGTCCTGTCGATCAGCGTGCCTTCCACTTGGCGAGCAGTTCCCGCTCGCGCTCGGCGGTCATGCCGGCCTGCCACGGCCGGTCGCCGCGGCCCTGCTGCACCCAGGCGGCGGTGTCGCGGATGGTCTCGGCGATCGGCCGGTAGCGGGCCCCGGCGGCGATCGCCTTCTGGTTGCTGGCCCGGCCGTTCTTCGCCTTCGGCGTCCAGCAGCCCATCTCGCCCCACGGCGAGACTCCCTGGCTCTCGAGGAACGCGTCGTCGACCCAGGTGAACGAGCAGCCGTGGTTCAGCGTGCCCTTGCCAGTGTGCAGGAACTCGGCGGTGCTGATCCGGCCGTCGAAGCCGACGGCGTTCAAGGGGCCGGTGATGCGTTGCTCGATCAGGTGCACGAGCCATTCGCCGAGGTCGCGCACGTCGACGAACTGCAGCTCGTTGTCCTGGTCGCCGGGGGCCAGGCACTCGCCGCCGCGCCGGAAGCGGGCCGGCCAGTAGGTGAAGCGGTCGGTCGGATCCTCGGGCCCGACGATGTAGCCGGGGCGCACCAGCGTGGCGCGCTCGCCGAACGCCGCGGACACGGCGTCCTCGCAGTACCGCTTCAGGGCGCCGTAGCGCTCGTAGCCCTTGCCCATGTCGAGCGTGTACTTGTCGTCGCATTCGCAGCGCGGGCTCTGTTCGTCGACCGGGGCCGCGTCCTGTTCGAGCGTGCGGTAGACGCTCAGCGAACTGATGTAGACGTACTGCTCGACCTTGCCGGCGAGCGCCTTGCAGGCGTCCTCGACCTCGCCGGTGTAGTAGCCGCTGGTGTCGATCACCGCGTCCCAGCGACCGTTCTCGAGCGCCTTCAGGTCCTGCGGCGGGGCCTTCGGGTTCGCCGGGTTCGGTCGCCGGCGTTGTCCGGTCAGGTGTTCGACCTCGGGGAACAGGCCCGGGTTGGTCTTGCCGCGGTGGAACAGGCTGAACTCGTGGCCCTTGGCGAGACCGGCGCGCACGATCGCCGGGCCGAGGAAGCCGGTGCCGCCGAGCACCAGGATCCTGCGCTTCTTCGGCGGGGCGTCGGGCGGGGTCGACTTCGCCGTGCGGCTCGCGGTCGCGGCTGGCAGGTCGGTGGTGGCGAGGGCGGTCGCAGCGGCCGCTCCGGAGACGAGGAACGTTCGACGACTGAGCGAATCGGGCATGGCGGCTGTTACGCAGCCACCGTCACCTCGGTGAGTCGGCGTTGTCACCGCCCAAAGACGATGGCTGCACCTGCGTTCCGCTCCGCGTAGGATCCGCGGCCCGATGAGTGCCCCGAAGTACCACCTGACCAGCTACGGCTGCCAGATGAACAAGCTGGACAGCGAACTGGTGGAGAGCAAGCTGCGCCAGCGCGGCTACGCCGCCGCCGGGTCCGAGGCCGAGGCGGACGTCGTGCTGCTCAACACCTGCTCGGTCCGGCAGCACGCCGAGGACCGGGTCTGGAGCAAGCTCGGCAAGCTGCGCATCCGGAAGCGCAGCGAGCCCGGGCTCGTGGTCGGGGTGCTCGGCTGCATGGCGCAGGAACACAAGCGCTACCTGCTGTCGCGCATGCCGCACGTCGACCTGGTGGTCGGGCCGTCGGCGTTCGGCGACATCGACGCGACCGTCGAGTCGGCGCGCGCGCGCAACGCGCAGATCGCCGCCGAACGCGAACCGGCCCGGACCAAGCACGAGGTCGCCGGGGCCGGCGTGGTCAGTGTCGACCTCGGTGTGTCGGGCGACACGATCCGCCGCGACGTGCGCGTGCGGCCGCACCGATCGCAGGCCTACGTGTCGGTGATGCGCGGCTGCAACATGCCGTGCACCTACTGCATCGTGCCGACCACGCGCGGCGACGAGGTGTCGCGGCCGATCGCCGACCTGGTCGAGGAGAGCCAGCGGCTGTGCGACGACGGCGTCACCGAGATCACGTTGCTCGGCCAGACCGTCAACGCCTACGGCCGCGACCTGACCGGCCAGGATGCGACGCTCGCCCGGCTGCTGCGCGCGCTGCACGAGATCCCGTCGCTGCGGCGCCTCGCGTTCATCACCTCGCACCCGAACTTCCTGAACCAGGAACTGATCGACGCCCTGGCCGAGCTGCCGAAGGTGGCGCGCTACCTGCATCTGCCGGTGCAGTCGGGCAGCAACACGATGCTGAAGGCGATGCGGCGTGGCTACACGACCGAACGCTACCTGGCGCGGCTCGAGCAGCTGTGGGCGAAGGCGCCCGACGTCGAGCTGCACAGCGACTTCATCGTCGGCTATCCGGGCGAGACGGTCGCCGACTTCGAGCAGACCGTCGCGTTCGCCCAGCGGGTCGGGTTCGCGCAGGGCTACGTGTTCCAGTACTCGCCGCGACCCGGCACGGTGGCGGCCGACCTCGTCGACTCTGTGCCAGCGGCGGAGAAGCAGCGCCGCTGCAACGTGCTGCTCGCCGTGCAGGAGCAGCTGACGTTGCGCCACAACCAGAAGCTGGTCGGCAAGACCGTCGAAGTGCTGGTCGAGGGCGAGAGCAAGGTGGCTGGGCGCCTCAGCGGTCGCACCATCCACCATCGGCTGGTGCACTTCGCGAGCGACGACCTCGACCTGGTCGGCACCTACGTGCCGGTGCACGTCACCGAGGCGCTGGCGCATTCGTGCGTCGGCGAGCGCCTGCCGGACGACGCGGCGCAGGCCGGCGCGATGGATCCGGCGGAGGCGGCCCGTTCGTGAACGACGATCCGCTGTTGCTCGACGCGTGGATGCAGGACGCCATCGAACTGGCGTTGCGCGGCCGTGGCCAGGTCGAGCCCAATCCGCCGGTCGGGTGCCTGCTGCTGCAGGGCGGCGAGGTGGTTGCGCGCGGCTACCACGAGTTCTACGGCGGCCGCCACGCCGAGGCGATGGCGCTCGACGAGGCGCGCCAGAAGGGCGCTCGTCCCGACACCGCGGTGGTCACGCTCGAGCCGTGTTGCACCCCGAAAGGGCAGGACGGCAAGAAGACCGATCCGTGCGCGCAAGCGCTGGTGGCGGCGGGCATCCGCCGGGTGGTGATCGGCAGCATCGATCCGGACCCGCGCCATCGTCGGGCCGGCATCGCGGTGCTCGAACAGGCCGGCGTCGAAGTGCTCGACGGCATCGCCGCGCGCGCCTGCGACGCGCTCTACCAACGGTTCCGCCGCGGGCTGCAGCTCGACCGGCCGTGGATGCTGTGCAAGTGGGCGATGACCCTCGACGGCAAGACTGCGGCGCCGACCGGCGAAGCGCGCTGGATCAGTGGCCCCGAAGCACGGCGCCGCACCCACGAACTGCGGGCCCGCTGCGACGGCGTGATGGTCGGCTTCCGCACCGCGCAGATCGACGATCCCGAGCTGACCGTGCGCCACGTCGAAGGCCGGCAGCCGGTGCGCATCGTGGTCGACCCGCTCGGCGAGATCGACGACGACGGCAACCTGGTGCGCACGGCCCACAAGGCGCCGACCTGGCTGTTGGTCGGTGAGGACGTCGATCCGCGCCGCACCGGCCACCTGCAGGACCAGGGCGTCACCGTGATCCACGTGCCGACCAACGAAGGGCCGCGCCGGCTCAACCTCGGGCAGGCGTTCCGCGAACTGCGGCGCCGCGGTCTGCGGCGGGTGCTGGTCGAAGGTGGCGGTGGGCTGGTGGCCCAGATGTTCGCGTGGCAAGCGGTCGATCAGGTGCTCGCGTTCGTCGCCCCGAAGGTGATCGGCGGCCGCTTCGCGCCGACGCCGGTCGGCGGCGAGGGTCGGCCGTTCATGGCCGAAGCGTGGCGGCTCGAGGACGTGCAGCACGAAGTCTGCGGCGCCGATCTCGCGATCTCGGGGTTCGTGGCACCGCAGTAGGCCCGAGCCCTGCCGATGCGCGGCGAGCCGCGTCGGCGGCGGCTTCGTCACTGGGGCACGGCGAGGCCGTTGCGACCGATCGCGCTGACCACGACCTTGTCGACGTCGGAGCCGAGTTCGCACTGGCCGCGGCCCGCCGCGGCGATGCGCACCGTGCGCCAGCCGCGCGCCGTGCGCGCCTGCACGGCGACGAACTGCGCGTTTGCGTCGGTCTGCCAGCTGACCGTCGTCGCCTTGGCCTGCTTGTCGACACGCACCACCGGGGCTCTCGGCGGCGTGGCGTCGAGCCACGGCAGCGCCGGCGGCAGGGCCGGCTCGGCGTAGAGCTCGCGCAGGCTGACGGCTATGTGCGCGGCGTCGCTGCGCAGTGCCTTGAAGCTGTAGTGCACGTGGCCGGCGGCGCTGCTGCTGCGTGTGTAGGCCAACTCGTCGCGCAGCTCGCTGGCGCGGAAGCCGGCTTCCTTGGCGAGGATCCGGTAGGTCGGCAGGCCCGGCCAGATCGCCCGGCCGCGCGGGTTCTGGGAACGCCAGTAGTCGAGCAGCACCGGGAAGCTCTGCGCCCGCTGGTCGATGGGCCAGTACAGCTGCGGTGCCAGGTAGTCGAGCCAGCCTTCGCGCAGCCACTTCGGCACGTCGGCGGCGAGCTCGACGAACTGGTCGACGCCGGCCTCGATGCCCTTCGGCACGCCCGGCCGCGCGATGCCGAACGGGCTGATGCCGACCTGCACCCACGGCTTCTCGCGGTGCACCAGCTGGTAGAGCGCCTCGACGTAGCTGTCGACGTTCTGCCGGCGCCACGCGGCGCGATCGAGGCGTCCGCCGCCCTGGCGGTACTTCGTGTAGCTGCCGCCGTCGGCGAACTCGCGCCCTTCTGCGTAGGGATAGAAGTAGTCGTCGACGTGGATGCCGTCGACGTCGTAGCGGCGCAGCACCTCCTGCACCGTCGCGAGCGACCACTTGTGCGCGAGCGGCAGGCCCGGGTCGAGCCACTGGTAGGGGCCGTGCTGCACGACCAGCTGCGGCGCCTGCTGCGTCACGTGCGAGCTGTGGGGCTTGCCCTTGCTCGACTTGTGCCAGCAGCGGAACGGGTTGAACCATGCGTGCAGCTGGATGCCCTGGCCGTGGCAGCGTTCGATCAGGTGAGCCAGCGGGTCGAAGTCGGCGTCGGGGGACTTGCCCTGCGTGCCGGTGAGCCACGCCGACCACGGTTCGAGCGACGAGCGGTAGAACGCGTCGCCCGCCGGCCGCACCTGGAACAGCAGCGCGTTGAGCCGCAGGTCCGCGGCGCGGGCGACGATCGCGTCGAGTTCGGCGGCGAGTTCCCTCGCCGACAAACCCGGCCGACTCGGGAAGTCGATGTGGTCGACGGTCGCCACCCAGGCCCCGCGGAACTCCCGCGCGATCGGCGGGGGCGTCTCGCTGGGCCGGGATTGCTGGGCCCTGGCGTCGAGCGAGCACGCGGCGAGCAGCAGCGGCAACAGCAGCAGGGCGAGTCGGTGCATCGGGGCCTGGGCGTCTTCGAACGGCCCATAGCATGCCGCTTTCCGCAGCGGCGGGAAGGGTGCGTCGAGGGACCCGCAGCGCGTGCACCCGTCGCCGCGAGCTCGGGCAGGCTGCCGCGGTCGGGAGCGGTGAGGTGCAGGTCGTGGCGGCAGCAGCTACCTTGCGGCGCCGCGACGAATAGTCCGCCGCGCGATCCGCACTCTCCAAGATGCCCGCCCTCGTCCGTTCCGTCGTGCTGGCGCTGCTGCCAGCGGCCCTCACCGCCCAGAGCGAACGTGCGCCCGAGGCCTTCCAGCTGGCCGTCGGGCTGCAGCAGCGCGGCCTGCACGACGAGGCGGCACGCCACTACGAGACCTTCCTGGCGAAGGAGCCGAAACACCGGCTCGCCGCCGAGGCGCACTACCGGCTCGGGCTGTGCCAGATCGAAGGACAGCGGCGCGACCAGGCGATCGCGTCGCTCGTGCGGGCGGCTTCGCTCGGCGGCAAGGACTTCGCGTTGCTGCCGGAGTGCCGCTACCGGCTCGGCGGCCTGCACGCCCAAGCGGGCGACCACGCGGCGGCGGCGGCCCAGTTCGAAGCGCTCGCGCAGAGCGTGCCGAAGGACCACTACCTGCTCGCGGCGGCGTGGTTCGCGGCCGGCGAAGCACGGCGCGAACTCGGCGCCGAGCCCGCGGCGGTGGCGGCGTTCACCGCCGCAGCGGCGGCCGCGGAAGGAGGCGAACGCGCGGCCTACCGCTTCCCGGCGCTCTACCAGCTCGGCTTCGCGCAGCTGCGCAGCCAGCAGCTCGCAGCAGCCGCGGCGACGTTCACCAGCGCCGCCGGTGCCGCCGCCGACGGGCCGGCGAAGGCCGAGTGCCACTACCTGGTCGGCGACACGCTGCTGCGGCTGCAGGAATGGGACGCGGCGGCGGCGGCGTTCGCGCGGGTCGACAAGCTCGGCGGCGAGTACGCCGACGACGCGTGCCTGGGGCTTGGCTTCGTGCAGGTCGGGCGCGGCGACGGCAAGGCTGCGGCGCTGGCGTTCGGGGCGCTGCTCGAGCGCTTCCCGGACTCGCCGCACCAAGGCCTCGCTCGCCTCGAGATGGGGCGGGCGCTGGTGCAGACGCAGCAGGCGGCACCTGCCGAGGCCGCCCTGCAGCCGTTGCTCGCCGACGGGGTCGACGCGTCGCTGCAGCGGCAAGCACGCGAACTGCTCGGCCTGTCGGCGCTGGCCAGTGGTGCGGGCGAACGCGCGGTGGCGGCCCTGCAGCAGTCCTTCGCCGACGCCGAGCCCGGCGAGAAGCCGCGGCTCGCCTACGCGCTCGGTGAAGCGTTGGCGAGCGTGCAACGCTGGCAGGAAGCCGTGGCCGCGTACGGCGAGGTCCCGGCGACGGCGCCGGCGGAGCTGCGTGGCGACGCGGCCTACGGGGCCGGCTTCGCGCTGCACGCACTCGGCCGGTTCGAGGAGTCGTTGGCGCGGGCCGAGGCGGTGTTGGCGATCGAGCCGCCGCACCGGCTCGCTGCCGAGGCGCAGCTCGCGGTCGCCGAGAACCTGTTCGCGCTGCGGCGCTACCAGGACGCGATGCCGCGCTACCGCGCGCTCGTCGGTGGGCCGCACGGGACCGTCGCGGCGTGGAAGTTGGCGTGGTGCGAATACCTCGCCGGCGACAAGCGCTCCGCCGGCGCCGCGTTCGCCGCGATCGCGACGAAGGAAGGGCCGCACCAGGAGGAAGCGCTGGCGATGCAGGCGCTGGCGTTGCTCGAAGCCGGCGACGACGACGCGGCGCTGCAGGCCGCCGATCGCTACCGCGTGCGCCACCAGGGCGGCGTGTTCCTGGATCGCACCGAGCGCACCGCCGCGCGCGTGCTGAAGCGGCGCGGCGACCTCGCCGGGGCGCAGCAGCGCCTGCAGCGGGCCGCCGAAGCGAGCCGGCAGCGCGGCAGCGCCGAGGCGATCGCCGACGCGCTCGAGCAGGCCGAGATAGCCTACCAGCAGGGCGACTTCCAGAACGCCGCGACCGGCTACCAGGCCCTGGCGGGCCGCGACGACCAAACGGGTGCGCGCGCCGCCGCGGGGCTCGCCTGGTGCGCGTTCGAGCTCGGCGACGACGCCGGTTGTGCCGCTTCGATCGAGCGGGCGCTCGCGCATGGTCACAACGACGCCGAACGCTGCGGCCTGCGCGAACTGGCGGTGGCCCTGGCGCACCGGCAGCAGGACTGGCCGCGCGCGATCGTGGCGGCGGAGACGTTCCTGCGCGAGCACGGTGCGAGTGCCGCGGCGCCGTCGGTGCGGTTCGCGCTCGGCACCGCCGCGGCGCGCGCTGGCGACCATGCCCGCGCCGGCAAGGTGCTGGGCGAACTGGCTGCGGCAGGCGGCCATGCGCGCATGGACCGGGTCCACTACGAGCTCGCCTGGGCGCGGCGGCGCGGTGGCGACGAAGCGGCGGCACTCGCCGCGTTCGCCGTGGTGCAGTCGAGCGAGGACGTGGAGCTCGCCGGTGAAGCGCGCCTGCACCTCGGCACCGCGGCGCTGGCGAAGGGCGAGCTGCCGCAGGCTGGCGAGCTGCTACTCGCGGTGCAGGGCAGCCATCGGGAACGGGCCCTCTACGAGCTCGCCAGCGCCGAGTTCGCGGCGGCGGGCGCACGACCCGAGGCGCTGGGCCGAGCCCTGCAGCACTTCCGCGCGGTGCTCGCCGTCGGCGGCGAACACGCCGGCGAGGCGCGCTTCTTCGCGGCCGAGTGCGAACGCACGCTCGGCCGGCCACTGCCGGCCCTCGAGCTGCTGCGCGAACTGCTCGCGGCCGAGCCGAAGCACGCGCGCGCGGCCGCCGCCCGGCTGCGGCTCGGCGAGCTGGCGGTGCTGGCAGGGCAGCCAGCCCTCGGGATCCCGGCGCTGCAGGAGTTCCTCGCCGCCGAGGACGTGCCGGTGGTCGATCGTGCGCGCGCCAACCTGTGGCTCGGCCGCGCGCGCATGGCGCAGCGCGACCACGACGGGGCCGAGGCGAACTTCGTCGTGGTCACCGAGACCAGCGACGGCGAGCTCGCCGCGGAGGCGCAGTTCCGGCTCGGCGAGAACCGGCGCGCCCGCGGCGACCTGCGTGGTGCCGTCGACGCGTTCGTCAAGCTGCCGATCCTCTACGGCCACGCGCGCTGGGTCCGGCAGGGCCTGCTGCAGGCGGGCCGCACCTACGAGCAGCTCGGCCAGAAGGACAAGGCGGCGCGCTTCTTCGACGAGCTGCGCACGCAACACCCGGACAGTGACGAAGCCCGTTCGCTCGGCGGCGGCGCGAGCGAACCCCAGAAGCAGGGCGGTGCAGGGCCGCAGGACGCACGATGACCACGCCACAGGAACCGACCTTCGCCACGCTCGGCGAGTTCTTCACCGCCGGTGGACCGCTGATGTGGCCGATCCTCGGCTGTTCGGTGGTCGTGGCCGGCCTCGCGCTCGAACGCTACCTGAGCCTGCAGAAGGGCCGCGTGCTGCCGCCGGTCGTCGTCGACGCGGTCGAGCAGGTCGTGCAGGGCCGGGCTTCGGTGATCGAAGCGGGCATCGCCGAAGCGACGGCGCCGGCCGCGCGCGTGCTGGCGGCCGGGCTGCGCCGGCGCGGGCGCCTGCTGGCCGACGTCGAGAAGGCGATGGAGGACCGGCTCGCCACCGAGGCCGCGCGGCTGCGCGGCCCCGTGCGCGGCATCGTGGTGGTGGCGTCGGTGGCGCCGCTGCTCGGCCTGCTCGGCACGGTGCTCGGCATCGCCGACGCGTTCGCGGTGGTGGAGCAGACGGGGCTCGGCAAGGCCGACAGCAGCGAAGCGCTGGCGAAGGGCATCAAGGTCGCGCTCTACACGACGATCTTCGGTCTGTTCGTGGCGATCCCGGCGACGCTGCTCGCGGCCCACCTGCAGGGCCGGGCCCGGCGGCTCGCGGCGGCGATCGGCGAAGCCGTGGCGCCGGCGATCGAAGCGCTGGCCGCTCCGGTCGCCACTGGCGGGGGGACCACAGGTGCTGGGGCCGCCCGCGACGCGGACGCAGCCCGAGGAGAGGACACCCATGCGGCTTGACGACGCGGCCGACGACGACGACGGCGGCGGGCTCAACCTGACGCCGCTGATCGACGTCGTGTTCCTGCTGCTGATCTTCTTCCTCGCCGCGACCACGTTCGCGCGCGAGGAGGTGGCGCTCGACCTGCGGCTGCCGCAGGCGAAGAGCGGCAGTGCCGCGGTCGCCGAGGCGCCGCTGGTGGTCGCCGTGTTCGCCGACGGCCGCATCCAGTGCGACGGGCGCGACTGCACGCTCGAAGCCCTCGAGCAGAAGCTGCGCGCGGCCGTGCAGCGCAACGCCGAGCAGGCGGTGCAGGTGCGCGGCGACGAGGCGGCGCGCTTCGGCAACGGCCTCGCGGTGCTCGACGCGTGCCGGCTGGCGAAGGTCAAGAAGGTCGACTTCGCGGCGTTGCCCGCGAAGGCGCGCTGAACGGCACGCATGGCGCTCCGCGCACAGCACCGACGGTGGCTGATGCGGGCCGCGACCGCGGCCCTGCTGGTCGCCGCGGCGATGCTGGTCGGGCTGCGGCTCGGCCGGCCGCTGCACTACAGCGACGGCGCGCAGCAACACGACGGCCGGGACCTCGCCCACGCCAGCATGGTGCAGTGGGGTTCGCCCGAACCGTGGTGCGAACTGCCGGGCCCGGTGGCGGGCCGCATCGCAGAAGCGCCGGACGGGCGGCTCGTCTACGGCCGGCTCGGGGCTTCTGGCACCAGCGACCTCGTCGTGTTCGATCCGAGCCGGCCGTTGCTGCCCCCGGAGCCGCTGTTCGCGCTGAACACCACCGCGAACGAACTGTCGCCCTGCTTCGCGGCGGACGGCCGGTTCCTGTTCGCCAGCAACCGCGACGGCGGGCGCGGCGGCTACGACCTCTACGAGGTGCCGTCGTGGCGCGGGTCGGCTCCCGCGGTGCGGCCGATCGAAGCGTGCAACACGGCACTCGACGAGAGCGACCCGGCGTGGGCGCCGGACGGCAGCCTGCTGGTGTTCGTGCGCAGCGATCGACGGATCGACGACGGCGACGACGGCGTGCTGTGGCGTTGGACGGTCGGCGGCGAGCTCGATCCGGAACCGTTGTTCGCGCCGGGCAAGCCCGGCGCCCGGCCCGTCGATCGCGACCCGGTGTTCGCCGCCGATGGCGCGTCGCTGTGGTTCGTGCGCAAGAGCTCGGCGCGCGCGCTGCAGGTGCTGCGCACGAGCCGGCTCGGTGCCGAGTTCGCGGCGCCGCTGCCGCTCGGTGGGCCGGAGCAGCGCCTCGCCCTGCGTTCGCCGCTGCCGCGCGCTCTGGGGCGCGAACTCGCGTTGTGCGAAGCGGCCCCGCAAGCCAAGGAGCTGGTGCTCGTGCACCGCGTGCTGGCGCACGAACTGGTGCCGTGGTGGCCCGGCCAGCACCCGCTCGAGCTGCTGCTGTGGTCGGTGCTGGCCATCTCGCTGCTGGTGCTGCTGCTGCTGCACTACGGCCGGCGCTGGGCGACGCTCGACCTGGTCGCGCAATGCCTGCTGCTGTCGCTGCTGCTGCACGGCCTGTTGTTCCTGTGGCTGATGGGTGTGCAGATCGCCGGCAGCGTGCTGCCTGGCGACGACGCCGCCGACGGCTTCGAGGTCACGATCGTCGCCGCCGCCCCGTCGGGGGGTGCGGTCGGGGCCGGCGACACCGGGGTCGCGGCGGAGGTGCAGCGGTCGATCGCCGAACGCGCGCTGGTCGCCGAGCTGCCGGGCTCGGCGGCGGTGCGTAGTACACCGGGTGCGGCGGTGGCGCCGACCGCGGCGGAGCGACCCGACCACGCGCCGACGCCGAACGACGAGCATGCGGCGGCGGCGCCGATGGCGCTGCAGGACCAGGCGGCGCCGGCCGCACTGCGGGAGGGGCGCGAAACCGAAGTGGCGCCGCAGACCCAGGTGCTGCCGGCCATGGCGGCACAGCTTCGGAACGACGCGGCAGGACTGGCCGAAGCCGCACCGCTTCAAGCGGGGAACGCGATCGAGGTGTCCGTGCCGGCTGCGGCGGCGTTGCCGATCGCTCCGCGCGAGGTGCGGGTGCCCGCACCGCCGGTTGCCGCGGCAGGGCGTTCGCTGCCGGTCGCGGCGATCGCCACCGCCGGGATCCCGGCGGCGCCCGAACTGCGCGATGCAGCGAAGCCCGGACCGAACCAGCCGGCGAGCGGAGCGCTCGCCGAAGGTCCTGCGACACCGACGGCACCGGCACCGACACCAGCCCTGGCCTCGGCCGTGGTCGAGGCGGCGGGCGAGCCGCTCCAGGCCGCGCGGGTGCTCGAGGCGGACAGCTCGGCAGCCGCGGTCGCCGCTGCGCCCGCGCCAGCACCGGTGGCTTCGTTGCCGCGGGTCGCGCCGACGGTTCGGCCCGTGCCGTCGCAGCACCGCACGGTTCCGTCGCCCGCGGCCGGAACGCCGCCGCGTGCCGGGGCCCGAACGGCGCCGCCTCCGACGCTGCGCGATGCCGCCGCCGATTCGCCTGCCGCTGCGGCGGCGCTCGCGGCGGCGCCGCGGCCAGAACCCAGCGCGCCGACGCCGACGCCACGACTGCAGCCCGTGCCGGCATCACCCGGGACCATGACCGCGCCAGCGCCCGTGGCGGCGACGCGCGCTGGGCATTCGCCGGCCGGTGGTTCAGCGGCCACCGTGGCTCCGCCGAGCGGCGCCTTGGTGCGCGCCACGGGCACGTCGCTCGCAGCACCGTCGGCCAAGGCCGCGGCGCCGCGTGCCTCGTCGTCGGTGGCGGTGGTGCGACCGTCGCCGGTGCTGCGCGAGCCAGTCGCGGCGAACATGCCGTCAGCGGTCGACGGCCCGGCGGCTCCGGGCTCCGCGACCCCGCGGCCGCGCCAACTGGCTGCCCTGTCGCTGGCGCCGAACCCGCTGCCGATCGGCGCGCCCGAACGCTCCCCGTGGTTCTCGGCCATGGCGCCCGAGGCACCGCTGTCGCCGCCGGCCACGCAGTTGCCGCGCGTCACCGCTGGCGAGCACGCGCCCGCGACCAGCGAACCGCTCCTGCTGGCGAGCCCGTACAGCAACCGCTTCGGCCCGGCCAAGGCAGAGGCGCTCGAGCGCTTCGGCGGCAGCGACGACACCGAACGCGCGGTGAAGAACGGGCTCGCCTACCTGGCGCGGATCCAGAACCGCGACGGGTCTTGGGGCGATCGCACCGACTACGACACGAAGTACGGCTTCGTCTACGTCGGCAAGACCGCGCTGTGCGTGCTGGCGTTCCTCGGTGCCGGCCACACGCCGACCAGCAAGACGGAACACAGTGGCGTGGTCACCGCGGCCCTGCAGCACCTGCTGGCCCTGCAGGAAGAGGACAGCGGCGCCTTCGGGCGCAGTTCGTGCTACGGGCACGGCATCGCCACCTACGCGTTGGCCGAGTGCTACGGCCTCACCAAGGACCAGGCGCTGCGGCGCCCGCTCGAACGGGCCCTGCAGTGGATCCTCGACCACCAAGGGCCGCGGCGCGACCGGCGCAATCGCGGCGGTTGGGGCTACTTCTCGCCCGGCCTGCGCGCCGAGGACGACTACGCGCGCGTCTCGGTGTCGGCGTGGATGATCATGGCGCTCGAGTCGGCGCGCTTGTCCGGCATCGAACTGCCGACCGAGGTGATGCCGGCGGCGCGCGAGTACCTCGAGCTCGCCTACGACCAGCCGAACGGCTGGTTCCGCTACAACCACAAGCCGAGCCGCGTCCAGTCGGCGTGGCCGACGTTGCCGGCGAGCACGCCGGCGGCCGCGTTCTGCCTGTTGTTGCTCGGCGTCGGCAAGGACGACGCGAAGGTCGCGAGTGCGGTCGACTACACCGTCGAGCGAAGGCCGCAGCGCTACCGCCGCTACCGCGACGACGACTTCGTGCTGAAGGGCCAGGGCAACGTCTACTTCTGGTACTACGCGACGCTGTGCTGCTTCCTGCAGGGCGGCGAGGCATGGCAGCAATGGAACGAACGGCTGTCGGTGGTGCTGCCGGCGGCGCAGGCGAAGGACGGCTCGTTCCCGCCGATCGACCCGTACGCCGAAGAAGCGGGCGACACCGACGACGACCGCAGCTACACGACCGCGATGTGCGTCTTGTGCCTCGAGGTCTACTACCGCTACTTCACGCCGTTGCTGCTCGGCCGCTGAAGGGCTGATTGCGGCGAAAGTCCGCGCGGTCGGCTACGTTCTCGCCCCGCATGTCGAACCTGCAGTTCGTGTTCAAGGCCACCGCGTTGTCGCTCGCCGGCGCCATCCTGGTCGGCTACGGCGTCGGGCTGCTGCTCGCGGACCGCTGGCACGTGACGACCAAGCACACCCTGAAGGCGGACCCCGAACGGGTCGCCGCAGCGCTGCTGGACCTGTCGACCTGGGAGCACTGGTACGGGGCCAAGGTCGACCTCGGCAACCCGACGCGGGCGGCGGTCCAAGGCCAGGCCGGCACGGTCGGGCACACGCTGGTGTGGAGCGGGCCGCTCGGCGAAGCGCGGCTGCGGCTCGCGGCGATCGAACCAGGGGCCGTCGCCTACGACTACGGCGTGCGCAACAAGGACGGTTCGACCGGCGGCAACGGCACGGGGCGTATCGAGTACCAGACGAGCGCCGAGGGCTGCACCGTGCAATGGACCGACCGCGGCGTCTGGGACAACGTGATGCTGCGCTGGTTCGGCTGGTTCGGTGCGCTGCAGGAGCGTTGCCAGCAGATCCACGATGCGAGCCTGACCGGGCTCGAACGGCATCTCGAGGACCAGGCGAAGGCCGGCTCGGCGCAGCCTGCCGGTGCGGGTGCCACCGAGGCACCCAAGTAGCGGACCGGTCTCGCCAGGAAGCGCTCCGTGCGCGACGATGCGACGGATGCGGATCGCGCCCGTGCTGCAGCTCCTGCTCGTCCCGATGTTGCTCGGCCAGCAACCGGCACCTGCACCGGCGACGCCCCCTGGGCCCGCCTCGCCGCAGCAACCGCAGAACCGCCTCGCCACCGAGTCGTCGCCGTACCTGCGCCAGCACCAGCACGACCCGGTGCCGTGGTGGCCGTTCGGCCCAGAAGCGTTCGCCGAAGCCAAGCGCACGCAGAAGCCGATCTTCCTGAGCATCGGCTTCGCCGCGTGCCACTGGTGCCACGTGATGGCCGCGGAGTCGTTCGCCGACCCGGCGATCGGCACGTTGCTCGGCGAGCAGTTCGTCTGCATCAAGGTCGACCGCGACCAGCGCCCGGACGTCGACGAGATCTACCTCGCCGCCGTGCAGGCGATGGGGCGCCAGGGCGGCTGGCCGCTCAGCGTCTGGCTGACTCCCGACGGCAAGCCGTTCTTCGGCGGCACCTACTTTCCGAAGGAGGACCGCGACGGCCTGCCGGGCTTCCGCCGTGTCTGCGAACGGCTCGCCACCGCGTGGCGGGAGCAGCGCTCCGAGCTCGAGTCCGGCGCCGACCAGCTGACGAACCACCTGCAGCAGGTGCTGGCGCCACAGGTGCCGCCGGGCGAACTCGCCGGCGAACGGCTCGCGGCGCTGGTCGAGGCATCGCGTGCCCGTTGGGACCCGACGTTCGCCGGGTTCGGCACGCCGCCGGCCTTCGCACCGAAGTTCCCCAACACCGTCGAACTGCTGGCTCTGCTGCGTGGCCCCGAAGCCGGCGTGGCGATGGCGACCGAGGCGCTGCGGGCGATGGCGCGTTCGGGCTTGCACGACCAGGTGGGCGGTGGCTTCCACCGCTACACGACCGACCGGGAGTGGCGGGTGCCGCACTTCGAGAAGATGCTCGCCGACAACGCCCTGCTGGCGATCCTGTGCTTCGAGGCGCAGCGAGCCGGGCACCCGGAGTTCGCCGGGCTCGGCGCGCGCACGCTCGACTGGCTGTTGCGCGAGTTGGCGTTGTCCGAGGGTGGCTTCGCCGCGAGCCTCGATGCAGTCAGCGAAGGGGTCGAAGGGCGCTTCTACACCTGGACGATCGCCGAGTTCGACCGGGCGCTCGGCGACGACGCGCGCGCTGCCGCGGCGTGGTTCGGCCTCGATTGCACCGCACCGGCCGAGCTGCGGCAGGTGCTGGTGCAGCGCCTGCCCGACGGCGAGCCGGGCCCCGCGGCGAAGTTCGCTGCCGCCTGCGAACGGCTGCGCGCCGCCCGGGATGCGCGCGTGCGGCCGGCGCGCGACGAGCAGGTGGTGCTGGTCGGCAACGGACTGGTACTGCGGGCGCTGGCGCTCGGCCACGCGGCCCTCGGCGAGGTGCGCTACCGGGACGCGGCCCGCAGCTGCGCCGACTTCCTGCTGCGCGAACTGCGCATCGACGGCCGGCTGCGGCGCACGCAGCACGGCGGTGCTGCGCGCCACGCGGCGTGCCTCGACGACCACGGGGCCATGGCGCTCGGCCTGCTGGCCCTGTTCGAGATCGACCCCGATCCGCGCTGGCTGCAGGAAGCGCGCGCGATCCTGACGCAGGCGGTGCAGCACTTCGGCGCCGACGACGGGGGCTTCTACTACACGTCGGACGATGCGGAGGTGCTGGTCGCCCGCAGCAAGAACGCGGTCGACGGGCCGCTGCCGTCCGGGACGTCGCTCTGTGTCGAAGCGCTGCTGCGGCTCGGCCTGCTGCTCGGCGACGACACCCTGACCGAGCGCGGACTCGCAGCGATCCGCGCCAACATGATGCTGGTGCGCCGCGATCCGGCGGCACTGGCCGCACTCGTGGCGGCCCTGCAGTTCCACCTCGGCGAGCCGCGCGAGATCGTCGTGGTCGGCCCGCCGGACGATCCACGCACGCAGGCGCTGCTGCAGGCGGCGTGGGCGCGGCGAACCCCGCGGGTGGTGGCGCATGTGCACGACGGCAACCGCGCGGCGCTGGAAGCGCTGGCGAAGACGTTCGCCGGCAAGACGCTGCACGACGGGGCACCGGCTGCCTACGTGTGCAAGCGAGGCGTCTGCGAACGACCGACCCACGACCCGAAGCAGGTGCGAGGCGAACCATGACGGCTCCGAACTTCCTCGACATCGTCGCCGGCAGAAAACCCGTGCACGTGGTCGCGCGCGACGCGCGGCACGTCGCGTGGCTCGCCGAACGGCCGGTGCGGCCCGGCCACGTGGTCGTCGCCACGACCGAGGTCGCCGACAGCTTCCTCGATCTCGACGAAGCGCGGCACGCCGCGTTGTGGGCGTTCGTGCGCGAGGTGGCGCTGCGGCTGCGCGAACGGTTGCCGTGCCAGCGCGTCTGCGTCAGTGTGATCGGCTGGGTGGTGCGGCACGCACACGTGCACCTCGTGCCGACCGACGCGCCGGGGCAGGTGCCCGGTCTCGACGGGCCGCCGCTGCCGGCGGAGCAGATGGCGGCGATCGCCACGCGGCTGGCGAGCGATCGCTGAGCCGGCAGGGCCGGGCTCGCGTCGGCTCAGCGCCAGCTCTGCGAACTGCCGGCGAACACGTCCTCGCCGTCGCAGGTGCGCAGGTAGTCGCGGAACGCCTGCAGGAACCAGTCGAGTTCGTCGGCGGTCGCCGGCGGCAGCTGCTGGCGGGTGCCGGCGGAGCCGAGCCGCTGTGCCAGGTCCTGGAACGGCGGCGTCGCCAGCAGGAACGCCGGGAAGTCGTCGTCGGGGCGCGGTGCTTCGGCCAGCTGGCGCAGCCGCGTGAGCCAGGATTCCTGTTCGTGCTGCATCTGCCGACGGGTCGTACGGCGTTGCTGCAGCGTGATGGCGCGGGGGTCGGCGAGGAAGTCGTAGGTGTCCACTGCGGTCTCCGAGATCAGAACGCCGTGGCTGATCGACCGACGGCATGGGATTCTTGAGTCGCCATGGCCCTGCCGCACTGCCGCGAACTGCTGCTCGACGACCCGCACGTGGAGGCGCTCGTGCTCGCCGCCGGTGTGCACGGGGTCTACGTGCGCAACGCACTGGCCGCCGGGGAAGGCGACGGCGTGGTGGTCTCGGTCGACGAAACGGACGTGGCGCTGGCCTGGTTCGGGCGCCGCGGCAACCTCGTGCTGCTCGGCGACGAAGCGGCGCTGCGCAGCGAGCTGCTGGTGCGCGCCTGCACCGAAGCGGTGGTCGCGGCCGCCCGGCCGTGGCGCCTCGTGATGGGGCCGGAGGTCTGGGTCGAGGCGCTGCGCGAACGCGGCCCGTTCACGCCGCTCGTCTGCCGCGACCAGATCTACTACGCGGGCTCGGCCGCGACCCACTGCCGCGAGTTCGCGTTCGACGAGGTCCGACCGGCCCAGCGCGCCGATCGCGAACGTCTGGTGCAGGCGACGCTGCTGCTGAACGCCAGCGACCTGAACGTCGATCCGTCGCGCGTCGATCGCCGCTGGTTGCGCGACACGATCGACGAACGCATCGCCGACGGCTCGACGCGCGTGATCGGGCCGCCGGCCGGCATCACCTGCAAGCTCGAGATCGGCAGCGACGGGCCGGGGGGGCAGGTGCTCGAGGGCGTGTTCACGTTCCCCGAGCAACGAGGCCGCCACCTCGCCACGCGCCTCGTCGCCAGCTGCCTCGCCGCGGCTCCGGGTGCGGTGAGTCTGCATGTCGGCCAGCACAACCGGCCGGCGCGGGCCGCCTACGAACGCGCCGGCATGCAGGAGGTCGCGCGCTGCCGGTTGTTGCTGCTCGGCTGACGGGCTGCGAGCGATCGGCGCAGCCGCCTAGCGCAGCAGGAACGCGTAGGCGAGCTCGGGTGCCGACAGCGGGTGCTGGCACGGCCGCCGCAGGTGCAGCTGCAACATCTCGGCGTGCAGCGTGCTGCGCAGGGTCGTGGCTTCGTCGCTGCGTCCGGCGGCGGCGAGACCGCGCGCGAGCAACGCCTTCGTCAACGGCGACGACGACAGGCGGGCCGCGCGCGCCAGCTGGCTCTGCATGTCGGCGACCTCGCCGCGCCGTTCGTGGGCATAGGCCTGCAACAGGGCCACGAACATGCTGTCGCCGCCGTGGCCAAGTCGTTCCTCGAGACCGATCGGCACGGCGCCGGTGCGGGCCACGTCGAGCATGCCGCCGAGGAACGCCGCGGCGTCGGCGATCGCGGTGGTGGCGTGCTGGGCCTGGGCGACCGCCAGCAGCGGCGGCAGGCTGTCGTGCTCGCCGAGGCGCACCAGCAGCGTGCCGCGTTCGGCGAACTCGCCGACGTGTTCGGCGAGCTGCAGCGGATGGCGCAGCAGCCAGTCGAGGTCGAGGCGGAGGAACTGCCGCGCGCGGCCTTCGTCGCCGGCGAGCAATGCCTCGGCGGCCAGCATCGCCAGCAGCTGCCGTTGCACCGCGCTGTCGTCGAGCGGGTCGCGCAGCGACTCGAGCAGCGCGCGCAGCTCGGCGCTGCGGCCGGCACTGTGCAGCGCGATCGCGCGCGGCAGCACGGTCCAGGCCGCCGGCAGGCGCACCGCGGCGCGTTCGAAGGCGATCGCGGCGTTCTGCGGGTCGCCGCTGCCGAGCAGCGCCCAGCCGAGGTGGTAGGCGACGATCGCGTGCTGCGGCAGGCGCTCGACCAGCGGCAGCAGGGCGAGCTTCGCCCCAGCGAAGTCGGCCAGGAAATTGCGCGCGATACCTTCGGTCAGCATCGGCTCGGCGTCGTGCGGGCGTTCGCGAGCCGTGACCCGCGCCAGCTGCAGCAGTTCCTGGTCGAGTGCCTGGGTGTGCTCGGGATCGAGCGACGCGCGGGCCAGCAGCAGCGTGCGGGCCAGGCGATGGCGTGTGGTCGGCAGCAGGCGGTTCTCGTAGCCGAGCGCCTCGCGAGCGGTGCGTTCGGCGGTCGTGAAGTCGCCGCGCAGCAGCAGCAACGAGGCCATGCCGTCGAGCACGAACGGCGCGGCACCGTCGCGTGCCCGGGCGCTGCGCAGCGCCTGCAGCGCCGCCCCGTGGCCGCCGTCGCGCAACAGCGTCTCGGCGTCGTCGACGGCGCGCACGACCTTCGGATCGGCCGAGGTGCCGAGGGCCACCGGCACCGGGGCCGGGGCGTCTTCACCGAGCGAGAGACGCGTGGCCCAGGCGAGCCGATCGATCGCCGCCGGCAGGCCGTCGCCGGCCCAGCGCTCGCCGGCCAGCAGCCGCTTGCCGGTGGCATCGCGCAGCGACACCCACAACGAGCCGGTGGTGGGGTCGAGGTCGAGTTCGAGTTCGGGCACCGAGCGACTGGTGCCCTCGTCGAAGGCGAACGCCGCCGTTTGCCGCAAGGCGTGCCGCCACCACACCAGCGCCGTGCGCCAGTCCGGTTCGTCCGGCACCCGTTCGGCCAGCACGGTGCGGAACGGCTGGCCGGCAGGCCAGCGCACCACCACCGGCACGTCCGGGCGCTGCATCTCGGGCTGGCCCTTGGGGCCGCCGTGGCACGAGACCCCGACGCTGGCGAACGCCGCGAGCAGCAGGCGCGAGAACGGGTGGAGCCAGGGGGCGGGCACGCCGGCAGCATGCTGGGCCGGGTGGCGCGACTCAACGCGCTGGCCTGGGAATGCCGATGCCATCGGCATGTCGCTCCGGCTGCTGTCGAGTGTGCTGATCTTCACGGTGGGTGCGTTCGCCCAGGCCCAGCCCGGCGGGCGCCCCGGGCCGCAGCCGGCCCCGACCACGACGCCGCCGAAGGAGCCGGGCAAGGCGACGGCGCCGAAGCCGGCCGGGACGGCGGGCGGCAGCGGATCGATCAGCACGATGCAGTTCGATCCGGAGACCGGCTGGCCGATCGTGGGGCCGAAGCCGGCTGCCGAACCGGCCACGACGCCGCCCGCCAAGGTCGGCGCCGAGCCGGCCGCCGCCGCGAATCCCACGAACCCCGCGAACCCGTCGAGTCCGACGAACGCAGGGGGGAGCCGGGATGCCGACGGGGCGACGCGTTTCGCTGCGTTCGAGCGTCGGCCGCCGCAGGAGCCGACGCCGAACGCGCCGCCGCTGGTGTCCGGCACCGAGCTCGGTTCGCCGCTGAACGACGTGTTCAAGGCCGTGCGCACGCCCGGCGAGTGGAAGAAGCTCGAAGGCGTGGTGGTCTGGTGGCGGCTCACCACCTTCGGCGAGCAGGGCGAGGAGATCGGCCTGCGCGAGGTCACGCACACCGCCGACTGCCGGTTCAGCGAGCGCGACCGGCTCGAGTACCAGGACGGGCGCACGTTCGGGCGCCTGGGCGCGCAGGTGTTCGCCGAGTTGCGCGGCATGCCCTGGCCGACGCTGAACGACGTGGCGAGCCAGGACCTGATGCTGTTCGGCCTGCACCTGCGCACGCCGTGGTTGTTCGGGGAGGCGCGCGACTTCGTGGTGCTGCAGAAGGACGTCGAGGAACGCTCCGGCGAGCGCTACGTGCGCATCGTGCTCGAACGGCGTCCGCCAGCCTCGCTGGAGATCGTCGGTCCGGAGCTCGATCCGAAGCCGCGCGATCGCTTCGAGCTGCTGTGCGATCCGTCGTCGGGGCAGCCGCGCGAACTGGTGCACCGCTTCGCCAGCAGCCTGGCGACGCGGCGGGTGCTGCTCGAGGACTGGCAGGAGTTCGAAGGCGTGCGGATCCCGCACCGCCGCACCTACGTCGACGAGGCGATGCGGCCGAAGACGCGGCTCGAGATCCTGCGCATCGCCAAGCAGCGCACCAGCGAGCGCGACTTCCGTCTGCTGTAGCCGCACCGCGGCCACCGGCATGGCTACTGGAACTTCGCGCCGCCGGCGATCCACTGCCGCAGCAAGTCGAGCTCGGCAGCCGTCGGCTGCTTCTTGCCCTCGGGTGGCATGTGGTCCTCGTCGTCGAGCGGCAGCAGGCAGCGCTGCAGCAACGGGCTCTCGTCGGGCCTGCCGGCGACGACCACCGGCCCGGTCTCGCCGCCCTTCTGCACTCCCTCGGCGGTGGTCAGCAGCAGTTCGCCCTTCAACTTGTCCGGGTTGTGGCACTGCACGCAGACGCGTTCGAGCATCGGCTGGGCCAAGGCTGCGAACGGGGACGTCACCGGTGCCCGGTCGCTCGTCGAGGGCTGCTGCGCCGGCGGCAGTGTCGTGCCGAGCGGACTGCTCGGCTGGTCCTTCGCCGGTTGCAGAGGAGCGAACAGGAAGTCCTTGCCGTGGGTCAACGAACCGCCGAGGTGACCGACGGGCACCATCGCGACGAGCGCCCCGAGCAGCGTGAGCCGCAGCGGCAGGCGGCCAGGCCGGAACGACAGGATCAGCAGCCAGAGGCACAACGCACCGAGCACGATGCCGGCGGTCTTGTGCTGGCTCAGCAGTTCGCCGCCGCCGTCCTGTTCGCCGCCGAGCACGAGCCCCGACGCCATCGCCAGGGCGCCGCTGAGGCCGGTCAGCACCGCGAGAGCCTGCACGACGCCCGGCAGCGGGGTGCGACGCAGCAGCAGCGGCCCGAACTCGAACATCGCCATCGCCGGCAGCAGACCGAACGGGGCGTGCAGCAGCAGGGGATGGGCTCGGCCGAACACGGCGAGCCACGGCGACAGATCGGCCAGCATGCGGACAGGCTAGCGACCGTTCGCAGCGGGGCCAACGCCGCCGGGTCAGGCGAGCAGCTGCGGCACCACCCGACCGGCGACGTCCGTCAGCCGGAAGTCGCGGCCCTGGTGGCGGAACGTCAGCCGTTCGTGGTCGAAGCCGAGCAGGTGCAGCAGCGTCGCGTGCAGGTCGTGCACCGACACCGGATCGCGCACGATGTTGTAGCCGTGGTCGCAGGTCTCGCCGTGCACATGCCCGGCTCGCACCCCGCCGCCGGCGAGCCACATCGAGAAGCAGCGCGGATGGTGGTCGCGGCCGTAGTCGTCGCGCGACAAGCCTCCCTGGCTGTAGACCGTTCGGCCGAACTCGCCGCCGAACGTCACCAGTGTGTCGTCGAGCAGCCCCCGCCGGCGCAGGTCGGTCAGCAGGGCGGCGATCGGCCGGTCGATCGCCTTGCACTGCAGCCGCAGTTCGGCGGGCAGGTTGCCGTGCTGGTCCCAGCCGCGCATGTAGAGCTGGACGAACCGCACGCCGCGCTCGCACAGCCGCCGTGCTTGCAGGCAGCTGCTGGCGAACGTGCCGGGGCGCTTCGCCTCTTCGCCGTAGAGCGCCCACGTCGACGCGGGCTCGTCGGCGACGTCGACCAGTTCGGGCACCGACGTCTGCATGCGGAACGCCATCTCCTGTTGCGCAATGCGGGCCTCGACCTCGGGGTCGAGCGAGCGCGCGAACGTGTGGCGGTCGAGTTCGCCGACCAGGTCGAGCATGGCGCGGCGGTCCTGGCGCTGCAGCCCCGCTGGATCCTGCAGGAACAGCACCGGATCGCCGCTGCTGCGCAGCTTGCAGCCCTGGTGCTCGCTCGGCAGGAAGCCGTTGCCCCAGAAGCGCGCCGCCAGCGCCTGCATGTTGCCGAAGCCCTGGGTGATCAGCACCACGAAGGTCGGCAGGTCGCGGTTCTCGGTGCCGAGCCCGTAGCTGGCCCACGAGCCGAAGCTCGGCCGGCCCGGCTGCTGCGTGCCGGTCTGCACGAACGTGATCGCCGGCTCGTGGTTGATCGCCTCGGTGTGCATCGAGCGCACCAGGCACAGCTCGTGGGCGACACTGCCGAGGTGCGGCAGCAGTTCGCTGAGCCACAGCCCGTCGCCGCCGTTGTCGTGCCGCGTCCAGCGGAACATCGACGGCGCGATCGGGAAGCGGGTCTGGCCGCTGGTCATGCCGGTCAGCCGTTGGCCGCCCCGCACCGAGTCCGGCAGGTCCTGGTCGTACCAGTCGGTGAGCTTCGGCTTGTGGTCGAACAGGTCGAGCTGGCTCGGCCCGCCTTCCATGTGCAGCGAGATCACGCGGCGCGCGCGTGGTGCGAAGTGCGGGCCGCGCCCGGGCTCGTCGTGCGGGTTCGGGCCGACCCGGGGCGAGGCGGCCGCGAGGTTCTCGGCCAGCGCCGTGCTGGCCAGTGCCGCCGACAGGCCCGCAGCCCCGCGGGCGAAGAAGCGCCGCCGCGTGCAGGCGGCCGGTTGCAGGAACGGGTCCATGGTCACCAGAGGCTCAGGGTGGCGTCGAGGTTCAGGAACGCGCTGGCCAGCACGACGAGCGGCGCCAGCTCGCGCGGCTCGGTGTCGCTGCGGGCACTGCTGCCGACCTGCAGCAGGGCCGCGGCGTCGGCGGGGGCGTTGGCGAAGCGCGCCCGCAGCGTGCGCAGCGTCGTCAGCGCCGCGGCGAGCCCGTCGCCGTCGAGCGCTTCGCCGGTGCAGCGCCGGTGCATCGCCTGCAGGCGGGCCGCGTCGTCGCCGAGCGTCGCGTCGGCGAGCGTGCGCTGCGCCAGCGCGCGCGCCGCTTCGACGAACTGCGGATCGTTCCACAGCACCAGGGCCTGCAGCGGCGTGTTGGTGGTGCTGCGCCGGATCGTGCAGAACTCGCGCGTCGGCGCATCGAGGGTCAACAGGCCGGGCGGTGGGCAGGCGCGCTTCCAGTAGGTGTAGAGGCTGCGGCGCCACAGGCTCGGCCCTTCGTCCTGCTGGTAGACGCGCGTGTTCGACTGCAGCATCGCGACCTCCTGCCACAGCCCGGCCGGCTGGTAGGGCTTCACGCTCGGGCCGCCGAAGCGCTCGACCAGCAGGCCAGAGGCGAACAGGGCCTGGTCGCGGATCGCTTCGGCCGACAGCCGACGGCGCGGGAACCACGTCAGCAGCCGGTTGTCCGGGTCGTCGGCCGCGGCGGCGCTGCGGCGCGCGTCCTGGCGGAACGCGTCGCTGGTGACCAGCAGGCGCAGCATCGCGCGCACGCTGCGGCCGCGTTGCCGGAACTCGACGGCGAGCCAGTCGAGCAGTTCGGGATGGACGGGCCACTCGCCCTGCAGACCGAAGTCCTCACTGGTGCGCACGAGGCCCTGGCCGAACACGAACTCCCACAGCCGGTTCACGGCGACGCGCGCGACCAGCGGGTTGTCGTCGGCGACGAGCCAGCGGGCGAGGCCGAGCCGGTTGCGCGGCGCGTCCGGCGGCAGGCTGCCGAACACCGCCGGCAGCTCGGGCCGCACCGGACGCGTGCGGTCGGGCTTGTCGTACTCGCCGCGCAGCAGCACGAAGGTCTCCCGCGGCGTCTCCAGTTCGTCCATCACCATCGCGCGCGGCGTCGCGCGTTCGAGGTCGGCGAGACGCTGCTCGAGGTCGGCCACTTCCTGCCGGCGGGCGCGGTAGCCCGGCGAGAAGCGCTCGCGGTAGGCGGCGAGCAGCTGCGGCTCGGCGTCGGCCGTGTTGCCGCCCGGCAAGGCCAGCAGGCGCAACGCGCCGGCGAGCTCGCCGTCGGCCGGCCGGTAGCGGAGCGCGAAGCCGCCGGCTCCGCCGGTGTTGACGACCTTCAGCACCAGCAGGTGTTCGCCGGCCCCGAGCGGGAACGTCGCGCTGTCCTGGTCCAACGCGACGCCGCGGTCGACGCGGCGCTCGGCGACGCGCTGGCCGTCGACGAACAGCTGGAAGCCGTCGTCGCTGCCGAGTGCGACCTGCACGACGCGTGGACTCGGCGCGAACACCCGCTGCGCCACGTAGGTCGCGTTGGCTCCGTCGGGCAGCTCGCCGTTCGCGCGGTCGAGCACGAGGCGCTCGTCGAAGCGCCAGCCGACCTCGTCCCACTGGGCGTGCTTGTCGAGGCGGCGGGCGTGTTCGGGGCCGAACGCCCGGTCGTAGAGCGCGTCGCGGCCGCCGGCGGCGAACGGACCGGCGACGTGGAAGCGGCCGGTCGACAGCGGCAGGCGGTCCAGCAGCGTCGGGTTCGCGGCGGCGAGGTGCAGGCGCACGCGCCCGAACGTGTGCTGTGCGTAGACCGAGTCGTAGCGCAGCGTGAGCCGCAGGGTGGTCGGGCCGCCGAGATCGAGCGGGGCGCTGGCCAGCACCGCGAGCCGGCGCGGCCCGGGGTCGCGGCGGTGCGCGTCGACCGCCCAGCCCGCCCCGTCGTCCTCGGCCAGCGCGTTGACGGCCGCGAAGTCGCCGTTGTCCTGTTCGACGTCGGCGAACGCGTGGTCGAAGCTCGCGCGTTGCCACGGCCCCTCGCTGCCGGTCGCGCCCAGCTCGACCTGCAGCGACTGCAGCACCGCGTTGCCGTTCGGCGCGCGGCCGACCTTGCCAGCGGGCAGCGACGGATCGGGCAGCGCCTCGACGCAGAGCCAGCGCAGCGCGCGGCGATCGCCGGGCAGTTCGAACTCGATCCGGTGCTCGTCGGTGGCCGGGTTCGCGCCGCTCGCGAGCCAGCTGCCGTCGTCGCGGATCGACAGCGTGGCGCCGCCGCTCGAGTGCACCCGCACCGGGGTCGGCACGAACCAGCCGGGGCCGTCCCCGAGCACCTCGCGCGTGAACGTCGCGAACGCCGCCTGCTCGGCCGGGTCGATCGTGGCCAGGGCCGAAACGGCCGCCGTGTGGGCCTGGCGCAAGCGTTCGCCCTCGGCCTGCTGCTCTTCCGTCGGCACCGGCAGGAACGGCTCCAGCGCGCGGTTGCTGTCGGGCACCTGCGAGTAGAGCCCGGGCTCGCGGTTGTGCCGGAAGAACGCGAACAGCTGGTAGTAGTCCTGCTGGCGGATCGGGTCGTACTTGTGGTCGTGGCAACGCGCGCAGCCGAGCGTCAGGCCGAGGAACACGCTGCCGACGGTCGCGGTGCGTTCGGCCGCGTACTCGACGAGATACTCCTCGTCGATGGCACCGCCTTCGTCGGTGGTGACGTGGTTGCGCAGGAAGCCGGTGGCGACCTTCTGGTCGACGGTGGCACCCGGCAGCAGGTCGCCGGCGAGCTGCTCGGTGACGAAGCGGTCGAACGGCAGGTCGTCGCGCAGCGCGCGCAGCAGCCAGTCGCGCCACGCCCACGCCTGGCGGCCGGCGTCCATGTGGATGCCGCTGGTGTCGGCGTAGCGTGCGGCGTCGAGCCAAAGCGAAGCGAGGTGCTCGGCGTGGCGGCTGCGATACGGCTCGCTGCCGAGCAGCCGGTCGACCAGCCGTTCGTAGGCGGTCGGATCGGTGCTGGCTTCGGCTGTGAACGCGGCCTGCTCGTCCGGGGTCGGCGGCAGGCCGGTCAGCACCAGGAACAACCGGCGCGCCTGCGTCCCGAGGTCGGCGGGTGGGTTCGCCGGCTGGTCGCCGCGCCGGCTCGCGAGCCAGCGATCGACCGGATGCGGGGCTGTGCCATCGGGCAGGGCGCGCTGCACCGGCGGCACGAACGCCCAGTGCGGTTCGTAGGGTGCGCCGCCGTCGATCCAGCGGCGCAGCGTGGCGAGCTGGGTCGCGTCGAACGGCGGCTTGCCGGACTCCTTCGGCGGCATGCGTTCGTCGTCGTGGCGGACGATCCGGCGCCACAGTTCGCTGTGCTCGGCGTCCCCGGGCACGATCGCCGGATCCCCGTCGTCGCGCGCGGCGATCGCGGCGTCGCGTTCGTCGAGGCGCAGGCCCGCTTCGCGCGTCGCCGGGTCGGGGCCGTGGCAGCGGAAGCAGCGGTCGGCGAGCAGCGGCCGGATGTCGCGGCCGTAGCGCGGTACGTCCTGGCCCGAGCCGGGTTGGCCCGGTGGAACCTGACCGGACAGGGCGGTGGCCAGGAACGCGACGAAGCAGCCGACGACGGGGAGAGGCTTCGGCATGGACGAGGACCTCGGGGGGCAGCCGAGGCCGTCGTCATCTTGCCGCGCCAGCGTCGCGGCGCCAGGGGGCGGTCGCGACCGGCCGAGCTTCTTCGGGCCGCGCTTCGGCAGGCCGCGGCCTTCAGAAGGTGTTGCCGAACGCGATCGTGAAGTTGGTGCCTTCGGTGCCGTAGCCCCAGTCGATCCGGAACACGGCTTCGCGGGCGAACGCCATGCGCAGGCCGAAGCCGTAGCTGTCGAGGAACCGCCCGTCGGTGAGGTCCTCGACGCCGTCGGCGACCGTGCCGCAGTCGTAGAACACGGCGCAGCCCAGGCGCTCGATGCGCACCGTGTCCGAGAAGGTGATGCCGCGCGCGATCAGGTTGACGCGGTACTCGACCGAGGCGTGGGCACTGGCGCGGTCGGTGAAGCGGTTCTGGATGAAGCCGCGCAGCGTGTGGCTGCCGCCGAGCGTCGGCAGGCTGTAGTAGGGCAGGTCGCCGACCGTGTCGTTGACGAACGCACCGAACGCCAGCACGTCGGTCGGCGGGTTCTCCTCGCGGCCGCGGCCGCCCTGGTGCACGAGGCCCGGCAGCGGGATCACGTGCTGCAGGTCGGCGCCGAGGATCGCGCCGAACTCGCCGCCGCTGCCCCAGGCGACGTTGGCCGAGACGCCGAGGCGAGTGCCGCGGTAGGCCTGGTGCAGGCTGTCGCGCGTGTCCCAGGCCAGCGAGTTCAGCGACCACAGCTGGTGCACGCCGTCGCCGTCGGCGAACAGTTCGGCGAACGACTGGTCGGTGGTCGGCAGGTCGCTGACGCGGCCGGGCGACAGGCCGTGCAGTTCGTAGTGCAGGTCGTTGCGCACCACGAAGTCGCTGCCGGCGTCGGGCAGCGAGTAGCGGATGCCGAGGCCCACGCCGGTCAGTTCCTCGGTGTAGCTGGTCTCCGCGTCCTTCCGCGTGCGGCTGCCGAGGCCGAAGAAGCGCCGCGTCAGCGTCTTCTCGTAGCCGAGCCGGCCGAACACGCGGCCGCGCTCTTCGCGCAGCACACCGCCGCCGTCGAGCTCGCGGTGGTTGAGCCAACGCGACCAGTTGATCCGGTAGGCCTGCTGGCCTTCTTCGCTGTAGGTCAGCAGGATGTTGGCGAACTCGCGGTAGCGGTTGTCGCCGAAGTCGACGTCGGTGAGCGCCACGCCGCCGCCGAAGCCGATGTCCTTCTCGCGGAACAGGATCGGCGACACGAAGCTGCTGACCAGGAAACGCTCGAACACGGAGCCGGGCTTGATGCGCGCCTCGGGCGTGTAGCGCCAGCGCTCCGGGTGCGGCACGTCCTGCGGGATCTCGGGGCGCTCGATGCGGCCGTCCGGGTCCATGCCGCGCAGCGGGTCGAACGGGGCGCGGGCTTCGGGCTCCTGCTGGGCGAGCAGCGAGGTCGCGGTGGCGAGCAGCAGCAACGGATACGAGGCACGGTTCGGCATCGGCGGGGCGGCATCGTCGCGGCAGCGCACGACGGTGCAAGGTTCGACCGGGTGACCGGGTGGATGTGGCGGCCCGGGCGAGGAATCGGCCGCCGCCGCTCGCTTCGTGGTCCGTTCTGGGTATGCAGGCGCCGATGCGAGCCGTGTTCCCGATGCCCGAGGTACTGGCGTGAGCGGCAAGCGCCCGCACAGGCCGCGCGAGACCTTCGTCTGCCCGCACTGTGGGGCCGACGTCGCGGTCTCGGCCAAGGTGTGCCGCGAGTGCGGCAGCGACGCCGACACCGGCTGGCAGAGCACCGAAGAGGTCGAGTACCAGTCGCTCGACCTGCCGCAGGGCTATCGCGACGACGCGGCGCACGAGTCGAACGCGCTGCCGCCGAGCCGGCGTTCGAAGTTCTTCCTGCTGGTGGTGCTGGTGATGCTGGTCCTGTTCGTACTGGGGCGCGTGCTGCGGGGCGGCTGATCACCCTCGTCGTGCTGCCAGGAACGCAGGTTCAGCGCAGGCGCATCGACGCGACCTGGCTCGCGTGCACCGAGGTCACCGTGCCTTCGCAGTCCATCACGATCCAGCCGGTGCCGTCGCTGGCGACGTCGCGCAGCAGCGTGCCGGTGTGCTCGACGCCGCCGGCGAACACGTGGACGCGGCGGCCGCTGACGAACAGCCAGGGGCCCGGCTTGCCGAGTTCGCGGCCTGCGCCGGGCGTCGGCACTCCAGGAACCGGCACGCCGGGACCAGGGCGAGGCCGGCGGTGCCCCGGCAACGCCTGCTCGGGACCACCGCGCGAGAACGTCGCCTGCGGGTCGTCGTCGCTGCCGGCGCGCAGCTGGAACGTCACCGGGAAGTGGTCGCTGTAGGTCTGCCGCCAGGCGTCCTTGGTCATCCCGCCGAAGTCGCTGGCCACCAGCAGCGAGTTGCGGCGCACCTCGAGGCAGCCGTTGCCGACCACGACCTGATCGATCGGCTCCGCGAAGTGCATGATCGTCGGCGACGCCGAGGTCTGGTCGAGGTACTTGCGCAGCCCGCTCTGCTCGAGGATCTGCTCCGGGTCGGTGCCGTAGGTGCTGTTGAAGTCGCCGAGCAGCACGACGTCCGGGTCCTCGTTCGGCTGCCGGGCCAGCGTGTCGAGCCAGCCCGCCAGCGCCATCGCCTCGCCGCGGCGCTTCTTCTGGTCGTCGGCCTTTTGGCCGGCCTTCAGGTGCACGGTCACCAGCCGGAAGTCGCAGCCGCTCGCCTTGTGCTTCCACACCGCGGTCACCGGCACCCGATGGAAGATCGGCGAGCTCTCGAACTCGCGCGGCAGCTGCAGCAGCTCCTCGGCGAACACGAGGTCGACGACGTGCTGGTCGTAGACGAAGCCGATCCGCTGCGCGGTCTTCTGGTCGTCCCAGCCGCCGCTGGTGCCGAGGAATGCGTCCCACGACGGACCGGCGCCGG
The DNA here is from genome assembly GCA_016793305.1 of Planctomycetota bacterium. The sequence continues at coordinate 31,442 of JAEUHU010000265.1, forward strand.
CGGCCACCTGCTTCAGCGTGGCTTCGTCGTTGACCTCCTGCACGGCGAGCACGCAGACGCCGAGCTCGTGGATCTTGCGGCCGATCGCCGCGTGGTCGGCTTCGGTGCGCTGCGGCAGGTTGTTGCGGAAGTTGCCGGGCGCGCCGAGGAACTCGAGGTTCCAGGTGCCGACGCGGAAGGTCGTCAGGCGTTGCGCGGTCAGCAGTTCCTCCGCGGCCGGCTCCTGGGCCAGCAGCAGACCGGGGAGTGCCAACGAGAACAGCAGGGGCGAGAGTCGGTTCATGCGGACACCTTCAGACGGCTCCTTCGGCCCGGGCGCGGATCGAGCGCATCAGGTCCTGCAGGAAGTGGATGTTGTGGATGGAGAGCAGGATGCCGGCCAACATCTCGTCGGCCACGGCAAGATGCCGCAGGTAGGCGCGTGAATACTTGCGACAGCAGTAGCACGCACAGCCTTCGACCAGCGGGTTCGGATCGTCGGCGTACTGCGCGTTGCGCAGCTTCAACGTCGTGCCGTTCGCCCCGAACGCGGTGTGGTTGCGGCCGTGCCGCGTCGGCACCACGCAGTCGAACAGGTCGACGCCCTGGGCGGTCGCGGCGAGCAGGTCCTCGGGCATGCCGACGCCCATCATGTAGCGGATCTTGCCGGCCGGCAGGTGGTCGACGGCGGCGTCGAGCGCCACCGCCATCTGCGCCTTGGTCTCGCCGACGCTGAGCCCGCCGATCGCGTAGCCGTCGAAGTCCATCGCCGCCATCGCCACCGCACTGGCGGCGCGCAGCTCGGGATCGATGCCGCCCTGGCAGATGCCGAACACCGCCTGGCCGCGCGCGCTGCCGCCCCAGCGGTCGTGCACGTCGCGGGCGATCCGGGCCCAGCGCAGCGTGCGTTCGTGCGCATCGCGCTGCGTCGGCAGGTCGGCGTCGCCGGGCGGACAGTGGTCGAGCACCATCGCGATGTCGGGCCCCAGCTGCTTCTGGAACGTCAGCACCGACTCCGGGGTGCAGCGGTGCGTGCTGCCGTCGATCACCGACTGGAAGGTCACGCCGTCGTCGTCGATCTTGACCTTGCCGCCGAGCGAGAACACCTGGTAGCCGCCGCTGTCGGTCAGGATCGGTCCGTCCCAGCCCATGAAGCGGTGCAGGCCACCGAGCCGCTCGATGCGTTCGGCTCCCGGCCGCACGTGCAGGTGGTAGCTGTTGGCGAGGATCAGCTCGGCGCCGGTCGCCTGCACCTGTTCGGGCGTCAGCCCCTTCAGCGTCGCGTAGGTGCCGACCGGTGCGAAGCACGGTGTCTCGAAGGTGCCGTGCGGCGTGTGGAAGCGGCCCCGGCGGAGCTTGCCGTGCTGGCCGAGCAGTTCGAAGCGGAACGCGGTCACGAGGTGGGGCGGGTGGGCGAAGGGTCCTGCCGGAACGGTGGGTTCACGCGAACGGCAGTTCGCCGGGCTTCTGCTTCGGCGTGGGCATCTGCAGGTGTTCGTAGGTGCGCGGCGTCGCGATCCGGCCGCGCGGCGTACGGGCCAGCAGGCCGCAGCGGATCAGATGTGGCTCGAGCACTTCCTCGATGGTGTCCTCGGCCTCGTCGAGCATCGCTGCCAGCGTCTTCAGGCCGATCGCATCGCCGCGCTCGACCAGCGCGCGCAGCAGCTTGCGGTCGAGTTCCTCGAGGCCGAGCGCATCGATGCGCAGCCGCTGCAGCGCTTCTTCGGCGACGGCCACGTCGATGCTCGCCTTCTGCTGCATCTGGGCCAGGTCGCGCACCCGCCGCAGGATGCGCAGCGCCACGCGCGGCGTGCCGCGGCTGCGGCCGGCACACAGGCTCGCCGCACTCGGCTCGAGCACCACCTGCAGGCGGCTCGCCGCGCGCAGCAGGATCTGCTCGACGTCCTTGCTCGGGTACGGCTCGAGCCGTTCGACGATGCCGAAGCGGCTGCGGAACGCGGCGGTCAACAGGCCTTCGCGCGTGGTGGCACCCACCAGCGTGAACGGTTGCACACCCAGGCGCACGCTGCGCCCGCTCGGCCCCGGATCGAGCACCACGTCGATCGCGTGGTCCTCCATCGCCGAGTAGAGGTACTCCTCGAGGACCTTCGGCAGCCGATGGATCTCGTCGATGAACAGCACCTGGTTGCGTTGCAGGCGCGTCAGGGTGCCGGCGAGGTCCTTCGGCGCGCCGAGTGCCGGGCCCGAGGTCAGCACGATGTCGGCACCCATGCCGGCGGCGATCAGGTGGGCGAGCGTGGTCTTGCCGAGGCCGGGTGGGCCGCACAGCAGCACGTGGTCGAGCGGTTCGTCGCGGCCGCGCGCCGCCCCGATGGCGATGCGCAGGTTGTCGCGGATCTGCTCCTGGCCGACGAACTCGCCGAACGTCGTCGGACGCAGGCTGCGGTCGAATTCGCGTTCGTTCGGATCGGCCGAGTGGAAGACCATGCGGGGCGGAGATCGTACTTGCGTCCGGCCGCGGTTCCACCACGCTTCCCGCCCGTGAGCGACGCCGAACTGCCGATCTACCAGCTGCTGGGCCCCGAGGTGCTGACGCGCATCGTCGCCGGGTTCTACCGGCGGGTGCCGGGCGACCCGATCCTCGGGCCGATGTACCCGCCGCACGACCTCGCCGGGGCCGAACACCGGTTGCGCAGCTTCCTGCTCTACCGGTTCGGCGGGCCGCCGGACTACCTGCGCGAACGCGGCCATCCGCGGCTGCGCATGCGCCACATGCCGTTCTCGATCGACCGGGCCGCGCGTGACCGCTGGATGGAGCTGATGCTGGCCGCGATCGACGAGGTGCCGGAGGCGGCACCGCACCGCGGCTACCTGGAGACGTTCCTCGGCGACATCGCGACGTTCCTGGTCAAC
>JAEUHU010000291.1 GCA_016793305.1 Planctomycetota bacterium
GACTTCATGCGCGCAGACTCCGCAGCCGCTGCATCGCTTCTTCGAGCACCGGCCAGTCGACGGCGAACTGGAACCGCATGCTGCGCACGCCGTCGGGCCGCGCGAAGAACAGGTGCCCCGGCACCGCGTTGACGCCGATGCGCTCGATCATCTTCAGCACCGCCGGATGCGGCTCGAGGTCGCCGAACACCTTGGTGTAGTCGGCGAGCACGTAGTAGGCGCCCTGCGGCACCTGGAACGTGAACCCGGCGTCGCGCAGCGAAGCACAGAAGGCATCGCGCTTCTTCTGGTAGCCCGCTTCGAGGTCGCGGTAGTAGCTGTCGGGCAGCTGCTCGAGTGCCTTCTGCACGCCGCGCTGCATCGGCCGGGCCGCACACACCTCGATCTGGTCGAACACGATGCCGCACTTCTCGACGATCTCGACCGGCCCGGCGAGGAAGCCGATGCGCCAGCCGGTGACCGAGAACGTCTTGCTGAACGAATTCATCGTCAGCGTGCGCTCGGCGAGGCCCGGCACGCTCGCCGGCGACACGTGCTTCCTGCCATCGAAGCACATGTACTCGTAGACCTCGTCGGTCAGCACCAGCACGTCGCTGCCGTCGAGCACGGCGGCGAGTTCGTCGAGCTCCTGCCGGCTCCACACCTTGCCCGACGGGTTGCCTGGCGTGTTGACGACCACCGCACGGGTCTTCTTGGTCAACGCACGCCGCAGCGCCTGGGCGTCGAACGCCAGCGTCTGCCGGTCGAGCGGCACGGCCACCGGCACCGCACCGAACAGCGGCACCGTGCTGCCGTGGTAGCTGTAGTAGGGCTCGAACAGCACGACCTCGTCGCCGGGTTCGAGCAGCGTCATGCCGGCCGCGAAGAAGGCGCCGCTGCTGCCGGTCGTCACCGCCACGTTCGCAGCCTCGTAGGGCAGGCCGTTGTGGCGCTGCAGCTTCTTCGCGATCGCGGCGCGCAGCTCGGGCAGGCCGGCGTAGGGCGTGTAGAGCTGGCGGTCGCCGCCGCCGATCGACTGCAGGGCGCCGTCGACCAGCGGGCGCGGCGTGTCGAGGTCGCAGACCCCTTGGCCGAGGTTGATGCCGCCCGGCACCTGGTTGATGACCAGCGTCAGCGAGCGGAGCAGGTTGCCCTGGTCGAGATGCCGGCGGCGGGCGGCCGTGCGCACGAACGCGCGGTGGAGTTGGCTCATGATCGGCGGAGGCGGGAGGGCGCGGATGATACGGAGCCAGGGCACGAACGGACGCTTCGTCTTGACGCAGCCCGCGGCACCGCGAGCATGCCGGCCCGTGAACGCCGCCCTCGAACTGCGCGACCTGCACTTCGGCTACGGCCGGGCGGCGGCCGTGCGAGGCGTGTCGCTGACGCTCCGACCGGGCGACTGCTACGGCTTCCTCGGCCACAACGGGGCCGGCAAGACCACCGTGCTGCGGCTGGCGCTCGGGCTCGTGCGGCCGCAGCGCGGCAGCGTGCGCGTGTTCGGCGTCGACGCGCTGCGCGATCCGGTGCAGGCCCACGCGCAGGTCGGCGCCCTGGTCGAGCGCCCGGGCTTCCACCTGGCCCAGTCGGCGCGCGGCAACTTGCGGGCGCTGGCGCGGCTGCAGGGTCTGCCGCGCACGCTCGCCGCCGCCGAGAGCGCGCGCGTGCTCGACCTGCTCGGCCTGAGCACCGCGGCCGACGCCGCGGTGGGCACGTTCTCGCTCGGCATGCGCCAGCGCCTGGGCATCGCCGCAGCGCTGCTCGGCCGGCCGCGCCTCCTGCTGCTCGACGAGCCGACCAACGGCCTCGATCCGGAGGGCATCGCCGACCTGCGCACGGTGCTGCGCCGCCTCGTGCAGGACGAAGGCACCGCGGTGCTGCTGTCGAGCCACCAGCTGGCCGAACTCGACGGGCTGTGCAACCGCATCGGCGTGCTGCGCAACGGGGCCATGGTCGTCGAAGGCGACCTCGCCTGGCTGCGCGACCAGCTGCGCCCGCAGCAGCGGCTGCGCGGCGCCCCGCTCGACGCGCTGGCGAACCGGCTGGCCGCCCGCGGACGGCCGAGCGAGCGGGTCGGCGACGAGCTGCGGTTCGATCTCGGCGACGAGCCGCCGGCAGCGCTGCTGCGCGACCTGCTCGCGCACGGCGAAGTGCACGCGTTCGCGCCCGAGCCGGTGACGATGGAGGCGCTCTACCTCGCCGCCAGCACGCTGCAGAGCCAACCGCCGATGGCCGCCGAACCATCGCCGCGCCTGCCGCCGCAGCCGATGCCGCAGGGCGGCTGGCCGCTGTGGCGCGCGTTCGCGCACGAAGTGCGGGTGCTGCGCGCGCAACGCAGCACCCTGCTGCTGCTGGCCATGCCGGCACTGCTGGCCGGCTGGCGCGTGTTCGCACACCATCGCCACGTGCAGCACCAGCTGGCGCGCGTGCAGCGCGGCGAACTGTTCAGCTGCGATGCCGGCAGTGGGCACCTGGCGACGGCGCTGGCGCTGCAGCAAGCACTGCCGCTGCTGGCGGCCCTGCTGCTGTGGCTCGCCAGCCAGTCGATCGCCAGCGACCTGCACGGCGACACGCTGCGCAACACGCTGCTGCGCGCGGTGCGCCGCAGCCACGTCGTGCTCGGCAAGTTCCTCGCCATCGCCACGGTCGCAGCACTCGGCTACGCGCTGCTCGTCGCGACGACGCTCGCAGCCGCCGCGGCGTGGTTCGGCTTCGGCGACCTCGAAGAGGTGAGCAAGAACGGCGACCGCCAGGTGCTCGCCGATGCGCGCGACGTCGCCGCGGCCCTGTGGCCGACGATCCGCCATGCCGGCTGGCCGCTGCTGGCCGTGTTCACCACCGGGCTGTGCGCCTCGGCGCTCACGCGACGCCCGACGCGGGCGCTGGTGTTCGCGTTCGGCCTCGTGCTGCTGCCGGAGCTGCTGCGCGAACGGCTGCGCGACCACGCCGGCTGGCTGCTGACGAGCCATCTGCCGACCGGCCTGCGCGACGACTCGGTGCTCGGCTGGTTCGCGGCGCTGGCGCGCGGGGCCGCCGACGCACTGTGGCCGTGGCAGGCGAGCGCATTTCCCGCACCACTGGCCTGGCTGCTCGCCGCACTCGGACTCGCCGCCTGGCGACTGCACCGCACCCGCGTGGCCTGAACGAAGCGCTGCCCGGGCTCAGCGCTGGTCGGCTTCACGCAGCAGCCGCTCCATCGTGCGCCGGTCGACCTCGGTGAGACGGCCGTCGGCGGCGATCGCGTCCTTCAGGAACTTCACGTCGCGCTGCCAGCGGAACGTCTTCGCCCACTCGCGGAAGAACGCCTCCTGCTCGCGCAGCTTGAAGCACTGTCGCGACCAGTACCAGTGCGAGACGACCGCCTTCGCCAGCGCTTCGTTCGTCGGCTGCACGTGCACGGTGCGCTCGAGGGCCAGGCGATGCATGTCGGCGAGCGCCTTCGGTTGGATGTCGAGCCAGGCTGGCATCCACGGCTGTGCCCGCCCGAACCACCACTTCGCCAGCTCGAGTTCGCGCGCCAGCGCCGTCTCGTCGAGGCCGCGTTGCCGCAGCTGCGCCTCGTAGTCGCCGAACGACACGTCGAGCCACTGCGCCAGCGCCCGGCGCAACATCGTGTCGACGCGGTGACCGCCGGCGGCGCGCTCGCGCATCTGCCGCTCGTTGTTGACGCTGACGCGCGGGTTGTAGGCGGCGACCCGGGCGTTCAGCTCCTTCACGCGCGCGTTGAACGCCTGCTCGCTGGCCTTGGCGGCATCGAGCTCCTTGTTGAACGCAGCGACGCGCTCGTTGAAGGCCCGGACCGCCGCCTCGTTGCCGTTGTCCAACGACGGTCGATCGCGGTCGATCTGCTGCCCCAGCTCCTTCACGCGTGCAGCCTCCGCGTCGCGCGACGATCGATCCCCGTCGATCCCTCGCTGCAGCTCGTCGATCGCGGCGTTCTCTGCCCGCAGCGCCTGCGACTCGGCGATCGTCTCGGCCGACAAGCCGCTCAAGCGCGCGAGGAAGCCGAGGCCTGCCTGGGTCTGCGGTTCGCCGCGCGCCGACAGCACGAGCTCGTCGGCGCCGCGCGACTCGAGCCAGGCGAACCGCGGTGCCGCAGTGCCGCGCCACGCCGACCGCTGCGGATCTCCGGCCTCGAACTGGAAGGTCAGGAAGCGCACCAGCGGCCAGTCGAGGCACTCGCCTTCGCGGAACAGCTGGACGAGCCGGTCCCGCTCGTCGGTCGACGCCGCGATCGGCGGCAGCACGACCCGCAGCAGCGGCATCAGGTCCTGCACGGCGCGCGCGGCGGTGCCTTCCTGCGTGGCGACGCCCTCGCCCGCGGCGGCGATCCCGATCGGAGCCTCCCACCGATGCGAGAGGCGCCCGAACAGCGCGACGGAGCGCAGCACGTGCAGCGCCGCGGTCGCTGGCAGCCCCTGCGCTCGCGCCGCCGCGGCCGCCGCCCCTTCGCGGTCGACGAAGCCCTGCAGCAGATCGGTGAGGTGCACGTGCGAGCGGTACTCGAACTCGTCCTGCTGGCGGAGATTGCTGCGCCGGAAGATCCGGTCGGGGCTGCTCTCGCGCAGCAGCCAATCGAGCCGCGCGGTGTCGTCACCGAGCTGGCAGTACTCGGACAGCTTCCGGCAGAAACCCTCGACCGACCGTTCGTGCTCGTACTTCTCCGGCGTGTAGGCCTCAGCACCTCCGCGCACGCGAGCGGCGAGGTCGCGCAGGTAGCGGGCGGCTTCCGGGTTGCCCTGGCCGGCGAACGTCGAGGCCTCCCGATCACACGCCGCTGCGACGCCGTGGCGCCACACCGGGTCCCGCTGCTCACAGGCCTTGCCGACCATCGACTTCAGTTCTGCGTGGCGCTGGCGCGCCGCCGCGTACGTCGTCGCCGCGTCGAACGCCTGCGCAGTCGCCAGGTACTTCGCGATGTCGTCATGCCACATCGACATCGCCTGGCTCACATGGAACGCGACGGGGACGACTGCCGAGTTCTCACCGCCGCCGGCCAGCTCGCCAGCCCGGTACTGCAGCTGGCGGAACGGCTCGTGCAGGCTAGGTGGATAGCCGCCGAGCAGTCGGCGGACCACCGGTGCCAGTTGCTGCGCACAGCGCCCGACCGTCGCGACGGCCGTGGCGAAGTCCTCGCTGCTCACCTGCCGTGCCACAGGCGCCGTGATGCGCTCGATCTCGGCGACCAGCGGGGCATCGTGCTCGCGCACCTTCGCATCGACGCGCGCGATCAGCGCCGCAGCCTGCGCCGACGGTTCCCCCTCCTCCCGTTCGATGCCGCTCTGCTGCAGCGCCGACTTCGCGGCGATCATCGCCGGCACGTCGGTGCCGGCGATCGCGCGTTCGGCTGCTTCGAGCACCCGGCGGTAGGAGACCGCATCGACGATGCCGAGCAGGCTCTCGTCGCCGACCCAGAGGAAGCCGTCCACGTTGCCGTTGCTGCGCACGGCCAGGAACAGCCCCTCGCGGTCGGTGGTCAGCAAGCGCCCCTTGTCCTGGTACGCCTCGCTGTGCAGATGGTCGCTGCTCATCGTCATGCGGTCGCGGCAGTACGGCAGCCTGATCGCACCGACCTGGCCGGTGACCCGCAGGCCCGCGGCCTCGGCGAAGGCCTCGAGCGGCTGCTGGCGCGCGTCCAGCAGCGACACCTGCAGGAGCCCGATGCGGCCGTCGCGGCCATGCGCCTCGATGCGGTAGACGGAGCTCGGTGCCGTCTCCGGGGCCCGGATCGGCGCCACCCACGCGAAGCGCCGCTGCCGCGACGCGTCCGCCCGATCGGCGAGCCGCAGCTTGTCTCCCGGCCGGAAGCCGGGCGGAAACTCGAACGCGACCAGCTGGGCTGGCGTCTGCGCCGGCAGGGTCAGATCGATGGAGTCGGGCTCGTTCTCGTTCTCGAACGCATCGTTCGCGGCACAGGCAGCGAACATCGTCAGGAGAACCGGCCAGAGGCGCTTGCTCATGCGCCCCGCCTATCGGCAACTCCACCCGACCCGGTCGAGCCCGAGCGCCGCTGGCACCGGCCGTTCGCCCACCTACCATCGCGCCCCCACTCCGCACCGGCCCGCGTGAACACCCAGTCGACGTCTTCCCTGTTGCTGCTCGGCCTGCTCGCCGCCTGCAGCAGCACGCTCCCGAACGTGCCGCCGCCGCTCGCCGACTTCGAGGAACCGCTCGACCTGCAGCGCGAGCCCGACGACGAAGCCGCCCGGCGCGCCCTGCCGGCTGGCGCCTTCTCGGGCCTCGTCGTCGACGACGCGCGCGACACGCTCGCCGCGAAGCTCGACGAACCGGGCAGCCTGCGCATCGTCGCGATCGTCGAGAACTCGCCCGCCGACGCCGCCGGCCTGCAGGTCGGCGACGAACTGCTCGAAGCGACCCTGCCCGGCCAGCCGCCGCGTGCCCTGCGCGCGCCGAGCGACTGGCGCCAGCTCGAACTCGAGGCCCCGACCGACGCCACGGTCGCGCTCGTCGTCGACCGCGCCGGCCGCGAAGCGAAGGCCACGCTGCGGCTCGTGCCGCGCCTGCGCCCGGCCGCGCGCACCGCGAGCGAACGCTTCCGCGAGGAAGCGCGCGTCGGCGTCGTGCTGCGCACCGCGACCGAGGTCGAAGCGCGCGCCGCCGGCCTCGGCCCTGGTGCCGGTGCGGTGATCGTCGGCCTGTCGCGCCAGAGCCCGTGGCGGCACGCCGGACTCGGCTTCGGCGATCTGCTGACCCACGTCGACGACCGCGCCATCGCGCACCCGCAGGACGTGCTCGCCGTGCTGCGCGAACCGGACCGCGACCAGGTGCGCCTGAAGGGGCGGCGCGGCGACACCCCGTTCGCTTGCGAAGCGCTGCTGACGACGCGCGCGCAGGACCTGCGCGAACTGTCGATCCCGATCCTGTTCTCGTATTCGTCGTCGCGCGGCCGCGGCGATTGGTCGCTGCTGTGGGGGCTGCTCGGCCACGAGAGCACCGAAGCCGCGTGGCGCATGCGCGTGCTGTGGCTGGTCACGTTCGGCGGCGGCGACGCGGACACGCTGCTGGAGCGCACGCCGTGACGCGCCCTGCCGCCTTCGTGCTGGCGCTGCTGCTCGGCGGAGCGACGCTCGGCGCCCAGGCCCCGCGCATCGTCGCCACGCTGCAGCTGCCGCCGACCCACACGCTGACCGGCGTGCTGCCGACCGACCTCGACGGCGACGAGCACCCGGACCTCGTGCTCGCGGTGCGCACCGACGCGACCACGGGGGCGCGCACCGGCCGGGAACTGCGCTTCCACCGCGGCCGCGCGCTGGCCGAGCACGGCACGCTCTACGCGAACGAGCCGTCGCGGCCGCCGCTGCCGATCGACCGCGACGTGATCGCGTTCACCTGTGTCGACTGCCGGCCGTCGCCCGGTCGCGAACTCGTGCTGCTGACCCAGGCCCGCGCCGTGCTGGTGGCGTTCGCCGAGAACGGCGAGCCGCGCTACGAAGCGCTCGCCGAGCACCGGCTCGTGTGGCCGGCGGCGGCGCGCGACTTCGTGCTGCCGCTGGCCGAGGCGCGCTGCGACTTCGACCGCGACGGACGCGACGACCTGCTGCTGCCGACGCCGGACGGAGCGCTGCTGCAGTCGCTCGCCGAGCCGGCGCGTCGCTTCGAACTGCCGCTGCCGCCGCGGCAGAATCCGCTGACGAAGGGCAAGAACGGCGGTGCGTCGTTCGAGGACGGTCGCTTCGCCCTGTCGCTCTCGTCGGGCGACGGCCAGGACCGCCGGCCGCTCGTGCAGCTGCGCGCCCGCACGCCGCGCGCGCGGCTGCTCGACCTCGACGGCGACGGCACGCTCGAGCTCACCGCGTCGCGCAACGGGGCCTGCTTCGTCGGCCGGCCCATGGCACAAGGAACCGCGATCGAACGGCGAGCGCTGCCGCTGCCGCAGGACCGACTGTCGCTGTTCGACCCGGCGTTCTCGGTGCAGTGGGGCGACGTCGACGGCGATCGGCGCCTCGACCTGCTGCTGTCCAGCTCGGCGCGCCGCGACGACGAAGTCGAGGTGCGCATCGACCTGTTCCGCACCGGCCCGGACGGCAGCTGGGCCCAGAAGCCCGACTCGCGCCTGCGCGTGCAGCCGCTGGCGCGGCCCCCGCAGCTGGTCGACGCCGACGGCGACGGCCGACTCGACGTGGTGGTGACCACGGTGCGCACCGACGCGCTGCGCATGCCCGGCGAGAACGCGCCGAAGAGCCTCGAGGCGCAGCTGCACGTGTTCCGCGGCGACGGCACGCGCTTCCGCCAGCCGGCGGCGTTGGCCGAACTGCTGCAGCTGCCGGCCGGCGGCGGCCGCGGCACCTTGCTGCGTGTGCTGCCCGGTGCTGCCGGCGAGCCGGGTCGTGTGCTGCTGTGCGTGGACGACGCACTGGTGCTGCGGCCACTGCTGCGCGACGGCGAACGGCTGCGTCTGGGCGAGGCGACCGGTGCCCTGCCGCTGCCGGCGAAGGCGCGCTTCGCGGCGCATGGCGCGAGTGCCCGGCCCGGCGACGACGGCGACGACGAGGATGCCGACGACGAACGCCCGGACGACGACGAGGGCGACCTGCTGGTGCGCACCGCGCACGAGCTGCTGGTCGTGAGGTTGCCATGAACCGCGTCCCGGCTCTCGCCGCCGTGCTGCTGCTCGCCGCGATCGCCGCGGCGCAGACGCCGAGCCCTTCGCTGGCCCCGGACCACGCGATCGTCGCAGCGCTGCTGCACGACACCGACGGCGACGGCCGCGCCGAGCTGTTGCTCGTCGACGCCAGAGGCACCGTCGCGCGGCACGGCGTCGATGCCGGCGGCTTCGTCGCGCGCGGCACGCTCGCACTGCCCGATCCGCAGCGCTCGCTGTTCGCGTTCGCCGACCTGTTGACGAACCCCGGGACCGAACTCGTGGTCGCCGACGGCAACGGCACCTCGGCCTGGACGTGGCCCGCGGCCGCGGCTCCGCAGCCCGTGCCGCTGCTGCGCCGCGCGCGCAGCACGCTGCCGCTCGGCGTGCCGCAGCGCTCACCGTTCGTGCAGGACCTCGATCGCGACGGCAAGCTCGACGTGCTGCTGCCGACGCTGCAGGGCGTGCAACCGTTCCGGCAGGCAGCGCCGGCCGACGACGGCACGCCGACGTTCCAGGCGCTGCCGAACATCGCGGTGCGCGTGCGCAGCCAGGTCGCCGACGCGGACGGCCGCGGCGATCGCGAACGCACCGGCGAACTGGTGGTGCCACCGGTCGACACCGAGGACCTCGACGGCGACGGCCGTCCCGACCTGCTGACGCGCGATGG
>JAEUHU010000309.1 GCA_016793305.1 Planctomycetota bacterium
CGGGCCGGCCATGCGGTGCCGCCGCCGACCAGGTCGAAGGTGCCGCCGAGCAGCACCACCAGCACTTCGTGCGCGCCGGTGACCAGCTGGTCCGGATCGTCCGGCTGCCACACGGCCACCTGGTCGAGCCAGCGGGCGCCCGGCGTGGCCGCGAGGCGGTGGCGGGCCGTGCCGGCGAACGGCAGCTGCTTCACTTGCCGTTCTCCTTGCCGTTCTCCTTGCCGTCGACCAGCTGCACCTTGGCGTCCTGGATCAGCTGGTTGCCGAGCTCGCGGGCGCGCAGCTCGCGCAGCCGCTGCAGCAGCACGGCGTCGGTCGGTTCCGGTTCGATCTCGACGACCTTGATCAGGTAGACGCCGTCCTCGCCGCGCAGCGGCTCGGAGACGCCGCCGGCCGGCAGCGTGAACGCGGCTTCGGCGACGACCGTCGGCAGCTGGTTGCCGCTGCGGCGGTGCCAGCCGAGGTCGCCGCCCTTCTTGCGGGTCGGGGCGTGCTCGCTGGCGAGGGCGGCGACGTTGGCGAAGGTCTCGTTGGCGAGGGTCTGCTTCAGCACCGCCATGCGCTCCATCGCCGCGGCGAAGTCGCGCTTCACCAATTCGTTCGGCACCTCCATCGCGTTCAGGAACACGACCGACAGGCGGCGGCGCGGGCCGACCCGTTCGAGCACGGCGGCGCGGTCGCGCACCAGCTCCTCGGCGAGGGTCGCGTCGGGGAAGCGCTTCTGCGCCAGCAGCTCCAGCAGCACGTGGCCGCGGAACACCCGCGATTCGCGCAGCGCTGCGGTGGTCAGGCCTTCGGCCTGCAGCACGCTCTCGAACGAAGCACCGCGGAAGCGCGCGTCCTGCTCGGCCTGCTTGCGGCGCTGCTCGATCGCCCGGTCGAGGTCCGCGGGCTGGAGCGCGACCTGCTCGCGGCGGCACAACGCGTCGAGCGTGTTCAGGTAGGCGACGCGGTGCACGGCGACGTTGCGTTCGTCGTCCTCGCTGGTGCGCAGCAGCAGCATGCCGAGCTCGACCATCGGCACGTCGTGGTCCTCGAGGCGCAGCGCGGTGCCGGGCGGCAGCTGGTCTGGATCGCTCTGGACCTTGGCCTTCCTGGTCTGCTCCTGCATCCACAGCTTCAGCATGTCGCCGCCGACCTTCTCGTCGGGGCGCAGATCGAGTTCCCGGCGCACCAGGCGCTCCTGCGCCATCTGCAGCGACAGGTCCTCGAGCCACTGCCGTTCGGAGGTGTTGCGCACCGCGGCGAACTCGTCGGGCTCGCGGCCCGCGGCCCGCAACTGGCGCTGCAGTTCGGCCCAGAACACCCGCACCTCGGCCTCGGTCGGCATCAGGTGCGCCTTGTTGGCCGCCCGGCGGGTGAGCTCGCTCTGCAGCAGCATCTCGACGCCCTGGCGGCCGCGTTCGCGCCGGCGCAGGTGGAACGCCAGGTCCAGCGCGACGTCGGTGCGGGTGACCTGCGCCGGTTCGCCGAGCAACTGGTAGGTGGCGACGACGTCGCCGGGCTCCTGGGGTGGACAGAGCAGCAGCGACAGGCACAGGCTGGCGGACAGGATCATGCGGCGCGGCACGATAGCAGTGCCGCCGCCGCCCGTCAGCCAGGGCAGCGATCAGCCGAACCGTCCCTCGATGTAGTCCGAGGTCTCCTGCTTCTGCGGCGCCACGAACATGCGCTCGGTCGCCGAGTGCTCGACGACGCGGCCCATCAGCATGAACACACACTCGTCGCTGGCGCGGCGGGCCTGGGCCATGTTGTGGGTGACGATCAGGATCGAGTA
>JAEUHU010000394.1 GCA_016793305.1 Planctomycetota bacterium
TGGAGGGCACTGCTGCGGACGAACTCGAGGCGCTGGTGCAGGGTTCCGGCACGCCAGAAGAGTAAGCGGAACACCCGCTTGACGAGAGCCTTCTGTTCGGCCGAGAAGCCGTTGCGCTGCATGCCGACGAGGTTGACCGCGACCAGCCGCGCGCGGTCGCCCTGGACCATCGCGAACGGCGGTGCGTCGTGCGACACCATCGCGCCGGCACCGACCATCGCCAGCTTGCCGACGCGGGCGAACTGGTGGATGCCGACCATCGCGCCGAGGATCGCGCGGTCGCCGATCACCGTGTGGCCGGCGGCCATCGCACCATTGGTGAACACCACGTGGTTGCCCACCGTGGCGTCGTGGCCGATGTGGGCGCCGACCAGCAGCATGTTGTGGTCGCCGATCGTCGTGCTGCCACCGCCGAACGGGGTGCCGCCGTGGATCGTGACGTGCTCGCGGATCCGGTTGTGGGAGCCGATGCGCAGCTTGCCGCCGACCGGCTGGCCGGCCTTCAGCTTCTTGTCCTGCGGCGTCGTGCCGACCACGCAGAACGGGTAGAGCTCGCAGTCCTCGCCGATCCAGGTGTCGCCGTCGACCACGACGTGGCCGACCAGCCGGGTGCGTGCGCCCAGGCGCACGTTCGGACCGATGGTGCAATACGGTCCGACTTCCACCTCGGGGCCGAGTTCGGCGCCGGGGGCAACGATCGCGGTGGGGTGGATGCCCATCGGCTGGTGGGGAGGGTCTGGGTGGGGACGCCGCCTCGACGACCACACCGGAAGGCAATGTCTACCCGAGCCCATGGGGCCACGCTACCTTCTGCTGCCCTGGCACGCCGGTCGCCACAGCGCCTCGCGCGAGGCACCGCGCGGTGCCGTCGGCGGTTCCTTCCGGGGGGCCCCCGGCCGACCCAGTCCGACATTTTTCGATGACCCCTGATTCCGTCCAGCGTGTTCCTCGCCGTCCGTCCCGCCTGGTCGCGGAGGTCCGGTCATGACGAGGGTGCGAGGGGAGAGCGTCTCGCCTGGCATCGCGACCGGCCCGGTGTTCCTGCGTGGCTTCGACGAACTCGGCGCCGGCCGCCGGCTCGCCGCCGACGAGGTCGAGGCGGAGCTGAACCGGCTGCGTGCGGCCCTGGCGAAGAGCAAGGGCCAGATCGAGGAGATCAAGCAGCACCAGACCGAAGGCCTCGGCGAAGCCGAGCGCCGCATCTTCGACGCCCACCTGGCCTACCTCGCCGACGCGATGTTCGTCACCGAGATCGAGAGCCAGGTGATCAAGGAACGGCTGCCGGTGCGCGACGCGGTGCAGCAGGTGTTCGGCAAGTACGACCGCATCTTCCAGCTGGTCGAGAGCGACCTGCTCCGCCGCCGCGCCAGCGACCTGCGCGATGTCGCGACGCGCTTGCTGCGCAACCTCGAGGTCGAGGGCCAACGCAGCGCCTCGAAGCCGACCGGCCCCTACGTGCTGGTCGCGCGCAAGCTCACCACGGCGGACATGTTCGACCTCGACAACCAGAAGGTCGAGGGCATCGTCGCCGAAGAAGGCGGCATGAGCTCGCACGCGGCGATCCTCGCCCGCGGCATGGGCATCCCGACGGTCACCGGCATCCGCGACCTGCCGAAGCTGCTGCGCAACGGCGATCCGGTGGTGCTCGACGCCACCGCCGGCGAACTGGTGACGAGCCCGGACGATCGGGCGCTGGCCGAGGCGACCGCGGCGGCGGTGCGCTGGAAGCAGAGCCGCAACGAGCAGGTGCCGGCCGACGCCGAGCGCCCGCAGACGCGCGACGGCACGCCGATCCGCCTGCTCGGTTCGTGCGGCAGTGCCGGCGAAGCCGAGCTGGTGCGCACGTTCGGCATGGACGGCATCGGTGTGTTCCGCACCGAGCTGCAGTTCCTGGCCGAGAAGATGCGTCCGAGCGAGGAGACGCTGGTCGCCAGCTACCGGCAGGCTGTCGAGGCGCAGGCCGGGCGGCCGATCGCGTTCCGGCTGCTCGACGTGATGGCGAGCACGCACGGCGAGACGCGGCAGCCCGAACGCAACCCGACGATGGGCCAGCGCGGCGTGCGCGCGCTGCTCGCCCACCACGACGTGCTGCGCCTGCAGCTGCGCGCGATCCTGCGCGCTGCGGCCGGGGCGAGCGACGTCGCCGTGCTGGTGCCGTTCGTCACGTCGCTGTCCGACCTGCAGCGCGTCAAGTCGGCGCTGATCGAGGAACGGGTCGCTTTGCGCAAGGCCGGGCAGGCCTGCGCCAGCGAGCTGTCGCTGGCACCGGTGATCGAGATCCCGGCCGCCGCGATGCAGCTCTCTGCCCTGCTCAACGAGAGCGACTTCGCGGTGGTGGCCGTCGACGACCTGCAGGCGCATCTGTTGGCCGCCGACCGCGACAACGCGGCGGTGCGCGAATACCACGAACTCGTGCACCCGGCGGTGTTCGAGCTGCTGGCGAGGATGGCGAAGGACGCCGAGCGCCGCGAGAAGGCGCTGGTGCTGTTCGGCGAGAGCGCCGCCGACCCGCTGCGCATGCCGTTCTACGTCGGTGTCGGGTTCCGCAGCTTCTCGCTGGCGCCGGTGCGGCTGCGCGCGGTGCTGAAGGTGCTGGCGCGCTACTCGGTCGAGGAGTGCCGCAAGATCGCGGCCCGGATCCTCGAGGCGCCGCGCGCGCTCGACGTGCAGAAGGTGCTCGTCAACCTGGACGTCGGCTGATCCGCGTCGGCCGACCCGCGCCGGTCACTCGGGGCTGCGCACCGTCAGCACGGGGCACTGGGCCGTGCGCACCACGCGTTCGGCCGAGCTGCCGAGCAGCGCGTGCTTGATGCCGGTGTGGCCGTGCGTGCCCATCACGATCAGGTCGGCCTGCTTCTCCTTCGCGCAGTCGAGGATCGCGTCGTGCGGCACGCCGTCGCGCAGGTCGATCGACGACTTCAGGTCCTTGCCGAGGGCCTTCTGCACGTCCAGCAGGTGCTCCTTGGCGCGCGTGTGCAGTTCCTGCCGCAGGTGGGGGAACGCCTGCGCCATGCCGAGGCCCCGGATCGGGTAGTTGAGTTCCGGCACGACGTGCAGGATCACCAACTCGGCACCGAACGAGCGCGCCATCGTCGCGGCGTGCTCGAGCGCGTGCTGCGCGGTCGGGGAGAAGTCGGTCGGGCAGACGATGCGGCGGAACTGGATCATGGGCGATGGCGGAAGGTTGCTCCCGCGGGGGCACCATCGGCCGGAGGCGGCACGACGCGCAAGTACGGAGTACGACGCAGGCGGCTAGGCTACCACGCGATGGATCTCGAACCCGCAGGCATAGTGCCACCCGACAGCGACGGCCAGGTCGGGCGTGACCCGGTCGTGCAGCGCATCGAGGCGATGCTCGACGAGGATCGCCTCGACGAGGCGATCGAGGCGATCGAGGCGGCGATGGCCGACGGCGAGGGCAACCCGCTGGACCTGCAGTTCCTGCTCGGCGACGCCTACCTGGGGCTCGGTCGCGCCGCCGAGGCCGAGCGGCAGTTCCGCCAGGTGCTAGCCCAGGACCCGGACTGTCCGTCCTCGCGCTACTCGCTGGCGATGAGCCTGTTCCTGCAGTGGAAGTTCGAAGAGGCCGAGGCGGCGGCGGCGGCGGCGCGCGAGCTGCCCGACGCCGTGGTCGACGCCGACGTGGTCTACGCGGCCCTGCTCGAACGGCGCGGGCGCTTCGACGAGGCCGAGGCGCTGTTCCAGCGGGCCGCCGCGAGAGCACCGGACAAGTACCCGCCGCCGGTGCGCATGTCGCGGGCCGAGTTCGACCGGGAAGTGCGCAAGGCGATGCGGCAGCTGCCGCGTCAGTTCCGGCAGTGCTTCGATCGCTTGCCGGTGGTGGTGCAGGACGTCCCGGAAGCGCGGCTCGCGGAGGGACCCGACCGCGACGAACTGGCGCCCGACATGCTCGGCCTGTTCGACGGCGTGCCGCTGCCGGAATCCAGCCAGTTCGACCTGCCGCCGACCCGGCCGAACACGGTCTACCTGTTCCAGCGCAACCTCGAGCGCGCCGCGCGCGATCGCTCCGACCTCGTCGAGCAGATCCGCATCACGCTCTACCACGAGCTCGGCCACTATCTGGGCTTCGAGGAAGAGGACATGGACGGTCTCGGCCTCGAGTGATGCGAGTCCGTCGGGCACCGACCGCGTTCAGCGTGCGTCGGCGCGCACGGTCTCGCCGAGGAACGTCATCAGCTCGCGCAGCCGGTCGTAGTCCGGGTGCTTCAGCCGGAACCACGTGTTGACGAGCCAGCCCTTGTCGAGCGGTTTCGTCAGGGTCCCTGGGGCCGGGGTCGCGTGTTCGTAGATCCATCGGCCGCAGCGATCGAACGCTTCCTGCAGGCCGCGGTGGCCGGTGTAGCGGCCGTCCTGGCTCGGCCGGATCTGGATCGAGCCGACCGCCAGCCGGCGGCTCGGGCGCTGTTCGCCGGAGCGGCCGAGGATCGCCAGGGCCCATTCGCGGTAGACGTCGAAGTCGTTGCCGACCCCGTACATGTCCCAGATCTTCTCGCCGGCGGGGCGGGCGCCGATCTCGCTGAACTTCAGGCCCTTGGGGCCGAAGAACCACTCCATGTGGGTCGCCGCCGAGCGGATGTCGAGGGCGTCGACGACGCGACGGTTCATCGCCCGCAGTTCTTCGTAGCCGCCCTGCTCGATGCGGTTCGTCACCGCGATCTGCGGCGAGATCCAGCGCTGCTGGGCCGCTTCGAGGCACCCGGGGAAATAGTGCGAGGCGAACTCGTGCCGCACGCCGTCGGCGCCGCACAAGGTGTCGAAGAAGCCCTCGTGGCCCTCGATGAACTCCTCGAGCGCCACCGGGTGGTTCGTCGCCGGCTTCAGCTTGCCGATCGCCTGGTCGAGCTCCTTGCGGTCGTTGCAGCGGAACGTGCTGAGCGAGCCGAAGCCGGCGATCGGCTTCACGATCAGCGGGTAGCCCCACCGCTCGGCGAACGCGACGGCGTCCGCGGAACTGGTCACCGCGGTCGACTGCGCGCACGGGATCTGGTGCTCGCGCAGGAACGCCTTCATCGCCACCTTGTCGCGGCACAGCTTGGCGGTGCGCAACGGCAGGCCCGGCACGCCGAGCTGCTCACGCAGCGCCGCGGCCGGCTCGACCAGCGGTTCGTCGATCGTCTCGATCCGGTCGAATGCGGGCTTGCCCAGCTCGGCGGCGACCTTGGCGAGCACCGCCGGCTCGAGCATGCGATCGCAAGCCCGGTAGTCGTCGAGCAGGTGCAGCGCTGCTGGCGAGACCCGTTCCTTGCTGCCCATGCCGATCGCCGAGACCCGGCAACCGAGGGCCTTCAACGCCCGCAGGAAGCCGTGGTTGTAGACGTGGGTGTCCGGGGCGAGGAAGAGGACGTGCATCGGGCCGGCGGCGCATCATGCAGCGGTAGGCCGGCCGGCGGAAGCGCAGGTCTCGGGTCGGTGCGGCTCGTCAGGCTGGCGCGGGTAGGGCGGGACGTTCCACGACCTTGCCAGAGCGCACCGTCAGGATCAGCGTGAACGGCCCGTCGTTCTCGAGGTTGACCTGCATCGAGGCACCGAACTGCCCGGTGGCAACGCGCAGGCCGGTGCCGGCGAGCAGGTCGGCGACGCGCCGGTAGAGCGCTTCGGCGTCGGCGGGGACCGCGGCAGCAGTGAAGTCGGGGCGGTTGCCGTGGCGCAGCTCGGCGGCGAGCGTGAACTGGCTGACCACGAGGCAGCCGCCGCCGACTTCGCCGACCGCGAGATCCGTCGGCGTGCGGCCCGGAAAGACGCGCAGGGCGGCGATCTTGCGCGCGGTGGCGTCGGCGTCGGCTGTGGTGTCGCCGCGTTCGACGCCGACGAAGACCAGCAGGCCCCGGTCGATCGCTCCGACCACGTCGCCGTCGACGACGACGCTCGCCTTCTGCACGCGTTGGATCAGGCTGATCACCGGCGCGAGCCTACGGATCGCGCGGCGGCGCGCCATCGCGCCGCCGCCATCGCCAGCACCGGTCCAGCGGCGATCAGGCGCCGCGCACCTGGATCTTGGTCGGCCGCGACTCGGGCGCCTTCGGCACCGTGACCGTCAGCACGCCCTGCCGGTAGACCGCTTCGATCCCGCTGTTGGCGGCATCGTGCGGCAAGGAGATCGTGCGGGTGAACTGGCCGTAGCGGTGCTCGATGCGGTGCCAGCGCTTGCCGCTGACCTCGCGGTCGTCCTTGCGTTCGGCGGTGACCTTCAGTGTCTGGTCGTGCACGTCGACGTGGATGTCCTTCTCCTCGAGGCCCGGCAGTTCGAACGACAGCTCGTAGCCGGCCTCGGTCTCGGCGATGTTCGTGCGCGGCGCCGCGGAGCTCTGCGGGGTGCCGTAGAACTCGGCGAGCGAGTCGCCGAACAGGCGGCCGAACAGGGTCTGGAACGGATCGCGCGGCTCGGGAAGGGTGGTGGCTTGGGCTTGCTTCTGCATGGCTTGGTTCCTCTCGGGTTGGGTTGGACGCCCAGGGAGAGGCAACGGCCGTGCCATGTCTGCCAGGATGGCCAGGAAGTTGTAAAGCCTTTCAGGACAGCGCTTCGAGATCCGAGCACGGCCGGCATTCTGCCGTGTCCGTATGCCAGAATGCTACCAAGGTGTCAGAATGGCGTGGCGCTGTCATCGGCCGGCTCGACCGGCTCCGGGAAGCGCCGCCAGACCTTCTTCCGGTCGACGTCGGCGAGCGCCTTGGTGGCCTTGCGGCGCGCGGCTCGACCGCGCTGCTGCTGCCAGGTGGCGAGTCCGCCGAGGGCTGCGGCTTCGTCGCTGCCGACGCCCTCGCCGAGAGCGAGCTGGGCCAGGCGGGTCGCCGCGGCCGCGTGGTCGCAGACCGAACCGAGGGCCTGCTGCAGCGTGACGACGGCTTCGAGCGAGCGCGTGTAGGCGTGGCCCGGCACGTCGACGAACTCCTCGGCGAGGTAGCGCAGCCGCTTGCTGGCGAGTCGCAGCTCGTGCACGGCCGGCAGCGGCAGGTCCGCCGGCAGCGCACGCAGCAGGCGCCGCAGCCGGTCGCAGGCGCGCGCGAGCCGCGTCGGCAGGGCCAGCGCCAGCGGTTCACCGACCTGGGGGCGTTCGTCGTCGAGGCGGTCCAGCTGGCCGGTGAGGGCGTGCATCGCTTCGAGGTGGTCGCGATGGCGCAACCGCTCCTGCAAGGCCGCGTCGAGTTGGGTTCGTTCGGCGACGAGCCGTCGCACGACGGCGCCATGGCCCACGGCGAGCTCCGGCGGCAAGCAGGGCAGGCCGTCCTGGACCGTCGCCAGCAGCACGTCGAGGTCGCGCCGCGGACCGCACGCGCGGGCGAACTCGGCGAGCTGGCCGAGCGCCTGTTCGGCAGCGTCGCTCGCCCACGCGTCGCGGCACGAACGCACCAGGCTGCGCAACCGGCGCAGCGCCACCCGCAGCGTGTGCAGGGCTTCGGGGTCGGATTCGCTGCGCACACGGGCCTCGGCGCTGCGCAGCGCCGCCAGGTGGTTGCCGACGATCGCCCGCAGGGCGGTGCCGATCGGTGTCTCCGGCCGCAGCGGGGTCGGGCCAGGCAGCGACGGTGACAAGCCGAGTCGCCGCAGCGCGTGGCTCGGCTTGTCCTCCTCGGCTGGCACCAGCGGCAGGCGCGCGCGCAGCGCTTGCGCCAGCTGCTCGACGGTCGCTGCGTCCTCGAGCACTTCGAGTTCGATCTCGGCGAAGGCGAACGATCGATCGGCGGCGAACGCCTCGACGTGGTCGACGACCAGTTCGCAGACCGGCCGGTCGTCGCAGCGCACCACGCGCAGGTCGCGGTGCACGCGCAGCTCGAGGCGCTGCACGAGCGGCGCCAGCAGCACGAACGGTTCGACCTGGTCGCGCAGCGCCGGCGGCAGCTCGTGCGCGAACCGCGGTGCGTCGGCGGTCGGCCACGCCACCTCCAGTTCGAGGCGATCGAAGCGACCGGCGGCGATCCTGGCGCGTGTCTTCACGCACAGCTCGGCGCGATCGCCGCGGCGCCGCAGTCGCAGGCCGATGCCGGCGCGCTGCAGCGAGCCGGCCGCGTCGTCCAGGTAGAGGTCGCTGTGCTGGGTCGAACTGGTGCGGTCGATCGCCGCCAACTCGCGCAGGGCGGCGTCGACGGCCGCGACTTCGAGCGAGCCGTGGGCCCGCAGCTTGAACTCGGTCTCGGTGGGTGCGTCCATGGTGGCGAGCTCGTGGCGCCTTTCGCTCGACGCCGATCGGGGGCCGTTCAGGGCAGCGCCAGCCGGATCTGCCGGCCGAACAGCTGCCAGAACAGGGCGCCCTTCTCTTCCACGGCCTTCTGCTCGAGGGTCAAGCGCGTACCGGGATCGCCGGCCAGCATTGGCCGAAGCTCCACGCAATCTTCACGGATCTTCACGCTCACGCCGCGCACGACCGCACCGTGCTGGCGGTCGAGCGCGTCGGCGAGGCGCAGCAGTGCTGCCAACCGTTCGACCAGCGAACGTTCGCGCCGCCGCAGCGCCATGAACTCCTCGTGTTCGCGCGCCGGCGGGGCCTTGCGGTGGTAGCGCGCCAGCAGCGCCACCAGGTGGCGCTCCTCGTCGGACAAGCCGACCAGCTCGCTCGACTGGATCAGGTACTGCGAGTGCTTGTGGTGCCCGTCGTTGTTGACCGCCACGCCGACGTCGTGCAGCAGCGCCGCCGCTTCGAGCAGCACGCGGGCGCGGCCACCCAGGCCGTGCAGTTCCTTGGTCTGGTCGAACAGCTGACGGCTCAACGTCAGCACCGTCTCGGCGTGGTCGCGTTCGAAGTGGAAGCGGCGGCCCATCGCGCGGCACGACGACAGCACGACGTCGACGTGGTCCTCGGCGGCGAACGACTCGAAGTGGCCTTGCACGACCTCGGCCAGCAGTCCGTCCTTGATGCCGACCCGCGGGGCGAGCACTTCGGTAGCGCCTGCCAGCGTGCCGAGGTGCAGGTAGACGAGGCCGGCCGGCAGGATGGTGTCGGCGCGGTCGGGCTTGAGGCCGCGCTTCTCGATGCGTTCGGTGACGCTGAGGCTCGCCAGCTCGTCGAGTTCGCGGCGCAGGTCGACGATCGAAGCCGCGTCGATGCCGTCCTGCCGGCGGGGCCCGGTGCGGGCGGCGACGAGGTCGACCAGGCTCTCGATGTTGCCGCCGACCGCGACGTAGCGGTCGATGCGCAGCGCCTCGAACCGGTCGGCGATGCGGTATTCGAGGCTCTTCAGGTGCTTCTGCATCAAGTCGACGAAGCCTGCACCGTCCGCTTCCGCATCGCGCAGCGACTCGAGCATGCGCAGGGCGCCGAGCCGGTAGGAGTCGGCGGAGACCACCTGGCCTTTCTCGACCAGCACGACCTCGACCGAACCGCCGCCGACGTCGACCAGCAGCGAACGGCCCTGCATCAGATCGACCCGCGACTCGACGCCCAGCTTCAGCAGGTAGGCCTCCTGCGTGCCGGAGATCACCTCGATCTCGATGCCGGCCGCGGCGCGCACCCGATCGACCAGCAGGTCGCGGTTGCGGGCGTCGCGCATCGCCGAGGTCGCGATCGCGCGCACGTGCTGCACGCCGTGCCGGTCGCAGGTGGCGCGGAAGCGGCGGAACGCGTCGACGACGTCGGCCAGCGTGGTCTCGGGGATCTGCCCGGTGTGGAACACGTCGCGGCCCAGGCGCAGCGGCAGGCGATGGCTCTCGAGCACGCCGATCGCCCCTTGGTTCGCCTGGGCGACCAGGAAGCGGATCGCGTTCGAGCCCATGTCGACGATGCCGATCCGTGCCAGGTCGCCCATGGCTCCGCAGGCTAGCGACGAGGCGGCGTGGCGGAAGCAGCAGTTCTGCGGAGTGGGCCGGGTCGGCTAGACTCCGGCCATGTCGTCGAAGCCGCAGGAGGATCCTTCGGACCCGTTGTCGAGCACGCTGCGCCACGTGAAGAACGTGCAGGACGACGGCTCGGCCGACCTGTCGTGGGCGAACCTGCACGAGAAGGTGGTGCGTTGGACGGCCGAGGCGGTGCACGGCCAGAACATGCCGGTCGAGCGCAGCCTCGAGGACCTGACGCAGGAAGTGCTGCTGCAGGTGTTCCGCGACATCGGCGAGTTCCAGGTCGAGCCCGGCGCGTCGTTCTCCGGCTGGGTCCGGATGATCGCGCATCGCAAGCTGAACGACTACTGGCGGCGGGCGCGCGCCAAGAAGCGCGGCGGCGGCAAGCTGAAGCACCTCGGCGATTTCGACGAGACCGGCGGCCGCGAGCGCTTCGCCGACGAGAAGGTGCCGCGGCAGAGCATGCTGGTCCGCTACGGCGAGCTGCGCGAGGGCATCGAGAAGGCGCTCGGCGAGCTCAGCGAGAAGCACAAGCTCGTGCTCGAGATGCGCCTGTTCCAGGGCAAGAGCTTCGCCGAGATCATGCCGCTGCTCGGCTACACCAAGGAGGTCACCGTGCGCTCCTTGCACATGCG
>JAEUHU010000408.1 GCA_016793305.1 Planctomycetota bacterium
CCCGACGTGCTGCGCGGCTTGTGCCAGATCCTCGAGCGCGCCGACTACGAGGTGCTGTGCGCAAACTCGTTGCGGCACGCCGTCGCGGCGATCGGCGAGGAAGCGTTCGACCTGGTGCTGACCGATCTCTACCTCGGCGACACCGACCTCGGCGTGCACATCGCCGACGTCGCCCGCCGGCAGCGTCCGAATCCGCCGGTGATCGTGCTGACCGGCCGCCCGACCTTCGACGGCGCCCAGGAAGCGCTGCGCAGCCACGTCGCCGACATGGTGGTGAAGCCGGTCGAGCCGCAGCAGCTGCTCGCCACCTGCCGCCGCGTGATCCAGGAGACCGAACTCGGCCGCCGCAACCAGGAGCTCGAATCCGTGAACCGGGTGCTGACTTCGGTGCTGCCGCGCACCATCGAGATGAAGGACCCGACCACCAGCGGCCACGCCGCGCGCGTGGTCGGCTACACCGACGTGCTGGCACAACGCTGCGGGGTGGGCGCCGAGGACCGGCAGTCGCTGCGCCTCGCCGCCCTGCTGCACGACATCGGCAAGATCGGCATCCCCGACCAGATCCTGACCAAGCCCGACAAGCTGACCGCCGACGAGATGGAGGTGGTGAAGCGCCACCCGGCGATGGGCTACGAAGTGCTGGCCGAGCTCGAGGACCACGAGAACGTGCGCACCTGGGTCTACCAGCACCACGAGCGCTGGGACGGCAAGGGCTACCCGAACGGGCTGGCCCGCGACGAAGTCGCCCTGCCCGGCCGGATCCTGGTGCTGGCCGAGGTCTACGACGCGCTCGCCGAGCAGCGCAGCTACAAGCCGGCCTGGCCGGTGGCCGACATCGTGGCGCTGTTCCGCGCCCAGGCCGGCACGCAGTTCGATCCGGACCTGGCCAATCTGGTGGCCGACGGGCTCGAGCGACAAGGCAGCCGGTTCTTCGCGCAGGGCCGCGACCAGCTGTTCTGACCGGCGCCGCGTCGGCTCGGCGCCGCGGGCGACCTGGAACTTCGTCGCCCCATCGACGCGCGCCTTGGCTAGGATCTGGGCCTCCCCCTCGACTCCGCAGCCCCGTCCGGCGGGTGCTGCGGCAACTGCCCTCCCCGCACGATGCAACGGATCTCGCTCCGCGCGCCGCTCCTGGCGGCGTTCACGTTCAGCACCCTGCTCGGCTCGGTCCACGCCCAGGCTCCGAAACCGACCGATGCCCCGGACACCACCGGCCTGCCGACCTTCCTCGGCTACGTGCCGCCGGGCAGCGTCGAGGTCGGACTGACGTTCGACCAGTTGCTCGAGGCCGCCTGCCAGGTGGCGAGTCCCGCCTCACCGAAGGACGCCATGAAGCGGGCCGCGGAGCTCGTGGCGAAGTCCCTGAAGAGCAGCACCCGCGTGCTCGGCCGCAAGAAGGTCGACGTGCCCGGCTTCTTCCTCGCCAAGTGGCCGGTGAAGAACAGCGAGTACGAGGTCTACGTCGCGGCCCGCAAGGCGGCCAACCAGCCGGTGAAATTCCCGCTGCACTGGTGGAGCCAAGGCCAGAAGGAAGACCTGGAGAAGCGGCGGGAGGAGATCCAGAAGCAGTACCCGAAGGAGAAGCTCGCCGTCGTGTACTTCTGGGAAGCCAACTACGCCGACCTGCCCTACACCCTGAAGGACGAGAAGGGCAACTCGATCGAGGACCTGCCGGTCGTCTACGTCAGCTACAACGACGCCAACGATTTCGCCGCCTACCTCGGCATGCGCCTGCCGACCGAAGCCGAGTTCACGCGCGCATCGCGCGGCGACAGCAGCAACCTGTGGCCGTCGGCGACCCCGGACGGCGGCGCCACCTTCTCGACGGACCTGTTGCAGCAGCTGAAGCTCAGCGAATCCACCAGCGCGCCGAAGCCCACGGGCACCGGCAGCACCGGACCGTTCGGCCATTTCGACCTGCACGGCCAGATCTGGCAGCTGGTCGCTGGTCTCGGCCTGCGCCCGATCAGCGGCAAGGACGCGTTCGACGCCGAGTGGAAGCGACTCGGCAAGGAGACGATCGGCAAGGACAAGCTGTCGGCGACGAAGGAGCCCGAGTGGCGCGAGGACAAGGTGATCTCCAAGGGAGGTAGCTACGTCGCCGCAACGGCGCCGATGCAGCTGCTGATCGACTCGCGCCGCGCGGTGACTGCGGTCGACACCGTCGAGGGCATCGGCTTCCGCCTCGCCAAGTCGCTGAAGCCGGGCTACGACCTGATGTTCTCGCTGCTGCAGGGCACCTACAACCGCAACTGGTTCGGCGACGGGCAGGAACCGGATCTGGCGAACCAGTTCGGCGCCGAGCGCTACGAGCTCGCCGACAACGGCTTCCCGAAGGCCTATTACGCGGTGTCGTTCGCGCCGGTGAACTTCCTGACGGCCGAGAAGAAGCTCGACCTCGCCAAGCTGCTCGATGCGAGCCAGGGCCAACCGCTGCTGCTCGGCACGCTGGCGGTCACCGCGGCGCTGACCGAGCCGGCCGCGCCGCGCGGCATCTACTCGCTGCTCTACCGGCGCGCCGGCGTGCCGAAGGAGCTCAACGAGGCGGTGAAGGCGCTGCACAAGCTGCTGAACGCGAAGAAGAAGCCCGACGACAAGGAGGACGAGAAGACCCTCCAGAAGAAGACCGACCTGCGCCGCATCACGCAGCGCTTCGGCCTGACCGACGACGACGTCGCCGCCGACGAGTCCCAGAACGGCCAGGTGAAGTTCGTGCGCATCGAGGGCAAGCAGATCCCGATCGACGACGACGTGTTCCTGTTGTTCGGCAACGACGGCAAGGTGGCGGGCTTCCTCAAGGCGACCGCCGGCAAGCCGGTCGGTGCGGCCGCGCCCGGCCAGCTGACGATGGAGGACCAGGGTGGCAAGACCAAGGCGACGATCCGGTTCACGGCGCCCGTGAACCAGGAGGGCAAGAAGTTCGCCGAGTTCACGCTGTCGCTGCTGCTCGACCTCGAGGCGCCGACCGCCGACAAGCCCTGGCGCCAGTCGCAGGCGAAGTGAGCCGCGCAACGAGGGCCGCAGCCGCGGCGGATTGCCCACGGCACGCTTGCATCGTGGGCAGTCCCGGCGAAGCATCCTGCGGCTGCTTCCCCAGACTCGTTCCGCAGGACCACCCGTGACCGCAGAGAGCAAGAACGCTCGTACGACGCGCATCAACCCGAAGGCCCAGGCGGCCTTCTTCACGCAGGACTACGCCGGCCGCACGCGGATCGACGGGGTGGAGATCGTCGAGCTGAAGCGGTTCAACGACGACGGCGGGGCGATCACCGAACTCGGGCGCTTGACCGCCGGCATGCACGCCCAGTTGCCCGGCTTCGAGGTCAAGCAGGTCAACTACTCCGAGATGGAGCCGGGCGCGATCAAGGCGTTCCACATGCACTTCCGCCAGACGGACGTGTGGTACGTGCCGCCGTGCGACAAGCTGCTGCTGGTGCTGCACGACGTGCGCCAGGGCTCGCCGACCGAGGGCCAGACGATGCGCTTCGTGCTCGGCGACGGCAAGGACCGTCTGGTGCGCATCCCGCCGGGCGTCGCGCACGGCGCGCGCAACATCGGCCGCAGCACCGGCCGCATCCTCTACATGGTCGACGTGCAGTTCTCGCCGAACCCCGGCGAATGCGACGAAGGCCGGCTGCCGTGGGACTACTGCGGCGCCGACATCTGGGAGATCGTGCGCGGCTGAGTTCGGACAGCTGCCGCGGCCCCTCACAGCAGCGGCGACAACAGTCCGCACAGGCCGTCGAGCGCGCGCGGCAAGGGCCGCTTCGGCAGGTCGTCCTCGCCAAGCCGTCGCGACGTCGCCCGCCGCTCCGCCAGCGTGGCCAGCACCTGGGCCGCCAACGCCGGCCCCCCCACCACGACCGCGGCGATCTCGAAGTTGAGGTTCGCGCTGCGCAGGTCGAGGTTGGCGCTGCCGACCATCACCGTGCGTTCGTCGACCACCAGCAGCTTCGCGTGGTTGTACTCGTGCACGGTCTCGAGCAGTTCGACGCCGGCGGCGAGCAGGCGCCGGTAGTAGCTGCGCTGCGCGTGGTAGAGGATCGCCGCCTCGGCCTTCGGACCGTTGGTGTGGATGGTGACGCGCACCCCGCGGGCGACCGCGAGTTCGAGCGCGAACAGCAGGTTCGGCGGCGGCACGAGGTAGGGCGAACTGAGCACCACGGAGCGCTCCGCCTCGCCGATCGCCTGCACCACCGCGAACCACAGGTCCGACTGCTCACGGTCCGGACCACTGCCGACGATGCCGACCTGCACACCGTCCGGCAGCGGCTCCGGCACCACGAATACGTCGGTCAGCACTTCGTCGGTCGCCGTGCACCAGTCCTCGAGGAACACGTCCTGCAGGCGGTCGACCACCGGGCCACGCAGTTCGAGCATCGCGTCGAGCCAGGGCCGCTGCTGGCCGAGCCGGTCGGTGAAGTACTCGTCGCCGATGTTGCGTCCGCCGACGAAGCCGCGCACGCCGTCGACGATCAACAGCTTGCGGTGGTTGCGCAGGTTCATCGTCAGCGGCCGCCGCTGCCACAGCAGCGGCAGGAACGCTTCGGCTCGCCCTCCCGCCGCGCGCAGCGGCGCCAGGTGCGCGGCGCCGAGCCCGAAGCTGCCGATCGCATCGTAGAGCAGCCGCACGGTGACCCCGCGGCGCGCGGCTGCGGTGAGCGCTTCGAGGAACGCGAGGCCAGCCCGATCCGGCCGGAAGATGTAGACGACCAGGTGCACGTGGCGACGCGCTGCCGCGATCGCCGCCCCCGCCGCGTCGGCGAACTGCGCGCCCGACGGCAGCCACTGCAGCTGGTTGCCGGCGACGAGGCCCTCGCCGTCGGCGCCCGACAGCAGCGCCACGAGGCCGGTGCGCGGGGCGGGCTTCGGTTCCGCGAGCACCCCACCGCGGGCTCGCACTTCCCGCAACCGGGCGCCGCGCACCCGCACGCGGCGCAGGCGCCGCAGCTGCAGCCGGCGCGGCAGCAGGTAGTAGAGCAACAAGCCGAGCCACGGTGCGGCGAGGATCACCACCATCCACAGCAGCGTGCTGGCCGGCGAACCACCACGCGTCAGCACGCGGTAGACGAAGACCACGGCGAGCAGCTCGCCGGTCAGCGCGATCGCGACGAGCAGCGGCTGCCACGAACCGGCGGCCTCGGCGACCGCGGCGCCGGTCATCCGCGGCCCGTGTCCGGCATCGTGCCCGAGGGCCTGGCGCGCAGCGGCAACGTGCGTCGATCCACACCGCCTGCCGCGGTCCGTGCTTCGATCTGCAGCGTGAACGACTGGCCGGAGACGATCGGTCGGCCGAGCGGCAGGTCGATGTAGAAGGTGCCCCGCCAGCCCGGCTCGAGCCGCAGCGACTGCTGGTTCGTGTACGGCACCGGATCGGTGGAGCCAGTCGGCAGGCTGCCGTCGAGTGGCCGCAACAGCACCTCGCCGATCGGCACTCCTTGCTGGGCCGCATCCGGACCGACCAGCACGTCGATGGCGGTGGTGGTGACGTTCTCGACCACGACCTGGACCGGCGGCTTGCCGCGCATCAGGTCGACCGTGACCGCGGCACCGAGCACGAGGCCGTTGTAGCGACCCTCGGCGGTGGCGGAGAGGTTGGTCGGGCCGTCCTGGTGGAACCGGAGCCACTCGCGAACGGGAGTGATCGCACAGGCGGCGAGCACGAGCACACCACTGGAGAGGAGAAACGTCTTGGCCATGGCAACAGGAGGTCGCCCGATCGACCGGCGTCGGGGGACGAAGGGAACATGGCCGGACAGCGGTCGCGGCGCCAGGGTCTGGCGGCCAGAGTCGCTCGCGGGAGGCCGGCAGGCCGATCGTCCAGGCGCCCACCGGCCCCTTGCCCTCGCGTGGACCGTGCGCTCGTGACCCCGCCCGTACAGGACACCGCCCGCGGTGGATGCACCGCGGGCGGTGGGAGAATGGAGCCGATGGTGGGACTCGAACCCGCGACCTATGCTTTACGAAAGCATTGCTCTACCAACTGAGCTACATCGGCACGCTTCGGGGGGAGGACGATAGCGAGTCGACGCGAAGGTTCCAGCACGAATTGCCAGCACGAACTGCTGGCGCTGGACACCCCCACGACGAGCCGAGCAGGGCCCGCCTTCGACGCAGCGAGCCGCACCCCGGGCTCTGGGGCGCGGCTCGTTCGCCGAGTCGAGGCTCGGAACGGCTGGATCGAACCGGGCTCAGCCTTCGCTGGCCGGACCCGCCGCGACCTTCTGCAGCTTCTGCAGCAGCTCCGCGTGCTTCTTCGGGGCCAGGCTGACGCGGCTCAGCGCCACGCCGATCGCCGTGCGCAGGCCGACGTCCTGGTTGGTCTCGAGCGCGCCGATCAGCGCCATCGCCGCCTCGTCGGGGCAGTTGCCCAGGCGGCGGCAGATGTTGCCGATCGACTCGGCGACGACCTTCTTCAGCTCGACGCTGCCCGAACCAGCGAGTGCCGCCGCCAGCGCGCCGAGCTCGGCGGCGCCGCCGTCGTAGCCGAGCGCCTTCGCGGCCGGCACCGACACGGCATCGCCGCGATCGAGCTGGGCGGCGAGGTTGCCGAGCACCGACGTCGTCGCACCCTTGCCGTTGGCAGCGAGCGTCGCGAGCGACGCGCTGGCGGTGGCGGCGAAGGCCTCGGCGCGCGAGCCATCGGCATCGGCGACGCCTTCGAGCGCCTTGTTGACCTCGGCCACCAGCGATTCGCCGGTCAGCGAGCCGACCAGGTAGGTGACGTTCTCGCCGAACTCCGCCTTCGCCTTCTCCTCGTCCTTGCAGACCACGACGATCTTCACGTTGGCGAGGCGCGGATCCTTGCGGACGATGCCGATCACGTCCTGCGACATGCCGTCCGGCAGCGACTCGTTGATCACGAGCACGTCGACGTTCGGGTTGATCAGCATCTTGCGCACGCCGCCCTTGGCGGTGCTGGTCGCGTCGACCGCGATGCCGCGCACCTTGTTGGTCGCGGCGACCGCTTCGCGGCTCATCGACTCCGGCGCCACGACCTGAACCACGCGCACGGCCTGTTCCGTCACGGCTTCGCCGAGCACGGCGACGACCCGGTCGGCCATCGGCACGTCGAGGCCACCGGTGGCCTTCACGACCGCGTCGGCGGCGGCGTAGCGAACGCGCTTGTCGGTGCTGTCGATCGCCGCGAGCAGCGGGCTCTGGCCGACGGTCTCACGGGTCTCGACCATCTGCAGCGCGCCGATCGCACCGAGCGCCACCGGCGCCAGGTCTTCGCGCAAGCCGGCTTCGAGCGCCGCACGCAGCGCGTCGGTGCCGGTCGCCAGTGCCGCGACCTTGAACTCGCTGGCCATCGGCTCGAGCGCCTTCATCGCTTCGTCGCCCTTCTGGATCGAGACCTCGATCAAGTTCGCCTGGGCGAGGTTCGCCTCGGCCAGCATGGCGCGGGCCGCGACGTTGCTCGGCGCGATCGCGACCGCCTGGGCCGCGACGCCCTTGGCCAGCTCGCTCGGGTAGAGCGGGGCGGGCACGTCGACCGGGACCAGCTTCTCGCCGTTCCAGGTCCAGACCACTTCGCTGTAGGCGCCCTGCGGCACGATGCCCTTCAGGTAGTTCAGCGACTGGCCGAGCAGCAGCGTCATCGCATCGCCGGCCTTGACGTTCTTGCGGGCGATGTAGCGGCTCGCGGCTTCGCGGATCGGCAGGCGGTCGTCGCTGGCCAGGTGGGCCATGACCGGCAGCGCCCGGTCGTCGTTGATGTGGTAGAGCGTCGCCGCGGCGTTCACGACGAGCTGCTCGTTGCTGCTCTGCAGCGCGGCGATCAGCGGCAGCACCGCGACGCTGCGCAGGTCGACCAGCGCGCTGATCGCGTGGATCTGGCCGTCGAAGTCGTCGGCATTGCCGAGCTTCTCCACCAGGGCCGGCACCGCGAACTCACCGTACTCCTGGATCAGCTTGTTGATCGCCGAACGCCGCGTGCCGTGGTCGGCGCTCTTGTCGGTCGCGGTCGCGACCAGCTCGGCGATCGCCGCTTCGTCGCGCGAGTGACGCTTCATGTCGGCGCGGGCGCGCTCGAGCAGCGACTGGGCGATCTTCTGCACGTCGCCCTGGGTGGTCATCAGCAGGTACCACTCGTCCTGCGACACCGAACGGTAGAGCTCGAGGGCCTGCGTGTTCGACGGGTCGCTGGCGAGGATCTCCTTCAACTTGGCGACGCCCTCCTCGGTCTTGCCGAGCCGCAGCATCGTCACCGCTTCCTTCAGGGGCGTGTCCTGGGCTTGCGCCGAGCCACCGACAACGACGGCGACGGCCACCGCGAGGAGAAACTGGGAGAACGAGCGGGCCATGAAACGGGACTCCTTGGAAACGATGCGTCGGGGGTCTGAGAGGGCACTGCCTGCGAGGGCACTTTCTGAGAGGGCACAGCCGGGTTCGGCACCGCAGACGGTCGGACGATCAGGCGCCGGAACCCCGCTCCAGCATCGCGGGCTGGAAAGGGCTGTCGAATGCTATGTTCCGTCGCCCGGTCGTCAAGTAGACGCCGCGGCAGCCGCCATGGGCCGAACGAGGATACCCCGGCCTCGGGCGCGCGGCGGCCGCGGACCGCGGGCCGACCTACCGGCGCGACCCAGCCACCGATGGCATGGCTCGCTTCCCCGCCGCAGTTTCTGGCACCGGGCCGCCGATGCGGCCGGAGTCGCCGCTGGGAGCCTGGACGGACGACCGCTATACCCGCTGGCCGATGGTTGCCGCGAACGCCACGATCCTGGTCGTCGACGACCACCGCGCCGTGCGTGAGGAGCTGGCCTTCCAGCTCGGCTACGACGGCTTCAAGACCCGCGAGGCGGCCGACGGGCCGAGCGGCGCCGAGATGGCGCTGTCCCCCGACATCGACCTGGTGCTGCTCGACGTCAAGCTGCCCGGCCTGGACGGCCTCGAAGTGCTCGAACGGATCAAGGCGGCGCGGCCCGATCTGCCGGTGGTGATGATCAGTGGCCACGGCGACCTCGACACCGCGGTGCTGGCGGTGCGCCGCGGCGCCTACGACTTCCTGCAGAAGCCGTTCGCCAACGACCGGCTGCTGCTGTCGATCAAGAACGCGCTGCGAGCCGCCCGACTCGCCCAGGAGAACGCCAGCCTGCGCGCCAGCCTGCAGGCCGAGCACACGCTGCTCGGCCAGAGTCAGGCGATCGAGCAGATCCGCGCGACGATCAAGAAGGTCGCCCCCACCGACGTCGCGGTGCTGATCACCGGCGAGAACGGCACCGGCAAGGAGCTGGTCGCGCGCCAGCTGCACGCGCAGGGCAAGGCGGCGAACGGCCCGTTCGTGGCGCTGAACTGCGCGTCGATCCCGGCCGACCTGGTCGAGAGCGAACTGTTCGGCCACGAGAAGGGCGCCTTCACCGGGGCCGCCGACGCGCGTGCTGGCGCCTTCGAACAGGCCGACGGCGGCACGCTGTTCCTCGACGAGGTCGGCGACATGCCGCTGCCGATGCAGGCGAAGCTGCTGCGCGTGTTGCAGGAGCGCACCGTGCAGCGCCTCGGCGGCGCGGCGACCCGGCCGGTCGCGGTGCGCGTGGTCGCGGCCACCAACCAGGATCTCGAGCAGATGGTCGCGCAGAAGACCTTCCGCGAGGACCTCTACTACCGCCTGCACGTGGTGCGCATCCACCTGCCGCCGCTGCGCGAGCGGCCGGACGACATCGAGATGCTGGCACACTCGTTCCTGCGCCGCGCCGGCGAGCGGCATGGTCTGCCGCCGAGGCGGCTCGCTGCCGCGGCGATCGGCTGGCTGACGGGCCAGCCCTGGCCCGGCAACGTGCGCCAGCTGCGCAACGTGCTCGAGGCAGCTGCCGTGCTCGCCGAAGCTCCCGAGGTGACGCTGGCGGACCTGCAGGCGGCGGCCCTGCCGTTGCCCCAACGCAGCGGCAGTGGCCCGACCGACTGGTTCGCCTTCGAGTTGCTCGAGGACTTCCGCGCCGCGACCGAGAAGGAGTTCCTGCGCCGCAAGCTGCTCGAGTTCGGCGGCAACATCAAGCGCACCGCCGA
>JAEUHU010000415.1 GCA_016793305.1 Planctomycetota bacterium
CACGATTCCGATGCAGCACGACTCCGAACTCTCCCTCGTCGACACGGCCGCTTCGTTCCTCCGCCAGCAGCTCGGCAGCGCCGCGAACGGCCTGCGCCTCGGGCTCGTGCTCGGCAGCGGCCTCAAGGACTTCGCGAAGCAGGTGCAGAACCCGATCGTCGTGCCGTTCGGCGCGGTGCCTGGCTGGCCGAGGCCGCACGTCGAGGGCCACGGCGGCGAACTGGTCGTCGGCACCGTCGGCGGCACCAGGGTCGCGTGCCTGTCCGGGCGCGTGCATCTCTACGAAGGCTGGCGGCCGGCCGAGGTGGTGCGCGCGGTGCGCACGCTGCGGCGGCTCTCCGTGCCGTCGTTCCTGCTGACCAACGCCGCCGGCGGCATCGCTGACGACATGACGGCCGGCGACCTGATGCTGCTCTCGGACCATCTGAACCTGACCGGCCAGTCGCCGCTGACCGGCCCGCACGAACCGGCCTTCGGACCGCGCTTCCCCGACCAGACGCGCGTCTACAGCCCGCGGCTGCAGCAGCTGCTGGTGGCGACCGGGGTGCGGCTGCGGCCGGGCGTCTACGCCGGCCTGCTCGGCCCGTCGTACGAGACCCCGGCGGAGATCCGCATGTTGCGCATGCTCGGTGCCGATGCGGTCGGCATGAGCACCGTGCACGAGGCGATCGCCTTGAACGCGATGGGCGCCGAGGTCGTCGGGCTGTCGCTGATCACCAACCTTGCCGCCGGCATCTCGCCGGTGCCGTTGGCACACGACGAAGTGGTCGCGGCCGGCAAGCAGGCCGCCGCGACGTTGACCACGCTGGTCACCGACTTCTGCAGGCGGCTCGGGTCCGATCGGGGCGCTCCGGCATGAGCGGGGTGACGATCCGTTGGTACCGCCCCGGCGACGAGGCGGCGATCCTGCGCACGTTCAACCTGGTGTTCCGTGAAGTGTGTGGCCCGACGTTCGTCGACCGCACGCTGGAACAGTGGCAGTGGGCCTACCAGCACAACCCGGCGGGGCATCGCATCTCGCTGGCGGTCGCCGACGACGGCACGATCGCGTCGCAGTACGCCGGCATGCCGATGTTCTGCGACACCCCGTTCGGCGAACGGCGGTTCGTGCACTGCGTCGACTCGATGACACACCCGGCGTTCCGCAGCGGGCTGCAGACGCGCAGCCTGTTCGTCGAGACGTGCATGCCGTTCTGGGCGCACTGCATCGAGATCGGCGACGCGCTGTTCTACGGCTATCCCGTCGACGCCGCCTACCGGATCGGCCAGCGCTACCTGAAGTACGTGCTGATGACGAGCATCGACTACCTGATCCGCGAGCGATCGGCGGGGGCCCTGTCGGTGCCCGCGGGCCTCGAAGTGCAGAAGGTCGACGTGGTGCCGCCGGACCTCGGTTCGGTCTACGAGCAGGTGCGCGCCGACAAGCAGTGCCTGACCCGCCGCGACTACCGCTACCTGCACTGGCGCTACGTGCAGAACCCGGCCCGCGCCGACTACGAGCTGTGGACGGTGCGGCGCAGCGGGCGCCTGGCCGGCCTGATGGTCCTGAAGCCTGGCAGCGGGCTCGCCCCCGACGCGGCGACGATCGCCGATTGGGTGGTGCCCGAACACGACACCGCGGCCGCCGACGCGCTGCTCGCCGCCGCGGTGCGCCGCCAGCACGAGGAGCAGAAGCAGCGGCTGATGACGGTGCTGCCGCCCTGGTCGCACGAGGCTGCATGGCTGCAGCAGCGGGGCTTCGTCTGGACGCCGTCGTCGACCTGGCTCGGCCGGCGGCTCGTGCACAACATCTGCCAGCCGCAGTTCACCGCCGAGTTCCTGGCGCAGCGGTGGTGGTACACGCTCGGTGACAGCGATCTCGCGTGAGCATCGGGCCGGCCCGGTGCACCGGGCCGTGAAGATCTGCCGATACGGCCCGGATCGCCGGCGGCGCCGCGGTTCGCCCCTTGACCGCCCCGATCCGGACCTCGACAACCAAGGCCTGTCCCGATGACCCACCAAGAAGTCGACAAGAGCATCCTCGAAACGTGGCCGGCGGAGCTCGCGTCGTTGCCGTTCGGCAGCCAGGCGTTCAAGGACGCCAACGAACGGCTGGCCGTCGAGGACGAAGCCGCGCTGCGGCCGGTCGTGCGGGCGATGCCGACCTGGATCAACCTGACGAGCACGACGGTCTGCAACCTGAAGTGCTTCATGTGCAACCAATTCCTCGATCCGGATTCACCGAAGGTGATCATGGACGAGGAGGTCTACGACCGGGTCGTGCGCGAGCTGTATCCGTACGCGAAGACCATGCAGCTGTCGGCGTTCGGCGAGCCGCTGATGACGCCCCGCATGGACCAGAAGCTCGACGACCTCGAGCGCTACGGCGTCAAGCTCGAGATGGTCAGCAACGCGACGCTGATGATGAAGGAGTCGAGCTTTCGCGAGAAGCTGATCCGAGCACTCGGCGCGATCACGTTCTCGCTCGATGGCGCGACGCGGCCCACCTACAACTCGATCCGCACCGGCGCCGACTTCGACGTCGTGGTCGACAACATCACGCGCTTCTGCGACCTGCGGTGGGCGATGCCCGCCGAGAAGCGGCCGCACCTGACGCTGAACTTCATCCTGATGAAGCGCACGCTGCCCGAGGCGCCGAAGTTCGTCGAGATGGCGAAGGCGTGGGGGGCCGACCTGGTGACGTTCCTGCACCTGGTGTCGTTCCACGAGAGCCTGAAGGACGAGGCCCCGCAGCATCACCGGGCGCTGACCAACCACTGGCAGGACCGCACGCGCGAGGCCGCTGCGGCGTTGGGCGTGGCGATCAAGATCCCGCCGAACTTCTCGGTCACCGAGGACACGCCGCCTGTGGCCGCGGCTGCGATCGAGGCCGCGAGCCCGGTTGCGCCGGCCGCTCCGAAGCCTGCCGCCGAGCGACCGTGCGTGATGCCGGCGCTGCGCTGCTGGTTCCTGTGGCGGCGCGTCTACATCGCGCCCTACGGCGACGTCGTGCCGTGCTGCGTCGCCGGCATGCCCGCCCTCGGCAACATGCAGAAGGCGCCGTTCCTCGACACCTGGAACGGCCCGTCCTACCAGCAGTACAGGAAGCACGTGTTCACGACCAAGCCGTTCGGCAAGTGCCGGAGCTGCTACCTGATCTACCCGAACGCGGAACTCGCCGGCGACGAAGGGTTCGAGTATTGAGCCGGATCGCCCGCGCGGGCGATCCGTCTCAAGGCTTGCCAGGACGCCGCAACGCGGGATCCGTGCATCGCGAGGTCTCGGCCATCGGCCCCGCTGCGTCGTCCGCTCGATGCCGGATCGCCCGCGCGGGCGATCCGTCTCGAGGCTTGCCAGGACGCCGCAACGCGGGATCCGTGCATCGCGAGGACGACGCCATCGGCCCCGCTGCGTCGTCCGCTCGTCATGCCGCCCGAGGAAGTGTCTGCGCCGATTCGCTCCCTTCCTTCCCGGTGAGCCGACCTGTATGCAGGTCCGTCCATGTTGTCCGCCGCGATCCTGCTGGGTCCACAACGCCACGTGCCGATCGTGCGTCCGGCGGTCGAGTCGCTGGTCGGTCGCGACGACCGGCCGCTCGCCGTCGTCACCGCCGGCTGGGAGGAGCGTGAGAACGAGGATCAGGAGCTGCGCGACCACGTGCAGCGGCCGGTGCAGAACCTCGAGATCTGGGCCCGCGTCGAGCGCATCTTCGAACGCGACCGCGAACTGCTGTCGGCGATGCGGCAGCGCCACGACACGCTGCGGCGCGTGCAGGAGCTCTACCGCCTGCGCTTGAACGGGGCGATGGAGGCGACCAAGGAACTGTTCCGACGGCCGGGCGACGACCTGTGGACCACCGCCGAGCGGCACGACGCCCTGGTGATGCTGCAGGGCATCGACAGCCAGCACGTCGAACGGGTCGCCCAGGTGCACGCCGAGTTCGAGATGCGCTGGCGCCCGGGCGAACGTTCGGCGGTGCAACGCGAGCGTCGGGAGATCAAGGCGAAGCTCGCCGAGGCGTCCTGCCTGTTGGTCGCGGGGGGCCACATCGCGGTGCTGCTGCACCGGCTGCGCCTGTTCGACGTGTTCGGGCTCTACGGCGACCGACCCGTGGTCGCGTGGTCGGCCGGGGCGATGGCGCTGTGCGAGCGCATCGTGCTGTTCCACGACCTGCCGCCGCAGGGCAGCTCCAACGCCGAAGTGATGGAGGCGGGCTTCGGCCTCGTGCCGGACCTGGTGCCGCTGCCGCACGCCAAGCGTCGCCTGCTGACCGGCGACGCACGCAACGTGCAGCTGTTCGCGCGGCGGTTCGCGCCGTCGTCGTGCGTGCTGCTCGACGACGGCTGCCGCGTCGACTGGAAGGGCGCGCGCTGGTCGGCGTTGGCGGGAACGCGCCGGCTCGGCGAGACCGGCTCGGTCGAGGAGATGGGCGCATGACCGTCGTCGAACGCATCGAGCAGGCGGTCGCGCGCGGTCCGGCGGCCCTGCAGGAGCTGATCGCGCACACCGAGTTCCCGCACGTGTCGGGGCGCTCGGTGACGTTCCTGTTCTGTGGCGAGGCCCAGGAGGTCACGCTGCAGCACTGGATCCACGGGCTGCCCGGCTCGCTGCCGTTCCGTCGGCTGCGGCACAGCGACGCCTGGGTGCTGTCGCTCGACCTGCCGCCGGGGTCGCGCATGGAGTACAAGATCGGCATCGCGATGTTCGGCCGCGGCACGCTGCTGCGCGACCCGCTGAACAAGCACACCGCGCGCGATCCGTTCGGCGCCAATTCGGTGGTCTACGGCGAGGGCTACAGCCCGCCGGAGTGGAGCCTCGAGGACCCCGAGGCGCGCAAGGGCACGCTCGAGGACCGGCACGTCGACAGCTCGGTCTACGGCGACTGGCGGCCGATCAAGGTCTACCGGCCGGCGCGCTTCCGCGAGACGCGGCGCTACCCGCTGCTGGTGGTGCACGACGGCTTCGACTACCTCGGCTTCGCCAACCTGCAGACGATCCTCGACAACATGATCCACCGGCTGGAGATCCCGCCGGTGGT
>JAEUHU010000584.1 GCA_016793305.1 Planctomycetota bacterium
GGCGTGTCGTTCGAGATCGTCCGGGTCGGAAACTCGGCGGTGATCGGCAGCGGTGTCGGCCAAGGCGTCGAGGTGCTCGCCACCGTGACCACTTCGGAGCCCCTGGTTCTCGGCGAGCGCTACGTGGCTCGCGAGGTCGGCGAGCCCACGCCGCTCCAGTACTCCTTCCCGTGTGTCCGCCGCCATGGAAGGTCCGAGACGCTGTCCGACGGCACCCAGCTGGAACCGTTCTTCCACCAGCTGGGAGCCACTGCCGGCGGCGTGTTCCAGGTGCAGCTGACGATGCGCGCTCCCGCGAGGGCTCGCGACCGGGCCTACGACGGCTGTCTGGTGATGGCCCTGAGGCTTCCGCACGACCCCGTCGAGAGAGTGGGCGACAGGTTCCTGCTCACACCCTGGGTGACTCTGCCGGTGCGAGGCTGGGTCCCGGCTGATGGCACAGGGGGAGCCTTGTCGGTCGGTGTTCCCGTTCCCTCGTGCCTGGCGGGCGAGGTCTTCCTGGTCCAGTACTGGGTGATGGATGGATCCGAAGTCAGGGTGAGCCAGATCTACGGGTCCATCTTCCAGTAGGAGACGGTGGACGTTCCGCTGGCGAAGGCGCGGTTCGTTCGTCGTGAACGGCGCGTCAACCACACTGCCGCCAGACCGCCAAGAGCCGCTCCGCCGCCGCAGCCCAGGACCAGCGCGCGGCGTGGTCGACGCGACGTCGACGCGCTGCCGCGTCACGAAGTGCCGGATCGTGCACCGACTCCAGGGCGCGCGTCCACGCGGTGACGTCGTTCGCTGGGAGCACGACCGCGGCGTCGCCGACCACTTCGGGCAGGGCGCCCGCATCGCTGACGAACAGGGGAACGCCGTGCGCGAGCGCTTCGAGGGCCGGCAGGCCGAAGCCCTCGTGCCGCGATGGCAGCACCACGGCGAGGGCCCGTTCGTAGAGCGATGCGAGCACGTCCTCGGTGACGACCCCGAACGCGCGCACCATCACCGACTCGGTGCGCGCCTGGCGTTGCAGGCCAGCCAACGCCCCGGCATCGGCGCCAGCCAGCCACAGCTCGGGGCGCTGGTCGGCGGGCAGATCGGCGAGTGCTTGCACCACGACACCGAGGTTCTTGCGCGCCTCCAGATGGCCTGTGTGCAGCAGGTAGCCGGTGCGGGGCAGTGGCATCGGCAACGGTCCTTCGGCCGACGAGGTCGGCAGGTCGACGCCGTTCGGCACGACGACGAGGCGCTGCGGCTCGGCGACGAACGGCAGCAGCTGCGTTCGGGTCCACTCGCTCGGCACCACGATCTTGGCGGCGCCCGCACCGGCGCGGCGCAGCGCCCGCGAGGTGGTCCAGCGCGGTCGGCGCGACAAGCCGTGCAGGCCCCGCACGTCGTGCACCAGCAGGCAGACGGGCACGGGCACGTTCGGCAGCGGCAGGAAGCCGTGGTCGAGCAGGGTCGCGCCGAGTTCACGCAGTACCGCGGGCAGGTGCCGGCGCTCGGCGAGCACGCGTCGCCAGGTCGGTCCGGCCGGGATCGGCAGGGCACGCCACTGGATGCCCGGCAGCAGCGGCGGTGCGAAGTCCGGCCGGTGCAGCACGGTGACGCGTTCGTCGGGTCGTAGTCGCGGACCGAGTTCGCGCAGCAGTGCCAACAACCGGCGGTTGGCGCCCGACGGCGCGCCGAGCAACCAACCGGCGACGGCGACGTGCCGCGTCACGAACGCACCTCGTCGTGGCAGCGCCGCCACGCCGCCGCCACCGTCGTCGGCGCGAACGCCGCGGCGCGCGCGTGGCCGCCGAAGGCGAGTTCGTGCCGCAGGGGCTGGTCGCGGTCGATGCGTACGAGGCCGGCGGCGATCGCCTCGACGTCGGTCGGCTCGACGAACAGCGCGTGCTCGCCGGCGATCTCACGATGCGGCGGCAGGTCCGAGCACAGCACCGGCGCGCCGCTCGCCAGCCCTTCGAGCACCGGCAGGCCGAAGCCCTCGAACAGGGCCACGTGCACGAGCGCGCGGCAGGTTCGCAGCAGCACCGCCTTCTCGGCTTCGGGAACGTAGGCCTGCGGCGGGCCGACGAACTGCAGGGGCGACAGGGCGGGGCGCACCGCGGCGGCGCGTTCCCAGGCGGCGACGAGGCGCGTCCGGTTCTTGCGCGGGCGGTCGTCGCCGAGCACCAGGAACGGACCGGAGCGTGCCATGAGTGCCGCGTCGTCGGGGGCCTGGCCGAGGGCCGTCGCGTGCGGCACCACGACGATGCGCGCGCGCGGCGCCTGCAGCTCGCGGCGCACGTCGCGCGCGGTCGCCGCCGACGGCACCAGCACGAGGTCGGCCGCCTGCAGTGCCCGGCGCGTCGCGAAGCGGCGCCAGCGGCTGTGCCGTTCGCCGAGCTCGGGGTGCCACCAGGGCAGGTCGTGGGCGGTGGCGATCGTCGGGCAGGGCGCACGCAGTGGCACCGCCGCGACCGAGCTGTGCAACAGGGTCGCCCGCAGCGTGCGCAGCAGCTTCGGCAGCTGCAACTGCCGGCGCAGCGCGCCGCGCGGGGCCGCCACGGTGCGCACGCCCGGGATCGCCGGATCGTCGGCGCCGTGTGGCAGCAGCAGCACGCAGTCGTCGCGATGGGCCGCTGCGTACGCGGACAGCGCGGTGACGAACGCGCGGCCGACGCCGGTGATCGGCCCGTCGCCGAAGCAGGCGCCGTCGAACGCGAGCGTCAGCACGCGGCGACCTCGCGATAGACCTGCGCGTGGGCCTTCGCGCAGTCGGCCCAGCGGTAGCTCGCGGCGCGCAGGCGGCCGCGCTGCACGCGGCGAGTGCGCAGCGCCGCGTCGTGCAGCACTCGCTGCAGTGCGTCGGTGAACGCGTCGGGATCCGTCGCCTCGGCGAACTCGAACGCGTCGTCGCCGAGTTCGCGCAGGGCCGGCGTGTCGTTGGCGAGCACCGGGATCCCGAGCTGCATCGCCTCGAGCGGGGGGAAGCCGAAGCCTTCCCACGCCGACGGATAGACCAGGGCTCGCGCCGCAGCGAGCAATCGCCACAGCGCACGGTCGTCGACGCGCTGCCGCCATTCCACGAGCCCTTCGGCAGCTGCCTCGCGCAGGGCGGCGACGATCGTCTCGCACTCCCAGCCGATGCGCCCGACCACGAGCAGGCGCGGACGCGGGTTCGGCAGGCGTCGCCACGCCGCCAGCAGCGCCAGGTGGTTCTTGCGCGGCTCGATCGTGCCGACGCACAGCACGAACGGGGCCTCGCCGGTCGGCGGTGCCAGGTCGTGCGGCACGTGGTCGGCGCCGAACGGGATCACGACCGGGCTCGGTGCAGCAGGTGCGAACGTGCGCACGTCCTGCGCGGTCGTCGCCGATGGCACCACGAGCGCCGTCGCTGCGGCGATCGCCGCGCGCGTGCGTTCGGCAAGCACGGCCGCGTCCTCGCCGTGCCAGCGTGGGTCGCGCACGAACGCGAGGTCGTGCACGGTCAGCACCGCGCGTGCCCGCGACAGCGGCGGCTGCACGTAGTCGGTCCAGTGGAACACGGCCACGCGGCCGGCGAGCCGGTCGGCGCCGAGCCCGAGCTTGTGCAGGAATGGCAGGGTTCGGCCGGGAATCGGCGCCCGGTGCAGCCGCGCGTTCGGTGGGATCGCCAGTTCGACCTGCGCGCGCGCCAGGCTGTGCCCGAACAGGTGCACGTCGACGTCGTCGCGCGAGGCCAGCGCGCGGGCCAGCTCGCGTGTCGCCCGGCCGATGCCCGCCGGCGACAGCAGGGCAGGTCGGTAGTCGAGGGCGATCGTGGGCATGGCGCGCTGGGACGGAGCGTGCGCTATCCTGCTTCCCGTCGCCACCGGCATGCAACGCAGCAGAGCACTCTTCCTGGGTTCGTTCGCCGTGGTGGTCGCGGGGGCGGGGATCTGGCTCGCGGGGGCAGGTGGGACCGCGGTGCCACCGGGGCCCGGCACGACAGCGCCGCGCACGCCGGAGCCGACGCCTGGCGAGACGCCTGCACAGCCCGTGGGTTCGAACGCGAACGTTGCTGCGGTCGGGCTGCGGGTGCAGATCGACGTCACGGCCCACGAACGCTACCTGCCGCCGCCGGGATCGCGGGTCGAGGCTGCCGGGCCCGACGGCGCCGCGTGGCCGACGCAGGTGCTGGCGGGTGCTGGGGCCGGCTTCGACACCAAGCAGCCAGCGGGGCCGGCCCTCGTGCAGATCGACGGGCCCGACCGCACGCTCGTGCGCCACGTGGTGTTGCCGGCGGACGAATCGATCGCCTACCGCACGCTCGGTCCCGTGGCGATCGAGGGGACCGTGCGGGGGCCCGACGGCGTGCCGCGGCGCGGTGCGCGCGTCTGGTTCGGCGAGACCCGGCCCGACGGATCGAGGATCGAGACCGAGACCGACGCCAGCGGTGCGTTCGTGGGCGAAGCGCTCGGCGGCCGCGGCGTGCCGTTCGTCGTCCAGGCTGCGGGATGTGTGGTGCACCACGCGCAGCTCGACCTGACCGGAGTCGTGTCGCCGATCGGCGTGACCCTGCAAGCGGCCTGTGCCGTCGACGTGCAGCTCGCCGGCGTCGCGCAGGAACTCGGCCGAGCGCGCCTGTTCGTGCTGCCGGCCGCCGAGGTGTCCACCGAGCTGGCGCAGTGGCCGTTCTGGCTGCAGACGCAGGCGGGTGGCGTGCCGTT
Source organism: Planctomycetota bacterium (assembly GCA_016793305.1). The sequence continues at coordinate 4,656 of JAEUHU010000584.1, forward strand.
CGACGGGGGCGGGCGCGCTTCCTTCGAAGGCCTGCCGCGGAACGGTGCCGTGCGCCTCTGGGTGGCGCATCCCGAGGCTCCCGCCGGCGCTCCGGTGGAGGTCGCGCTGAAGGGCGAACGGGTCCGCGCGACCGCTTCGATCGGCTTCGCGGCGAACGTGCTGCGGGGGCGCCTCGTCGACGTCGACGGTGCTCCGGTCGTCGGCGCCAGCGTGTTCGCGGTGCCGGGCACGATGGCGCTGGCGTCGGGCGCCGCGCCGCGCCTCACGCCGCCACACCTCGAGATGCGCTCTGCCTGTGCCGCCCAGAGTGATGCCGATGGCGGCTTCGCGATCGGGTTGCCCGGCGACCGCGAGCTCGTGCGCCTGCTGCTGCGGGCGCCGGGTCGGGCCGGCCGCGACCTGTCGATCGGCGACGCGGAACGTGGGCCCCTGGTGCTGCCGGCGTGGCGCGGCGGCGAACCGGAGTTCACGGTGTCGCCGCCCGCATCCGCCGAGCCCTGGACCGCGGCCACCGACCTGTCGGGTGGCGTGGTCGAGTCGCTCGCCGCCGACCAGTCGTTCCGGCTGTCGCTGCCCTACGCCGGGCGCTTCACGTTCGTGCTGCGCACCTTCGACGGGGCCGCCGAAGTCGCCTCGCGCACGTTGGCCGACGTGGTGGTCACGGGGCCGATCGAGCTGGCGGCGCCGCAGCGACCCTGACGGTCCGTTCGGCCGATGGCGCCGGGCCTTCGGCGGGCCCTTCGCCACTGCCGCCGAAGCGCCGAAGGCATCGAGGGTGGCGACGTCCCGGCGCGGGACGGCTCGCAGCGCCGATGCGGCCGGACCATGCCTGCGGGACGCCAGCACACGCGCCGCCGGCGCCGACCGCACGCGCGCCGGTGAGGTAGTCTGCAGTCGTGCGGCACGTGTGAGCGTGTCGCGAACCTCGTGTGGCTTCGTTGTGTGGTGGGGGGATCGGACCTGCAGCCAGGTCCGGTCCCCACTTTTCTTCCCGCCCAGCAGCGACGGTGCTACGGTCGGCGCGGTGAGCATCCTGCGCGATCCGGTCCACGGCGACATCGAGCTGACCAAGGACGAACTGCGCCTCGTCGACACCGCCGAGTTCCAACGGCTGCGCGGCGTCAAGCAGCTCGGCAGCGCGTCGCTGGTCTATCCGGGGGCGGTGCACACGCGCTTCGAGCACTCGATCGGCACGCTGCACGTCTGCGAGCAGCTGCTCGCCGCCTGCAACAAGAACGCGCAGCGCGATCCCGCCGGCTGCCACCGCGTGGTCGACGACGAACGGCGGGTGCTGCGCGCTGCGGCCCTGCTGCACGACGTGACGCACATCCCGTACGGGCACAACATCGAGGACCAGACCGGGCTGCTGCCGCGCCACGACCTGCCCGAGCGGTTCGCCGCGGTGCTCGGCGACACCGAACTCGGCGCCGAACTCGACCGCCAGGGATTGCGGGCGCCGGTGCTGTCGGTGTTGACCGGGCAGGGTGTTCCGGTGCCGCCGTTCTGGCGGCAGGTGGTCAGCGACACGATCGACGCCGACCTGCTCGACTACCTGCGCCGCGACGCGCACTTCACCGGGCTCGAGCTGCGCTACGACCGCCGCGTGGTCGACTACTTCCGCGTCGACCGGAAGAGCCAGCAGCTGTTCGTCGACTGCGAGAAGAACGGCATGCTGCGCGAGGACATCGTCAGCGAGCTG
>JAEUHU010000493.1 GCA_016793305.1 Planctomycetota bacterium
CGCCCGTTCGGCCGGAACTCGGCGTCCTTCACATGGAACGCCTTGATGCGCTCGTGATACAGCTCGATGTACTCCAGGTAGTCGAGCTGCTGCAGCACGAAGTGGCTCGGGTCGTAGAGCAGACACGCCCGCGGATGCTCGTCGACATGATCGAGGAACGCTTCGTACGACGCGCCGTCGTGCAGGTCCTCACCGGGGTGCACTTCGAACGCGCAGTCGACCCCGCAGTCCTCGGCGTAGTCGAGGATCGGCCGCCAGCGGCGCGCCAGTTCCTTGAAGCCCTCCTCCACCAGTCCCGCCGGGCGCTGCGGCCACGGGTACATCGTGTGCCACATCAGCGCCCCGCTGAACGTCGGCATCGCCGACAACCCGAGGTGCTTGCTCGCCTGCAGGCACAGCTTCACCTGCTCGGAGCCGTAGCGATGCATCGCCTCGGCGGTGTTGACCTCGGGTGGTGCGAACACCTGGAACATCGACGTGTAGGCCGGATGCACCGCGACCAGCTGGCCCTGCAGGTGCGTGCTCAGTTCGCTGATCTGCACGCCGGCCGCCGCCGCCGTGCCGCGCAGGTCGTCGCAGTAGGCCTTGCTGGCCGCGGCCTTCTTCAGGTCGAGGCAGCGTGGATCCCACGACGGCACCTGCACGCCGGCGTAGTCGAGGCCGGCGGCCCAACGGCACGCGGTGTCGAAGCGATGCAGCGGAGCCTGGTCGCTCATGAACTGCGCTAGGAAGATGCCTGGACCTTTCATCATGGCGGTGTCGAGGGCGAGGCCGCGGCCCGCGTGCCGACCAGCTTGGTGGCGCACGGCTGCGACGCGCTGCGCATCGTCGAGGCCGAGCGGTCCTTGCGCAACGCCGGACCACGCTGGGCCTGATGCCGATCCGTCGGGGGAACTCCGCTCCCCCGGACCACCCGACTGCCGCGATGCCATCGGCGGCACCGCGCGATCCACGCCGGCATCAACCGCCACCGGCCGAGTGGCCGAGAATCCGACACATGCGCGTCTCCCTTCGCATGCTGATCGCCGCCGGCGCCTGCCTCGCAGCCACGGCCGGATCGATCTCCTGGCTCGCCACCTCACGGGAACACAGCGTGCGGACCGAACACGTCACCACGACCGTGCGCATGCTCGCCGAACGCGAAGCCGGGCACGTCGAGGACCTGCTGGCCCGGACCTTCGGCGCGGCGGCGGCCTTCCGCGACTGCCTGCAGGCGACCGTAGCCCGCACCCCGGGAGCGCTCGGCCGCAGCGAAGTCGACGCCATGCTGCAGGAACTGCTGGCGCAGCGCTCCGAGACCCTCGGCACCTAATGTCTGCTTCGAGCCGAACGCGTTCGACGGCAAGGACGCCGAGTTCGTCGGCAAACCCGGCAGCGACCAGAGCGGCCGCTTCATCCCGTACTGGAACCGCGGTGGCCCGAACCGCGCCGTGCGCCTCGACCCCCTGGTCGACTACGAGAACCAGACGCGCGCGGCCGACGGTTCGCGACCCGGCGACTACTATCTGCTGCCGAAGGAGACCGGCAAGGCGGTCCTGCTCGAACCGTACTTCTACCCGATCGACGGCAAGCCGGTGTTGCTGACCTCGGCCGTACTGCCGATCGCCGACGGCAACACCAAGTTCGTCGGCATGGCCGGCATCGACCTCGAGCTCGGCACGTTGCAGCAGACGATCCGCAGCGTCGACCTCGGCGAGCTGCGCGGCGACCTGCACATCGTCACCGGCCGCGGCCTGCTGGCGGCGAGCAGCACCGAGGCACCCCTCGGCAAGCCGTTCGAAGTCGCCGACGAACTGACCCCGGTCACCGCCCGCTTCGGTTCGCCCACACTGCACGTGGAACCCCGCGGCGATCGGCTGCTGGCGACGGCTCCGATCCACGTCGCCGCCACCGGCCAACGCTGGACCCTGGTGCTCGACCTCGACCTCGCCGACGCGATGGCGCCGGTGACCGCCAGCGCCGTTCGTTCCGTGGCACTCGGCCTCGGTCTCGTGCTGGCGGGCATCGCCGTGCTGTGGCTGGTGACGCGCACCGTGCTGCGACCGCTGCAGCACGTGGCCGCGAATCTCGACCGCATCGCCGACGGCGACGGCGACCTGACCCAGCGCCTCGACGCGGCAGGCGACGACGAGATCGCGCACGTCGCGCGCGGCTTCAACGCGTTCGCCGCGAAGGTGCAGACCACCGTGCAGCGCCTGCTGCACGGTGTCGCCGCCGTCGATCGGTCGGCGACCGAGATCAGCGGCGTCGGCACCAGCCTCGCCGACAGCGCCACCCGGCAGAAGCAGGCGGTCGACGATGCGCAGCAGTCGGTGCAGGGCGTGCGCACCCGCGCCGACGCCAACGCGAACGCCGCGGAGAGCGCCGAGCAGCTGGTCGCCGAGAACAGCGCCGCTGCGGCGATGGGCACGGAGACGATGCAGCAGCTCGGCGAGGCGATGGCCGCCATCCAGCAGGGCAGCGCCGACATCACGCGCGTCATCAAGGTCATCGACGAGATCGCCTTCCAGACCAACCTGCTGGCACTCAACGCCGCCGTCGAGGCGGCGCGAGCCGGCGACGCCGGCAAGGGCTTCGCGGTCGTCGCCGAGGAGGTGCGCAGCCTGGCGCAGCGCAGTGCCCAGGCGGCGCGGGAGAGCAATCAGCTGGTCCAGCAGGCGAGCGAACGAGCCAGCCGTGGCGCCGAAGCGACGACGGCCATCGGTGGCGTGTTCTCGCGGATCGCCGACCAGGCGACCCAGGTGCACCGACTGGTGTGCGACATCGCCGCCGGATCGAAGGACCAACGCAACGACCTCGGCAGCATCGGCGGGAACGTCGACCAGCTGCGCGAGGCGGCGAGCGGCACCGCCGCGATGGCGACGCAGCTGTGCGCCGGCACGAGCAGCATGCGCAGGCTCGTGGACGACCTGCGCACGACCGCCGGCGCCTTCCGGATCACCGCGGCACCTTGACCCAGGCGCCGTCCTTCGTCGACTGCAGCGCCGCTTCGAGCACCGCCTGCACCGCGACCCCGTCGTCGAAGCCGGGCGCGAACGTGCTGCCGTCGTGCAGCGCCCGCACGAAGTCGGCGACGTGGTGCACGAACGTGTGCTCGTAGCCGACGATGTGCCCGTCCGGCCACCAGTTCGCCGCGTACGGATGCACCGAGTCCATGCACATCACCGTGCGGAAGCCCTGCGCGTCGCGCGGCTCGTCGAGCAGGAACACCTCGAGCTCGTTCATGCGCTCGAGGTTCCAGCGGACCGAACCCTTCTCGCCGCTGATCTCGAGGCAGTTGTGGTTCTTGCGCCCGGGAGCAGCGCGCGTCGCCTCGTAGCTGCCGATCGCGCCGCCGCGGAAGCGCGCCAGGAACAGGAACGCGTCGTCGACGTCGACCTTGGCGAGTCCACCGCGACCGTCGGGGCGCTGCTTGGTGAAGGTCTGCTGCACGCCGCACACCGACTCGAACTCGAGGCCCGTCAGCGCGCGCGTGAGGTCGATCAGGTGCGCGTTCAGGTCGCCGTGGGCCCCGCTGCCGCAGGCCTTCTTGCTGGTGCGCCAGCTCGCCGGCACCGACGCGTCGGCGAGCCAGTCCTGCAGGTAGACCGCACGCACCTGCCGGACCGCGCCGAGGTCGCCGCGCGCGATCATCTTCGCCGCCAGTGCTGTGGCCGGTGCGCGACGGTAGTTGTGCCAGAGGCCGACGCGCACCTTCTGCTTCTTCGCCAGCGCCGCCATCTCCTTCGCCTGGGCCAGCGTCATCGCCAACGGCTTCTCGCACAGCACGTGCTTCTTCGCCCGCAGCGCCGCCATCGCGATCGCGTGGTGGCTGTCGTTCGGCGTCGCCACGTCGACCACGTGGATCGACGGATCGGCGAGCACGGCGTCGAGGTCGGTGGTCGCCCGCCGGAAGCCGAAACGCTGGGCGGCCGCCGCCGCGCGTTCGAGGTCGCGCCCGACGACCACGTCGGCCACCACCGTGCGCGGCAGGTCGAAGAAGTGGTTCGCCTGGCGGAAGGCGTTGCCGTGCGCGCGCCCCATGAAGTTGTGCCCCACCATCGCGATGTGGAGCGGCGGGGCCTTGGCGACGGGAGCGGGAGCGGCGGAGGACGAGAGGCTCATGGGCCCTCGCACCATAGCCGCCTACCGCGTGCCGCCGAACAGCACACGCAGGTTGATGTCGCTGACCCCGAAGGTGTCCCAGCCGACCAGCAGGTCCGGCACGCCGTCGCGGTTCCAGTCGCCGACGTCGCCGAACAGGCGCCCGTCGCGGTCGCCGAGGCGCTTCGGCGATGCGAAGCGCGGGCCGAGCAGTTCGCCGGACCCGGAGCTCAGGTAGATGCCGATCGACGTGCTGCGCAGCAAGGTCGTGGCCGAGGTGAACTCGACCGTCGCAACCGCGTCGCGGTTGCCGTCGCCGTTGACGTCGCTGAGTTGCAGCCGGGTCGGCTTGCCAGCGGCGAGCGGCAGCGGCGAACCGAGCGCCTCGAGGAACGCGCCGACGTCGACCTCGGGCTGGCCCGGATCGACCGCCGAGGTGTTGCGGTAGAGCCGCAGCGCCGCATCGCCGCCGCACGCGACCACCAGGCCGACCAGCCCGTCGCCGTCGAAGTCCTCGGTGGCGACCTCGGTCGGCTCGCTGCCGGCGAGCAGGATCTGCGGCCCACCCGGCGCCGCCGACGCCACGAACCGATCGTCCGCGGGAGTCGCACCAGGCTGGTAGCGATAGAAGCGCACGTGGTTGCCGTCGAGGCCACCGGGTTGGGTCGGCTGCGGCACCGCGACAGCCAGTTCGAGGCGCAGTGGTTCTCCGGGGCCGGCGACCGCGAAGTCGCCGAGGTCGAAGCCGGCCGCGTTGCGCGGCACCTCGCAGAGACTCGTCGGCACCACGAACGGCAACTCGCCGGCCACCGCAGTCGGGTCCCCGCGCAGGAGCACGAGCAAGGCGCGTTCGTCCCCCACGATCGGCTGGAAGTGGAGCAGCCCCACCAGGTCGACCACCGCATCTCCGTCGACGTCGGCGCAGCGGAGCCGCGAAGTCGGCAGCAGGGTCGCTCCCGCCAACGCTGGCGACAGCTCGCGCAGGGGCGACGACAGCGCGTCCGGCTGCTGCACCGGCGATCCGTCCGGGCGATTCCGCCAGATGCCGATCCGGCTGTCGGCGTCGGCGAACACCAGCGCTTCGATCGCATTCCCGCTCGGCACGAGGCCGACGGAAGAGGGCAGCAGGCCCGCATGCACCATGCGATTGCCGAGCTGTGCCACGCCGCCGAAGCCGTCGTTCGCGATCAGCACGATCGCCTCGGGCTGCGCGGCCGACGACACGAGGGCCAGGTCGAGCACGGCTGCCCCGCCGTCGTGGAACTTGCCGGCCACGAGTCCGGTGATCGGAAAGCCGACCCCGTCCCCTGCGTCGGGCGGCAGCAGCAGCACCACCGGATCCCCCGGCTTCACCACGAGTCGCGTCGACAACCGCTTCTCGCGAACGCCGTCGACGTCGGTCTCGTGCACGAGGAACACCGCCTTCGCCTCGCTCGAGTTCTGGGTCGCCGGGAAGGCGGTGTCGAACAGGATGGTGCGGATCTGCTTCGGCGATTCGGCCCCGCCTTCGATCGCCTCGGCGATCGGCACGATGCCGTCGGGACGCAGCTGCAGGAGGCCGAGCGAGACGAACTGCGGTTCGCCGCGCACGGCCACCACCAGCTCGAACGGCGGGGCCCCGTCGAGGTCCGCGGCGAGGCTCTTGCCGATCGGCTCGATCGGCGGCGAGAAGCTGTCGACCGACGTCGGGGCGCCGAACGTGCGCGGCGCCGTTCGGCGCAGCAGAGCGATGGTCGGCGGCGTCGCGGCCCCGCCTGCACCGAGGTCGAGTCCCGACAACACCAGAGCCAGTGCCGGTTGCCCGCCGACCTGGACTGCGTGCAGTCCGACCGCCGTGCTGCCCGGCGCGCGCGTGTACCCCGGCACCTCGAAGTCGATCGACACCGCGGGATCGAAGTTGCCGTCGCCGCGCCCGTAGACGACGTCGAGCGCGCCACCGACGCCGCTGATCGCCGCGACGTCGAGGTTGCCGTCGCCGTCGAGATCGGCCACCTCGACGGCCTCGAAGCGGATGCTGCGCAGCGGCAGGTCCAACGGGCTCGAGAACGCCGGCTGGCCGACGCCCGCGGGCCGCGCCATCAGGATGTGCGGCGCCGTCCCGGCCGGCGCCTCGGGTCCCGGCAGCAACAGCACGTCGGGGATCGTGTCGGCGTCGAAACAAGCCGCGCGCGCCTGCCAGCTGCCGCCGGGTGCCTGGATGCGGTGCACGGCCCCGAGCGGCGGCAGCGGCCGCGCCTGGCCGAGCACCACGTGGTGCACCGCGGTCGCGGCACCCGCGTTGACGACCAGCAGGTCGGGCACCAGGTCACCGTCGAAGTCCCCGACCACCAGATCGCGCGGGTCGCGTTCGGCCGCGACTTCGAGATCGCCGATCGCCCGCGGCGCCGCGAAGCCCTGGAACATGCCGTTCCGCTGGGCGAGCAGCAGCTGCAGGAAGCCGACGCCGCCCTGCTCGGTCAGCACCGCCATGTCGGGCGCCGTTCCGACCTCGACACCGCTGCCGACGACCGCACCGTCGAGCGGGATCGGCGCCACCGCGATCGGCAGCCGGTCGAGCACGGCCCCGCGCGGCCCGAAGAACGGGTCCGGATTGGCGAACAGGAACACCTGGCTCGCCGTCACCTGGGCCTCTGCCGTGCCGAGATCGACGGTCAACACGATGTCGACCTGGCCGGGCCGGCCGTCGGGCGACGGTGGCATCGTGAACACCAGACGATCCCCGCCCGACTGCTCGGTGCGGAAGTCGGCGACCGGCAACTGCACGACGCGGCCACCCTTCTGGAACGACAACGTCACGGCGTCGAAGTCGAACGCCGCAGGGCCACTGCCGCCGGGGAACGCGCGCGGCACCAGGGCGGTGCCGATCAGGTTCAGCAGGCTGCCGCCCGTGGTCGGCCCCTGGCCGGGCAAGGCCAGCGTGATCTCCGGGCGATAGTAGACGTCGAGCACCGGAGGCGACGTGCCAGCGGTCGCATCGCGCACCAGCAGCTGTGCTGGACAGGGAATCGTGCTGCCGGGCACGACCGCACTGACGAGCAACGCACCACCGGCGATGGCCGTGATCTCGACCTGGCTGGCGACCCGTTGCACCGGGGCTCCGTTCCCTGAGTTCGGATCCGGAGTCACGACCAGCACGGTCAGCAGCGCCGGGTCGATGCTGCGCAGTCCCTCGACCCGCAGGCGCACGCGCTGCCCGAGCGGCGACAAGAACAGCTCGTCCTGGCCGAGCGGCAGCTGCAGCGTGGCGCTCGGCTGCCGCACCAGTACCAACGGTGCTGGTGGAGCCAGCGGGCGGTCGCCGATCCAGATGGCGAGTTCGGCCGGCACGTCGGCGACCGTCGGGTCGCCGACCGCGGCGACGATCGCCTCGGTGTCGAGCGTGTAGGTGATCGCCGTGCCGGCCCCTTGCACGGCGGCAGTCGGGAACCGTTGCTCGACGGTGCGGCCTGCCGCCGACAACAGCACGCGCAACCCCGCGTTCGACTCGAGCCGTGCGTTGGTCACCACCACCGTGTGCGTCGTGCCGGGATCCGGCCGCAGCGGCAGCACCAACGCGGCCGGCACGCTGAGCCCGGGGGCCGGAGCCCCACCACCACCGCCGCCGTCGTTCGACGACGCGAGCCCGCCGATCAGCCCGGCTCCGCAGGAAGCGGCGAGCAGCAGCACCGAGGCCAGCAGGCCGGCTGCCAATGGGGACCGCCGCCCCGAGGATCGTTCGCGCGCGAGAAGGGCCACGCCGTCAGTCTAGCAGCATGGTGCGAACCTGCGGGAGCCTGGCGATGCAGGCGACGCACCCACGCCATCGACGACTGCGCGAACGGTTCTGCGGCCGCAGGCATGGCAGGTCTGCCGGACCTCGGTAGAACGGCCCCATGTCGACCCTCCGCCGCGATCCCCTGCCGCCGCCCGAGCGCGCCGTGTTCTGCAACCGGACCCTGAACATGCGCTCGATCAAGGCGGTCGGCTTCGACATGGACTACACGCTGGTGCACTACGACGTGCAGGCCTGG
>JAEUHU010000508.1 GCA_016793305.1 Planctomycetota bacterium
CACGCCGTGCACGAGAAGCAGGCGATGGTGTGGGTGGAGCGCATGCACGAGGCACTCGGTCTGCCGTTCCACGGGGCGCTGCCGACGGAGCTGAAGGCGTCGATCGAGGCGAGTCTCGCCCAGGCCGCCGAGAGCTCCACCGCGACCGTCGCGATGGAACGCCTCGCGCGCTTGGCGGCGTCGGCGGCACCGCGCGATCGCAAGCGCTACCACCTGGAGATGCACGGCATCGCGCTGCAGTTCGGGCAGCTGCAGGCCTTGGCCGACGATGCCTACCTTCGCTACGGCGGGCACGACTTCGTGCAGTTCTACGAGCGCTGCATGAACCACTACCCCGACCACTACTTCGCGTGTGTCGGGAGCGACGCCGAAGGCCGGCAGATCCTGCTCGTCGTCCCGGCACCGCCCGGATCCCAGATCGCAGTCGCTGCCGACGCCGCGTTGGCGCTCGCGCAGCAAGGCTTCTAGTCCGTTCGATTCCCCTGTTCCCGAAGGAGTTGTTCCGATGCGTCGTTCCCTCGCTTCTCTCGCCGTCGGCGGGATCTCCCTGATCGGATTGCTCGGAGGTGCTGGTTCCCCGGCGGTTCTCCGGGTGCCGGTTCTCGACCCTGGTCTCGCCTACGAGGCCGAGACCTTCTTCAGCGGTGGTGGCACCATCCACGAGGACCCCGCGGCCAGCGGCGGCATGTTCGTGCGACCGGACGCCGGCTCCCAGTTCCAGGTGACGTTCGTGCTCGAAGTGTCGGATCCCGGCACCTACGGCATCGGCATCGGCTACCGCTCGTTCGGCGAGTGCTCGGTGCAGGTGTCCTACGACGACGTGCACGAGGTGATGACTCCGCCGATCGCCGACGGCTTCTCGGAGCTGCTCATCGTCGCGACGCCGGTCGTCGGTCCTCGTGAATACAAGCTCACGTTCACAGGCACGATCGACGTCGACTACTGCTACGCGATGGCGGTCGCCGAGACCTGCGTTGGCTGCGAGGTGAAGATGGGCAACAAGCTGCTCACCGACACCTCCGACGGTGGCGGGACCGAGTTCAAGGACTCGATCGGGCTCGACCAATTCAACAACGACAACCACAAGTTCCAGCCGAGCTCGACCGGCGGCTACGACTGCATCGGGGAGGTCGACCCCTCGACGGACGACACTTCCAACGGTGCTGCTTCGCTCACGGGGGGTGTCGGCACCGGGGGCGTGATTCTCACGGTCGGGCTCACCACCAGCAGCAAGACCGCCGCCGCGATCGCCCTCGCGTCGAATCCGGTCGGTTGGGCGATCGCCGGCACCTTCGTGGTCGGCGGCTGCTGCTACGTGGTGCTGGAGTGGATCGGCGAGAGTTCCAACGGGGTCAACTTCCACGTCACCTCGTACAGCCTGAAGGCCAAGAAGGGTGTCTGCGAAGGCTCGGACTGTGCGCAGTCGGAAGGCTGCAAGCTGATCCTCAACATGCAGATCTCCGCGCCGGGAAGCGGCATGGGTGGCCCCGATGGCGACAACGAGATCCTGACCACCACCGGCGGTGCCTGGAGCGGCAACCACGACGAGAAGAGTGCCGGCGCGATCGTGCCCGGTACCAGCGTCATCGTGACCATCAACGAGACCGCGGTCGAGGACTGCGACGACGACGACGGCTACATCCTGCTCGAGTGGGGGGATGGCGACGACATCGTCCAGTTCGACTTCCAGTGCACCGCTTGCATGCAGCAGATCCAGGGAGTGTGACAGCCATGAACACCAATCACGCAATCGTGCCGCTCGCGGCGTTCCTCATCGGGGTCGGCTGTCTCGCACAGGAAGACCTCAACTCCCTGCGGCAGCGCGAATGGGTGCAGCGCCTGCCCGTGGCCGGTGCCGAACTGCGCATCGACGACCTCGGTGCCACGACCGACGTCGTGTTGTCCGTCAGGGACCGGCAGACCCAGGTTCGCACCCTCTTGTCGCTGCCGTTGCCGATCGACCGGCTCGGGGGCGTCGTGATGATCCCCTACAAGCCGGTGACGGCGAGTGCCGCAAGGAAGTTCGAGCTGCTGGTGTCCGGCGTGGTCAACGAGTTCGACGGTGGCCTGCTGCCGTCGGTGACCGGTCGCTACTGCCGCGTGATCGTCGACTACACGCCTGGGCTCGCTGTGCAGTTCCACGCCTCGGTCACGGACTCGGTCGATCTGCCCGACGTCGACCCGATGGCGATCGGCTGGGCCGGGTTCGGCAACGACCATCCGGACCGGATCGTGTTGCACGACTCCCGCAACCGCCGGCTGCTGTTCGGAGCTGGCGGTTGGTCCGCAGGGTTGCTGCCGCGCAGCGGCTACACCGAGCAACTGGCGCAGTTCCCGAACGACTGGATGCGCCGCGGTTCGCTCGACTGGCTGGATCCTTCGCACCCGGACGGGGCGCTGCGCATCGCCAACCAGGCGGATCCGAGTCGTTACCTCCAGGTCGGCTGGGACCAGGCCGGTGGCTGGGCTGCGCAACTGGTCGAACGGCCCGAGCCGGTGGCCGGCCCGAGCGATCGGCTGCGGAAGCGCTTCCCTGGGGCTGGGTTCTCGCCGAACAGCCTGCCCGAGGTGTTCGTCCCCGGCACTGCCGGTCAGACGGCGACGATCCGCCTGCACGACGCAACGGGTGCACCGATCGGCACGCCGATGCCCGTTTCGCGTGGCCAGTGGGTGGCGTTGCCGGCCCAGCCGGCACTCGACCAGTTCGTCGGTCGCCCGGTGCGCATGCGCGTGAACGGCAACGCACAGACGCAGGTGACGATGACGCCCATGGCGCGCTTCGGCAGGCCGTGGTCGTCGCGCAGCGGGTTCGACCTGTCGCCGTGCACGACGTCGGTGCGATACGTCCCTGGGGGCACTTCGCCGCACGGATGCCACGTGCTGCGCAGTGCACAGCAACCGGACGAGAGCGCGCAGTTCGTCGTCAGCTACGCGCTGTGGAACCCCACCACGGGTCCGGCCCCGGTGGCGCAGACCGGCGTCGTCGGCGTGGACGTGCTGGTGCCGTCGGCGCTGGTCAAGTTCGAGAAGCTCGAGCTCGAGCGCATCAACGGCAGCCTCGGACTCGACGTCGGTGGGGCCCCCGATGCCTTGCAGGGCATGGTTCTGCTGTGCCAGTACGCGATCGCGTTCGAGGACGGCACGCTCGCGATCTCGGATGTCTGCGGAACTCGGATCCTGAAGCAGGGCGACAGCGTGGTGCCCGTCGGGGTGCCGGCCACCGTGGTGGCGATGGCGGCCGAGCAGATGCTGTCGGCTCAGGTGGCGCGTGTGTCGGGCGGGATCACGATGTTCGGCGACGAGGCGGCGGCGCTGGTCGCCGAACTCCAGTCGCTGATCCAGTGATGCTCCGTGCATCTGCAGGGGCCTGGCTCTAGAGGAGCGAGCATGTCCGACCACGATCCGGAAGCCGAGTCGGCGCACAAGCGCCGGCTCGGCAGCACCCTGCTCGGCTGCCTGTTCCTCGGTTGGTTCCTGGGCGCTGGCTGCGGTGCTGCGCTCGGCAACGTCGGCTTCGGCGCACTGGTCGGCATCTGCGGGGGTGTGGGGGTCGGGCTGCTGGTGCTGCTGCTGGTGGGCGAGTTCCGCCCGCGAGATCGCTGACTCGCCCACAGGGGGCGTCGGCCGTGCGCCGCCCGGGCCCGTGTCGCAGCGGACCGGCCGCCGGCGGCCACCTTGGATCGGCCCCCAATCCAGGACGACGAGGACTGGCTCAGCCTCGCGTCGCGCGATGGACTCTCAGCGGATCGTCGTGACCGCGACGCCGCTCGCCTTCCAGATCGGCTGGGAGATCCAGCCGCCGACCTGCAGGAACACTTGCAGCCCCTCGAGCGACGGGAGGTTCGGCACGGGAAGCGTGAGGAAGGCGTCGCCGGTCGGCTGCGTGGTTGCGAAGCCCAGAGCAGAGGTCGGGTGCAGCGCCGTGAACACCGTGCCCTCGAAGAGTCCGGGCATGACAGTGGGAACGATGCCGAGGCTGATGCCGAACACGAAGGTCTCGTTGGCGTCGCCGTGGACCGTCCAGTCGATCTGGCCGCCGCGCATCGCGGTCGCCGGACCGATGAGGCCTGGCTGCGGGCGTGCGGTCAATGGGAACGAAGGCGAGCCGATGCCTTGCAGCACCGCGCCTTGGTACTGCACCGCGCCGCCGTTCGTGGTGCGCAGCACGGTCTGGGTGATCCCCGCGTGGTTGGCGATGAGCACGTCGCTGCCCAAGTAGGCGCCGATGCCGTTGCCGAGCGGCGATCCGTTCTGGATGGTGCACTCGTCGACGACGACGGTGGACGAGAGACACGCCAGACTCGCGGACGTCTGGACACTGGAGAGCTGGCCGGCACCCGAATTGCCGGCGCGCAGGGTGCACGCGGACAGGGTCAGGTGTGAGTCGAGTGCATGGACGGCGGGACCGCCGGATTCGCCGTAGGTCCAGCCGACGCCGTTGGCGCCGTAGGCCGTGACGCGGCTCATCACGGTCGTTGTGTTGTCGAGGTTGACGCCGGTGCCGCCGGAACAGGGGCACACCGAGCCCATGTACGGGCCGCGCACCACGAGATCCGACAGCAGCACGTCCGGTGCGTTGAAGACACTGAGTGCGGTGAATTGGGGGTACGGGCCATCGAAGGGATTGTTCGCGGCGTCGACCGTCAGGTGCAGCAGCGCCAATTGCTGACCTGCGGGCACGTTCCCGAGCACGATCGGGCTCGTGACGACGACGCCAGCGGCGAGGCCGAGGATGCGCACGCCCTTCGCCTGGTAGCGCACGAATCCCTGGTAGTTGCCCGGGTGCACGAGCAGCGTGTCGCCCGGGCTGGCGGCGTCGTATGCGGCCGCGATCTGGGTGAACGATCCGCCGCCACTCGGGTGCACGATCCACGTGGATTGCGCACGCGTGGCGACGATCGGTGTCAGGGAGAACGCGGCGAGCAGAAGGACGCGCATGCGCGGGATGCTATCGCGGCCGTAGTTCGCCGGGGTTCGCACGGAGGTCGAGAACAGCGGATCCTGAAGGGCGTGCGTCGGCGGGTGCCCGTCGCGGCCATGTCGGGTTGCGGCGGCCTCGACGAGATCACTTCTGCTGCTCGGGCATGCCCGTCTCGAGCAGTTCGTCGGCGGTCCAGGCCCGCGTGCGCCCGGCAAATGCGCCGCGGATCTTCGCCACGTCGGCAGGCGATACCGGCGAACTCCTGTGCTGCCACGCGCGGCGCACAT
>JAEUHU010000523.1 GCA_016793305.1 Planctomycetota bacterium
ACCCGCGGCCGTCGAACCGGGCCTTCCAGGTCTCGCCCAGTCCCCACAGCGAGTCGTCCGTCTCGGAACGGTCGAGCCGCACCGACGGGAGCGACAGGCCGCTGGTGACGGTGGTCGTCAGCACGGCCGGCGAGTCGGCAGCGGGACCTTGCGGGGACGAGGCAAGGTCTTGGGCGACGAGAAGTTGGGCGGTCAAGGCGACCGCGAGGAGCATCGGCTTCATGGGTAGTCCGGCTGGTTCGGGGCGAACGGCACCTGCCGCCGCAACAGGACCAGCGGGAGTGCCGCGCGTTCCGAACACTCGAGGCGCGAATCCCCGGACCGGCGCGCAGACCTGGCCAACTCCGGAAACGGCACCCCGCTACGTGGTCCCTACTCCGTGCAGCTCTGCAGCGACGGCACCACCGCGTCGGCTGCCGTCAGCTCCCGCCCCCGCCCCTCGTCGAAGCGGTCGGCGAACACCTCGTCGACCAGCGGTTCCCAGTGCTCGGGTCCGCGCATCGTCACCAGCCGCTCGCGCGCCCATTCCGGATCGCGGTGGTACTGCCCGTACTTGATCGCGTGCATGCGCGCGTGCGGCAGCGCCCGGCGCGGATCGCCGTAGAACGGCACCGCCAGCTGCCAGTGCCGCAGCAGGGCCGCGCGCACCATCGCCATCGTCGGCCGCGGCGCCGGCCGGCCGGCGAGCAGGTCGCGCACCTGGCCGAACACGAACGGGTTGCCGATGCAGCCGCGGGCCACCGTGACGCCGTCGACCTTGGTGTCGCGCAGCATCGCCAGCACGTCGAACGCCGAGAACAGGTCGCCGCTGCCGAGGATCGGGAACGCGCCGACGTGCGCCTTCACCTTGGCGAGGAACGGCCAGCGGCTCGGCCCGACGTACTTCTGGGCCACGGTGCGCGGATGCACGGTCGCCGCGGTGATGCCGCGCGTGATGGCGCCCTCGAGGATCGTCCAGAAGCGCGCCTCGGCCGCCGGCGAGTCGTCGCTGCCGCGCCGCATCTTCACCGTGACCGGCACGTCGCCGGCGACCGCCTGCAGCACCGCGTCGACCATCGCCAGCGCCGTGTCGGGTGCCTGCAGCAGCCAGCCGCCGCGATGGCGACCGAGCACCTTGTTGACCGGACAGCCGAAGTTCACGTCGACCACGTCGTAGCCGGCGTCGACCATCTCGCGCGCGGCGCGGCCGAACGTGTGCGGCTCGCTGCCCATCAGCTGCCCACCGACCGGATGGTCGTGCTCGGGCACCGACAGGATGCGGCGCTGCAGCTTGCCCTTCTGCAGCACCAGGGAGTCGAGCACCACTTCGTTCAGCGCGTAGGGTGCGCCGTGCTCGCGCGCCACGGTGCGCATCGCCAGGTCCGAATAGCCGCTCAACGCGGCCTGCACGGCGGGCAGGCCGATCTCGACCTTGCCGAGCCGGAGCGGAGCGAACTGCATCGGCGCAGCGTGCCGGCGGCCGGCCCGGGCGCAAGGGCTCGCTGTTCGGCGCGGCCGGGCGGCCCTTGCCACCGGCCTCCCCGAACGAGCACCACCACGACGCCGCCGCAGCGCTACCCTGTGGTCGCCATGTGCCGCTTCACGCTCTACCTCGGCCCCACCATCCGCCTGTCTTCGCTGGTCGTCGAGCCCGAGCACTCGATCATCGCGCAGAGCGCTCGCAGCAAGAGCCAGGAGGATCCGCTGAACGGCGACGGCTTCGGCATCGCCTGGTACCCCGACGGCAAGGACGAACTGCCGGCGCTGTTCCGTTCGGTGACGCCGGCGTGGAACAACCACAACCTGCTCGAACTGGCGCGCGTCGTGCAGAGCCCGGTGATCCTGGCCCACGTGCGCGCGGCGACGAAGCACGGCGGCCAGAGCGAGGCGAACTGCCACCCGTTCCGGCAGGGCCGCCACGCGTTCATGCACAACGGCGACATCGGCGAGTTCGCGCGGGTGCGGCGGCCGCTGCTGCAGTCGCTCGGCGACGAGGCGTTCGACGTGGTGCGCGGCAACACCGACAGCGAGCACCTGTTCGGTCTCGTCGTCGACGAACTGCCGAAGCAGGCCGGCACCGGAGCCGAACGCATGGCGGCCGCATTCGAGGCGGCGCTCCGGCGGCTGCTGGCGGTCCTGCGGCAGCTCGGCGTGAAGGAGGAGTCGTACATCAACGTCGCGATGAGCGACGGTGAGGAGGCGATCGCCTGCCGCTACACCACCGAGGCCGACTACGAGGGCGAGAGCCTGTGGCTGCACACCGGCCGCATCTACGTGTGCGTGAAGGGCCAGTGCCGCATGCTGGCGCCGGAGCGCGGCAGGGGCTGCGTGCTGGTCAGCAGCGAACCGCTGAGCGACGACCCTGGCTGGGATCCGATCCCGCGCAACTCGCTGGTGCTGGTGCACGCGGACGGCCGCACCGAGACGCGGCCGCTGCAGGTCGGCTGACAGCGGGCGCGCTCAGCGCCGTTCGCGCCGTTCGTCCTGGTCGTGCCGCAGGTCCTCGTCGTGGTGCTCGGTCAGCAGCAGCGCGCCGATCCCGAACGATCCCAGCGCGACCACGATCGGGTACCAGAGTCCGGCGTAGATGTCGCCGGTGAACACCACGATCGACGCGGCGATCAACGGCAGGAACCCACCGAACCAGCCGTTGCCGATGTGGTAGGGCAACGACATCGACGTGTAGCGGATGCGCGTCGGGAACAGCTCGACCAGATAGGCGGCGATCGGCCCGTAGACCATCGCCACGTAGAACACCAGCAGCGTCAGCAGCAGCACGACCTGCACGCGCTCGATCGCCGCAGGGTCCGCAGCCCGGGTCGTGCCGTCGGCGAGCAGCACCGTGGTGGTCGCGTAGCCCGCGGCGTCGAGCGCTTCGTCGAAGCGCGCCTTGTCGTAGCCCTGCACCTCCCGCCCGGCGACCGTGAGCACCAGCGCCTGCCCCGGCCGCCCCGCAGCCAGCGAGAACGGCACGCTGCGGCCGTTCAGGTGGCTCTGCGCCCGTTCGAGTTCCGTGGCCGCCTGCTTCGCCGGCAGCACGATCCGGCGCGCCGCGTCGCCGAGGGCCGCGACCACGAGCCCGACCGTGCCGTGCGCCTCGCCGGAGTGCAGCACCACGGGGGCTTCCTGCATGGTCCGCGCCAGCGCCGGGTTCGCCGCCGCGGTGAGCGCGCGGAAGATCGGCACGTAGGTCAGCGCCGCGAGCAGGAAGCCGGCGAGCAGGATCTTCTTGCGGCCGATCCGGTCGCTGAGCCAGCCGAACAGCACGAAGCACGGCGTGCCGAGCGCCAGTGCCACGCCGATCAGCAGGTAGGCGTCGTGCCAGTGCACCTTCAGCGTGTTGGTCAGGAAGTAGAGCGCGTAGAACTGCCCCGCGTACCACACCACGCCCTGCCCGGCCGTGGCGCCGAACAGCGCCCGCAGCACCACGCGCGCGTTCGCCCACACGCAGAAGCTGTCGCGGATCGGCCGGCGCGAGCCCTTGCCCTCGGCCTTCATCTGCGCGAACACCGGCGACTCCTCGAGCTTCAGCCGGATCCACACCGACAGCAGCAGCAGCACGATCGACAGCAGGAACGGGATGCGCCAGCCGTAGGCCTCGAAGTCGGCGGCGGGCATCGCCTGCCGCACGCCGCCGACCACGACCAGGGCCAGCAGCAGCCCGATCGTCGCGGTGGTCTGGATCCAGCTGGTGTAGAAGCCGCGGCGGCCCGGTGGCGCGTGTTCGGCGACGTAGGTGGCGGCCCCGCCGTACTCGCCGCCGAGCGCCAGACCCTGCAGCAGGCGCAGCAGCACCAGCAGGATCGGTGCGGTGACGCCGATCGACGCGTAGGTCGGCAGGACGCCGACCAGCGCCGTCGACAGCCCCATCACCAGGATCGTGACGAGGAACGTGTACTTGCGACCGACCAGGTCGCCGAGCCGGCCGAACACGATCGCGCCGAACGGGCGCACCGAGAAGCCGACGCCGAACAGCCCGAGGCTGGCGAGGAACGCGAGCGTCTCGTCGCCGGGCGGGAAGAACAGCTTGCCGAACGAGGCCGCGAGGATGCCGTAGATGTAGAAGTCGTACCACTCGAACACGGTGCCGAGCGACGACGCGGTGATCACCGTGGTGACGGACCGACCCGGACGAGTGGTCATGGCGGCGCGGCACCATAGCGTGCCCGGCGCAACCCACGCGCGATTCACGCCGGAGGGGGTTGCGCGGCTCGCGAACCGCGGGCGAACTCAGGCCACGACGTCGACCAGCGTGCCCTTGCCGGGCTCGGGAGCTCCCTTCGGAGCGGCCACCTCGCCGGCGGCGGCGATCATCTGCACGGCCGCGCGGCCTTCCTGCTTCTGCTGGTTCAGGACCTTGCCTAGCACGGCCACGTCGACGCCGCGCAGCACCAGCGAAGCCCCCTGCGAGGCGACGGAATCGGAACCGCTCATGGGCGGCGCATCGGGTGCGCGGCGGAGCCGGCTCGATCCCTGGGCGGAGTGAGCCATGGCAACGCCGCGAGGGCGTTGCTTGCGTGGCTTCCCACGCGGCGCGACAACCTCGGCGGCATGCCCACCTGCACGATCCCGATCCCCGTGGCGCCGCCGTTCGAGCTGCGCCTGTGCCTGTTCGGCCACGGCTGGGTGGCGCTGGCGCCGCACGACTACGACGAAGCGGCGGCGACGTTCACGACGGTGCTGGTGCTGCCCGACGCACGCAGCACGGACGGCGTGCCCGTCGACGTCACCCTCGAGCAGGTGGCGGCCGATCGCCTGCAGCTGCGGGTCGGCAGCCACGCGCGGCTGACCGCGGCGCAGCGTCGCACGGTCGCCGAACGGATCGGTCACATGCTGCGGCTCGACGAGGACCTCGGTCCGTTCCACGCGATGTGCGAGCAGGACCCGGGCCTGCGCTGGGCGGCGCAGCGCGGGGCCGGCCGGCTGCTGCGTTCGGCGACGATGTTCGAGGACCTGATGAAGCTGCTGTTCACGACCAACACGTCGTGGGCGGCGACCGAGGCGATGACCAGGAACCTCGTCACAGCGATCGGCCCGGTGGCGCCGAGCGGCCGCCGCGGCTTCCCGTCGCCGCGGCAGTGCCGGCGCGACGCCGCGTTCTACCGCGACGTCGTGCGGGCCGGCTATCGCGCCGACGCGGCGCTGCGGCTCGCCCAGGCGTTCGACGACGGCACGCTCGACGACGCGCACTTCCTCCTGCCGATGCCGAGCGACGAACTGTGGCGGCGCCTCTTGGCCCTGCACGGCTTCGGCCCCTACGCCGCCGGCCAGGCGATGCGGCTGTGCGGCCACTACGACAAGCTGGCGCTCGACAGCTGGTGTCGGGCCCGGCTCGCCGAACTGGCGGGCCGCAGCAAGCCGCCGAGCGATCGGACCGTCGAACGACGCTACGCGCGCTGAGCGCCGTTCCAGGGTCTGGCGCTGTGGCTCGACCTCACCGCCGACTGGCACCAGCCCGATGCCGAGGACTGACGGGCCGGAGCGTGACGCGCTTCCGCCGTACGCCGCGACCTCGGACACCACGGTGCATCATGCGGCGACCGCCCCTACCATCCGCGCGTGCGCTGCTTCGTCGCTCTCGATGTCCCTGCCCCCGTCTGCAACCACCTGGCCGAGGTGACGAAGCCGCTGCGCACCCGCTACGACGTGAAGTGGGTGCACCCGTCGATGATGCACATGACGCTGGTGTTCGCCGGCGA
>JAEUHU010000547.1 GCA_016793305.1 Planctomycetota bacterium
GCGGCCCAAGCGCAGTCGTTCGACCATGCGGGCGAAGTCGCGGGCGAGGTCGCCGAGTTCGTCGGCCGACGGCCGCGGCAGGTCGACGCTGAGTTCGCCCGCGGCGACCCGCTGCGTGGCCGCGCGCAGCCGGCGGCTCGGTGCCACCACGGTGCGGTGCACGCCGAAGCCGAGCACCACCAGCAGCACCAGCAGGGCGACCGCGACCAGCCAGCCGTGGGTGCGGCGCAGCTCGGCGGCGAACTCGTCGGCGCGGAGGCGCTGGCTCTGGGCCAGCGCGTCGAGCCGGCCGGCGACGGCCCGTTCGGCGCGGCGCTGCACTTCCTCGGTCAGTACGGCGACGTTGC
Organism: Planctomycetota bacterium; assembly: GCA_016793305.1. Next base: position 348 of record JAEUHU010000547.1, read on the forward strand.
GGCGCTGGCGGTCGCTGCGCTGCTGGTCCTCGGCGGAGATCGCGGCGCGGATCGCCGGCACGTCGCCGGCCAGCGCTTCGAGCGGCAGGTCGAGCAGCGCGCGTTCGCGGGCCACGCTGGTGCGGCGGATCAGGTCGACCAGCACGTCGCGGTTCTGGTCGGTCTGTTCCTGCAGCAGCTCGCGCATCGTCGTCGAGCCCGAGTCGAGCAGGTCGTCGCCGAAGCGGGCGAACGACGTCGCGGTGCGCGGCACGAGCCACCACAGCAGCACGATCGCGAGGGCTGCGGCGAGGGCGAGGCTGACCAGCGCCAGCTGAGCCAGCAACGGCCGGCGGTGGCGTGGTTCAGCGAACGACGGCACGGTCGGCCTCCGCGACGATCAGTTCGTCGGCGAGCAGCAGCAGCGACAACGGCAGCTCGCGGCCGAGGCGCCGCGACGCGCCGAGGTTGACCATGACGCAGCTGCCGCGCATGCGGTCGATCGGCAGCGCGCCCGGCGGCTTGTCGCGCACCAGCACGTCGAGCACGAGGCCGGCGGCGCGGCGGCCGTGCAGCGCGTAGTCGACGGTGGCCCCGGCCAGGGCGCCGGCCCGCACGGCGCTGGCCGCGGTGCTGAGCAGCGGCACGGGCCGTTCGCCGAGGGCCTGCAGGACGCGATCGGTGTGCTGGTAGACGGTCAGGTCGATCGGGATCCAGATCGCGTCGACCTCGGCGGCGAGCAGTTCCTGCACCGCGCGGCCGAGATCGTCGGCGTCGGCGGCGACCGCCTCGACCAGCGTGACGCCCGGCGCGTCGGGTCGCTGCAGCCGCTCGCGCATCGTCGCGAGTTCGGCGCTGCTGACCACACCGCTCGTGCGGCTGCGCAGCATGCCGAGCTTGCGGAGGCGCGGCACCGCCAGCTGGAACGTCTCCAGCACGGCTGCCGGATCGATCCAGTTGCTGGCGCCGCACAGGTTGCCGCGCGAGCCGGACCAGTCGGCGACGACGCCGGACGCGACCGGGTGGCTGACCGCAGCGAACACCACCGGCACGTCGGGCAGCCGTTCCTTGGCCAGCAGCGCCGCTTCGGTGCCGAGTACCACCACCAGGGCGCAGTTGGCGGTGCGCAGTTCGTCGAGCTGGGCGAGGGCGCGTGTGCGGTCGCCGCCGGCGCGCCGTTCGACGAAGGTCGCGGCGAAGCGCGCTTCGGCGAGGCCCTGGCGCAGGCCGTGCCAGGTCGCTTCGTCGTTGGGGGAGTCGTGCCAGAAGAACACGCCGAGCCGCGCTGGTGCGGGCGGCGGGGTCGGGTCCTGGCCGGGCAGCAGCGCCGCCAGCAGCAGGGCCTGGCCCGTTCGGACGAAGGTGCGCATGGCGAACGATTACCCGATCGTCGATTCCCGTGCGGCAGCTCGGGGTTGACGAGAAGGTTGGGGCAGCGCATGCTTTGCGATACAAAGCAACCACAGGTGACGGCATGGAGATCGTGCGAGCGGACGAACTGGGCATGTGCTTCGGGGTGCGCGACGCGCTCGCCGCACTCGACCGCGTCGACGACCCGACGCGCGTCACGGTGCACGGCGAACTGGTCCACAACCCCGAGGTGCTGGCGATGCTGGCGCGGCGCGGGTTCGTGCAGTCGGACGAACGGAGCCGGGACGTGCCGGACACCGAGCAGGTGCTGGTCACCGCGCACGGCATCAGCGAGCGCGAACGGCAGCGCCTGTTGGCC
>JAEUHU010000549.1 GCA_016793305.1 Planctomycetota bacterium
GGCGACGACGTTCCGGCTGGCGACGCTGGCCGACGGTGTCGCCGAGTTCACCAACGCCGAGCACGACTACCCGCAGAAGATCCGCTACGAGCGCACCGAGAAGGGCGTGACCGCGACGATCAGCCTGCTCGACGGCGGCAAGGCGCAGGCGTTCGTGTTCGAGCGGGTCGTGCGCAAGCCGTGATCGGGCGAGTGCTGCGACGCGGCGTCAGGACGAGGCCTTCTCGGGAGCAGGCGTCGCCGGCTTCGTCGGCTCGCTCGACAGCTCCGCGAGCGCCTTCAGTGCTGGCTGCGCGCAACGCTCGTTCAGGGCCCCGGTCAGCCAGCGCACCTGGAGCGTGGTGAGTCCCTGGCCGAGGTCGGCGTCCTCGGCGTCCGGATAGAGCACCGGCTCCTCGGGCACGCCGAACGCGAGCGGCGGCAGGTCGCCTTCCGGCTCGGTCTGGTGCACCTTGGCGAGCGTCGCCTGCAGGTCGATGCCGCGCAGCATCATCAGTTCCCATGGCCGCTCGTCGAGGCGACGGGCGAACAGCTCGTGCAGCGCCAGCACGTGGCGGCACGGCTTCTCCGGCAGGTCGCAGGAACAGCCGAACGTCACGCTGCGGGCGTCGGGGAACAGCGGCTCCCCCACCACGCGCGCCACCAGCCGGTCGAAGCTGCGCGGCACGCGGCCGTCCTCGAGTGCTTGCACGATCGACTTGCTGCGGCGCAGCACGCGGATCAGCGTGTTCCAGTCGCGCTGCGGCAGGGTGCGGATCTGCAGGCTGACCTCGTGGATCGAGCCCATCGAGCCTTCCATCTCGCAGCGGATCGACCCGGCGCGGATGCGGACCATCGGCTTGCGGATGCTCGGCAGCGCCTCGAGGGCCGCGGCGAGGCGTTGGTCGTCGACGCCGCGGGTCGCATCGCGCCGCCAGCGCTCGCCGAGCGAGACCGTCTTGCGTTCGGTGCTCACGCCAGCGCCTCCTTGCGATCGAGGGTCAGCAGGCGCTTCAGGTCGTCGTTGCTCAGCTCGGTCAGCCAGTTCTCGCCGGCGGCGAGCAAGCTGTCGGCGACCTCGCGCTTGCGATCGAGCATCTGCTGGATGCGCTCCTCGAGCGTGCCGCTGCAGACGAACTTGTGCACGAAGACGTTGCGCAGCTGGCCGATGCGGAACGCGCGGTCGGTGGCCTGGTCCTCGACGGCCGGGTTCCACCAGCGGTCGTAGTGGAACACTCGGTTCGCGGCCGTCAGGTTGAGGCCGGTGCCGCCGGCCTTCAGCGACAGCACGAACAGCTTCGGCCCGTCCGGGCGCGAGGCCTGGAAGTCGGTGACCATCTGGTCGCGTTCCTTCTGCGGCACCCCGCCGTGCAGGAACAGCACCTGGCCGCCGAAGCTGGTCTCGAGGTGGGCCTTCAGCAGCGAGCCCATCTCCTTGAACTGGGTGAAGATCAGGCAGCGGTCGCCCTCGTCGAGCGCCTCCTCGATCATCTCGCTGAGCAGGTCGAGCTTGCCGGAGCGGCTCGGCAGCACGCTGCCGTCCATCAGGTAGTGCGCCGGGTGGTTGCAGACCTGCTTCAGGCGCAGCAGCGTGGTGAGGATCGCGCCGCGGCGCTGGATGCCCTCGGCGGCCTTCTCGACCTCCTGCAGGCCCTTCCGGACCACGGACTCGTAGAGGATCGCCTGCTCGCGGCTGAGCGTCGCAGTGACGATCTGTTCGCTCTTCTCGGGCAGGTCCGCGACGATCTCCGGATCGGTCTTCAGGCGGCGCAGCACGAACGGGCGCACGAGGCGCGCCAGCGCCGACATCGAGCCCTGCCGCCGCTGCTTCACGATCGGGTGCTCGAGCGTCTGCATGAAGTGCGTGCGCGAGCCGAGCAGGCCTTCGTTGAGGAAGTCCATGATCGACCACAGGTCGAGCGGGCGGTTCTCGAGCGGCGTGCCGGTCAGCGCCAGGCGGAAGTGGCCGCGCAGCTCGCGCGCGACCTTCGACTGGCGCGTGGTCGGGTTCTTGATGTTCTGCGCCTCGTCGAGCACCACGCCGTCGAACGTGACGCCGGCCATGATCTCCTCGTCGCGCTGCAGCAGGTTGTAGCTGGTCAGCACGATGTCGCTGCCGGCGAGCATGCTGCGGAAGTCCTCGGGCGTCTCGGCCCGGCCCTTGCCGTGGTGCAGCGTCACGCGCAGGGCCGGGGCGAAGCGGTTGAGTTCGCGACGCCAGTTGCCGAGCACCGACACCGGACACACGATCAGGATCGGGTGGCCCCCCGGGCGGTTGCGGCGCCAGTCGAGCATCACCGCGATCGCCTGCACGGTCTTGCCGAGACCCATGTCGTCGGCGAGGCACGCGCCGAAGCCCTGGTCGACCAGGAAGTGCATCCAGGCGTGGCCGCGCGACTGGTACGGGCGCAGGTCGCCCTGGAACTCGCCGGGCAGCGGCCGGTTCTCGATGCTGCGCGCCTGTTCGAGGTTGGCGAGCAGGTTCTCGAGACGCGGCGTGCTGGCGATCGACTCCATCGCCAGCCCGTGCAGGTGCGACGCACCGCCCAGGCGCAGGCGCAGCGCTTCGAAGAAGCTGATCTTCTCGCCGCCCTCCTGCATGCGCGCCTTGAAGTCCTTCAGCGCTTCGCGGTCCTTCGGCGACAGCAGCACCGGGCGGCGATCGATGAACACCAGCGGCGTCTTGGCGTCGACCAGCGAGTCGAACTCGGCCTGGCTGAGCTCCTGTTCGCCGATGGCGAGGCTCCAGCGGAACTCGAACCACGGGCGCGGGTCGTTCGGCTCGTTCTTGCTCTCGACGATGGCGACGCGCGCCGACAGGCGCTGCATCGACTCGACGCCGGGCAGCTGCAGCTCGAAGCCCTCGCTCTCGAGCAGCGGCATGTGGTCGAGCAGCTGGTCGAGCTCGGCGCGCGTCAGGCTGACGCGGCCGTCGCTCATGTTGCGGGCGCGCCGCAGCGACGGCAGCTTCTCGGCGACGCGATCGATCTGCTGCTCGACCTTCACCAGGCTGTCGGTCGCGATCTCGTTGCGGAACGGCGACGCGGCGAGCCGGCGGTGCAGGCTCTCGATGGTCTCGGTCGCGGCGATGGTCGGGATCGCGCGCACCAGGATCTGCAGGCCCCAGGGGGCGCCCTCTTCGAGTGGCTGGTCCGGGACCAGGATCTCGAGCACCGGCACCATCGGCGTCTGCCAGTACTCACGCGGCAGACGTTCGGCCTTCGCGAAGCGGCTGGTCGGCGGCGCACCGGTGCTGGCCTGCTGCAGCAACCACTGGTCGAGGGCGTGGGCGACGAAGCTGACGACGAAGTTGCGCGGGGTGACGGCGTAGACCGGATCGTCAGGAACCGCGAAGCGGGCCGTGCACAGGGAGCCCGGGATCAGGTCGGCGAGGGCGGCGAGCACCCACTGGGTCTCGCTCGTCCAGTGTGGCGCCCACTGCAGCACACCGGGCTGCGGGGCCGGGGCGAAGTCCCCGCGGGCGACGAGCTTGCCGACAAGCCGGGCGAGCGCCACGAGGCAGCGCAGCGTGGCCGGTTGCTGTTCGGGAACCTGCGTCGAAAGCCACGGCACGGCCTTCTGCAGTGGCAGGGCCAGCGCCGGGATCGTCCAGAGGGCCGGGGCGATCCGTGCCGGCGGTCGGTCCTCTTCTTCGACCTCGCCCTCGGCGAGCTTGGCGACCGGTCGCAGGGTCGTCTCCTCGACCGGCACCAGCAGCTGCAGCTCGAGAGGTTCCAGGGCGGCCGCCAGTTCGGGCGGAAGCCGATCCCTCACGCCCTCGATGCCGGCGTCGGACCAGAAGGCGATCCGCGCGTCGGCGGGGAGACGGGAGTGAAGGTAGGCGGCGTGCAGGACTAGCTCTTCCCGTGCGGCTTGGGCGGTGGCTGGGTCCACTGGAACTGGACCGGCGTGCGCGTCACGTTGATCTCTCCGTCCATGCGGCGGGTCGCGTGGTCGGCGAGCGTGAAGAGGAACAGCAGGGAGAGGAACAGGAACGAGCTGAGGAAGACGATCTTGTTGATCGCCGTGTCCCACTTCACGTGCATGAAGAAGGCGATGACCAGTGAGGCCTTCACGCTGGCGATGGCCATCGCGATCAGCATGTTGGCGGCACCGAAGTCGACGCGCGACGCCGCGACCGTGACGCCGGTCAGCACCAGCAGGGTCAGCAGCACGTTGAGGAACATCGCCGAGCTCGAGATGTGGTGATGGCCCATCTGCAGCTCGCCGTGGCCACCGTGGTCGGCGTGGGAATGGTCGTGGGCGCTCATCACGGCACCAGGTAGAGCAAGGGGAAGAGGAAGATCCAGATCAGGTCGACCAGGTGCCAGTAGAGGCCCACGAGGTCGACGGGCAGGAAGTAGCCACCGTGGAAGCGACCCTTCGCGGCGCCCTTCATGATCCAGAGGATCAGGCCGGCACCGATGACGACGTGCAGACCGTGGATCGCGGTCATCGTCAGGTAGATGGCGAAGAACAGGTGGCCGTGCGGCACATCCTTCATCACGCTTTCGTAGTCCTGGAACCACGGCAGCGAGCCGGTCGCCGTGTCGTAGGGGCCGAACAGGTCGCTGAAGACCACCAGGCCGTGCTCGTTCTTCGCCTTGTACTCGAAGAACTTGATGACCATGAAGGCGATGGCGCCCAGCACGGTCAGGCCGCAGAACAACAGCGTCTTCTGCTTCTGGCTGGTCTGCGCCGAGCGCACGCCCATCGCCATCGTCCACGAGCTCAGCAGCAGCACCGTGGTGTTGATCGCGCCGAGCTTCCAGTCGAGCTGTTGGCCGCCGAGCCGGAAGGTCTCGGGGTACATCTCGTGGTAGTAGAAGTAGGCGGCGAACAGACCACCGAAGAGCAGGATTTCCGTCGCCAGGAACAGCCAGAAGCCCAGCTTCGCCGACTGGAACTCCTGCACCGGCGTG
>JAEUHU010000579.1 GCA_016793305.1 Planctomycetota bacterium
GGCGACACACTCGCAGTAGGAGAGCGCGCCGTGCGCCTTCCAGATCTTGCCGGCCTTCTTGGCCAGCGCGACGTAGTCGGCGACCTTCTTCTTCGGGACCACGAGCAGGAAACCGTCGACGTACTTGGCCTTCATCGGGCCCTGCTTACTCGAACGGCCCGCGCCACGCACTCGACCAACCGCGAGATCCACACTCGCCGAGGGGTTCAGTTCACCGCCGAGAAGCGAACCCGCGCCGTCGACGACCAGCCTGGGTGCAGGGGACACGGACTCGCGAGCCCGTCGTTGGCCAACCACTGGAACTCGAAGGTCGGACCGATGAACAACGGGTTGCTCGGCACCGGGAACGCCAGCTGCGCACTGCCACCCAGGTTGGTGGCGAACACGAGCACGATCGGGTCGGTCATCACGCAGCTCCCGCATGCGATGCCCGGCGAGGCGAGGCCCAGGTCGAACACCAGGAAGGCCGCCGGATTGGCGCCGGTCAGCTGGAACCCGAAGTTGGGGTTGCCGGTGGCGAACGCCCCGCCGTAGGTGGACGCCGTGCCGCCGTTGCCGCAGCCAGCCGGCTCGATGTCGCGGGCATAGATGCAGTTGGCCGCCGTGATCCCGGGCACCAGGTTGGTGGCGCTGGAGCGGAACGTGACGTAGCGGCCGTCGGCGCTGATGTGGGCGACGCGAGTGCCGTTGTTCGCCTGCGCACCGGTCGCGCTGAGGTTCCCCTTGGCGACCGAGCCGAGCCAGCGATCGCGGACGAACACGTCCTCGAGTGGATTCGTGTCCCCGGGCACGATGGTGTTGTTCGACGAGCAGAACACGACCCGGCGCCCCTCGGCCGAGATCTTGGCACTCCAGATGGTGCCGACGGCCTGCACGCCGGTCGTCGTCCAGTTGACCAGCTCCGTCGTGTCGAGCAGCAGGTCTCGCACGAACAGGTCCCCGACCAGCCCCAGGTTGGTGTCGTTCGGCACGAGATCGTTGGAGCCGCTCGTGATCAGCACGAAACGCCCGTCACGAGAGAAGTCCAGCGAGCTGCCGCCAGCGACTGCATGGCCACCGGAAGTGTTCACCGTCGCGCGCTCGAGCGTGCCGAGCAGCAGGTCGCGCACGTAGACGTCGGTGAGGAACCCCTGGTCGGAGGGCTCGAGCGGATCGGCCGTGTCGAACGCGACGTAGCGACCGTCGCCGCTGATCCTCCCGGTCTGGCTCTGAGCCACCGTCTGGGAGCCGTCGGCCCGCATGCTGATCCGCGTCGTCGTACCCAGCTGGCGATCGCGCAGGAACGTGTCCCACGTGCTGTTGGTGTCGTTCGGCACGATGTCCCCGGCTTCGCTGCGGAACACGATGCGCGCGCCGTCGTCGGAGATCGAGGGACTGGTGCAAGACCCGCTCGGCACGCCACCGCCCGAGGTCAGGCTCTCGAGACTCGTGACGCCCGTCTGCCGATCGTGAAGATAGACGTAGTACCGGCTGCCGGTGCCGCCTGCTCCGAGGTTCGTGGCCGTGCTCTCGAAGAGCACGAAGCGGCCGTCGGTGGAGATCACCGGGTTGATGCAATCCCGGTCTGCCTGGACGCCGCCTGCTCCGACGGACACACGCGTCGTGACGCCGGCGTGCAGGTCGCGCACGAAGATGTCGCCCCGGTTGTTGGTGTCGCCGGCGACCAGGTTCGTGGCCGCGCTGTAGAAGGCGACGAAGCGACCGTCGCCCGAGACCACGGGGAAGTCGCTGCTGTTGTTCGCCGCGGTGCCGGCCGGAGTCTGGCTGACCAACACGGTCGCCTGCGATGGCAGGGCCACTGGCAGCAGGAAGCAGGAGAGGAAGGGCCAGAAGGGCTTGTGGCGCATGGGGACAGGTTCCTGCGGATGGCCGCACGGGCGGTCCGGTCCGGCGCAGGTAGCCGGAACCGCTGCAGGGGGCAGCGATCGCCGGGCGCTTGCCGTTCGTGCAGGCCAGCGGTGCCGTTCCCGTCCCGCCCGCCGAACTCACCTAAGGTCATGTGCGACCACGTGTTCGAGTCCGGCCCAGTCCGCTGGCCACCGCCGCGATTCTGCGAACGGCTGCCGCCGGGCTCGCCAGCCTCGCGCAGCTGTGCGTACGCGGCCCTGGCTGCTGAAGGCACGAATGTGCCACGACCACCGCGGCCCTCCAGGTCCCTCGATCCGAGTCCGAAGCAACTCGGGAGCTATCGATCCCCGACCGGACCGGCACCCAGGTCCGGTCCGAAGTCCCGCTGCAGGTCGAGCCAGGTCCAGGTCTGCGACACGCTGTCCCCGCTCGCCAGCGTGACGCGAGCCCGCAACAACGACTGGGTGGCATCGGCGAACTCGACCATCGGGATCTCCCCCGAGGCGAAGTGGCGCGAGCCCTTCGCCGTGGGCTCGAGGCGCGTGCGCAGGGGCACCGGCACGGCCACCGCAGAACCTACCAGCGCACCGCGCGGCAACGCCGTCACCACCGCTTCGGTGACCTCGGAGTTGCTCTCGACCTGCAGCTCGATCCGGCCATCGCGGCAACGGGCGACGAGTTGCGTGTCGGCGGCGTTCGCGAACGGCATCTGCTTGAGGCGCCGGACGAGCTCGACGGGCAGCATCGACTCGGTCCAGCTGCCGACGGACGCGGCGACCGCGGCCTCGTCGTCGGCGACCCAGGCGGGCGGCAGCAACAGACACAGGGTCGGCACGCTCGCCCGTTCCCATGGGTGCAGGGAGATCGAGCCGACCGTCGCCGAAGCATCGACCCGTTCGGGCGTCGGCCGCGGATCCCCCACCGAGTACAGATGGGCCACGATCGCCGCATCGGCGCCGTAGTCACGGTCCGGGATCCAGCCACCGAACGGCCAGGTCAGCCACCACAGCACGGTGTCCAGGGAGAACACCGACTCGCCGGCACTCGACCAGTGGAGCCCGGCGTCGCGAACGCCCTCGATCACCAGGAGCGCGTCGAGCTCCTGGGCGACCGCGACCGGCCAGACCCGGTCCTGCAGCCGCTGCACCATCCCTTCGTACGAGACGACGCCGCGCCCGTCGAACGCGAGCGGCACGACGTCCGTGAAGGCGCCGAGCTCGGCGATCGTGGACGACAGTCCGTCGGTCGGCAGGGACTCCGGCGACAACACCCGTTCGCAGTAGAGCGCGCCGCGGTTCGCGACCGGGGCCGCGCCGCCGGGACTCGCACCCGGCTCGGGCAGCGCGGTCGCCAGCTTGCGATCGCCACCCAACATCACCAGCCCGACTCGCAGCGGCTTCTGGCCACCCATCTCGCGGACCGCCTGGCGATGGGCGGCGGGTGACAAGGAACCACATCCTGCGCACGACAGCAGCAGGGCGGCAACCAGGATCTTCACCATGGAAACGTCGTCGGCATCGGCGGGTCGGCACCTGGAGCAGATCCCCGCCACGCCTCGGCCGATGCACCTCGGGACCGCCCGACCCGCGATGCAACGACCCAGATCGCCCCAGCAAGACCCCATCCTCGCCCTGCTGCCGGAGGTGCGAGGCCGCCGCATCCTGCATCCTTGCGTGCTGTACTCGCGCCTCGGTCGCGGCGGCATGGGGGCGGTGTACCTCGGCAAACACCTGACACTCCTGCAGAAGCAGGTCGTCAAGTGCCTGTGGCTGATGGGCTCCGGCAACTCGAACGACGAGGCGATCGTCGACCGGTTCCACCAGGAGGCGCGGATCGCCGCCGAGATGACGCACCAGAACCTGGTGCGCGTCACGCACATCGATCGGCTCGGCGAGCTGCACTACCTGGTGATGGAGTACATCGAAGGCGAGGACGTCGATCGTCGGGTGCAGCGGCGGGGACGGCTGGACGAACGGCAGGCGCTGACGCTGCTGGCGGGGGCTGCATCCGGGCTCGGCTACGCCCATGCGCGCGGCATCGTGCATCGCGACATCAAGCCGGCGAACCTGATGATCTCCACCCGCGGCGAGGTCAAGGTGATCGATCTCGGGCTGGCACGCGCGCTCGACTCGCAGCGACAGCTCGGCGCCACGATCGGCACGCTCGGCACCCCTCGCTACATGGCGCCGGAGCAGTGGCAGAGCGCCAACGTCGGCCCGGCCGCAGACGTCTGGGCCCTCGGGGCCTCGGCCTGGTTCGCCCTGGCCGGACACTCGCACCTGCCCCCCGAGCTGCGGGACGCGGACGCGATCCGCCGATTCGTCACCGAACAGCCGTTCCCGGAGCTTCCTGTCGCGGACACGCCGCTCGGCCGCGAGGCGGCTCGCATCGTTCGCCGTTGTGTGCAGCGCAACCCGGCCGAACGCTACGCCGACGCCCGCGCCCTGGCGGCCGACGTGATGCGCTGCCTCGCCGTCGACGATGCGGTGCTGGCCGATCGTGAGGGTGCGCAGCCGGTGGACGGCAACGAACCGGACGCCGACGAACTGCACCGTCTGCAGGAGCTGCTGCAGCTCGGCAGCGAAACCGAACTGCCTAAGGCCATGGCGCGCGGCCGATCCGGCGCCCTGGCCGCGGCCAGCAACGACGCCACGGTGCTCCGGCCCGCGCCTGGACCCGCGACGGGGCCGGAAGTGCCGGCAGCGAGCGCCCAGGCCCGTTCGTCGGAGGCCTCCGCGGATGGCGCAGGGATGACGACCCCGGCACGCACGCCGATCGCCACTCCACAGCCGACGCCGGCTGCGTCGCGGGCTCTCGCCGGACCTCGTCCGACGGCAGCCGGTCCGTCGAGGAATCGGCGCGGCGGCCTCTGGATCGGTGGCGCCGCCGCCGCGGCTGCCGGGCTCGCCATCTCGACGCTGGCAGTGCCCCGGCTGGACCCTGCGGCCCTGCAGCAGGAAGCGATGGCCGCCATCTACCAGCAGCGCTACGCGGAGGCCGACTCGCTGCTCACCCGACTCGAAGAGGCCCCCGCCTACGCCGACCAGGCGCGACGCCTGCGCGTGGACGCGCTGGCCAAGGAGTGCGAGCGCCTCGCCGAACGCGAACCGGGCCGAGCGCTGCATTGCCTCGACCGGGCTCGGGAAGTCGCCGAGAAGCTGCTGATCCCGAAGGACACCGACGACGCGCTGGCGCGGCTGGACGCGGCCGGCACCCGCCTGGCCGACGGCCTTCGGGAGCGCATCGGTGCTCTCGTCCAGGTCGTCGAACCTCGGCCCGGCACGACGGTCGTGCGCGGCAGCCAGGTCGTCCGGGTGCACGTCCTGCCGTCGTCGCTGCCGATCGAGGCCACCGTCGACGGTCTGCCGTTGCGCCAGGCGGACGACGAGAACGCGCGGCTGCTCGCCTGGCCGACGCCACCGAACGACGGCCCGCACACCCTGCGAGTCGTGTTCGCGCTGGCGGGCACCCAGGTCGCGCACACGGTCGAGGTGCCCCTCGTCGTGCGTCGCGGAGCCGTCGCCCTGCGCGTCGCACCGGCGACCCACCCGCGCAACGACGCCGAGCTGCGCCTCGAGGCCGAGGTCCAGAACGGCCCGCTCTCCGTGCACACCGAGATCGTCGGACCGGACGGTGTCGCGAAGCAGGTCGAGCTGGGCGAACGCGACGGCATCTTCGCGCTCGACGTCGCCGGCGCGCACGACCTCGACGGCACGTATCGGGTGCGTCTGTGCGCGACCCACGACGGCAGCCCGATCGACAGCCCTGAAGTCGTGGTGCAACGCGATCGCACGCCGCCGGTCCTGCACTGCGAACCGCTCCCCACCGTGCACGCCGGGGCGAGCGTGCTGCTGTCGGGTCGCGCCGACGAGCCGTGCGACATCGCCATCGTCGGCGGTGCCGGCGAGCAGCACGCGACGACGAACGCCGAGGGTCTGTTCGTGCTGCCGCTGCCGTTGCCGGCCGCGGACGGCGACGTTGAGTTCCGCGTCACCGGCCGCGACGCGGCTGGCAACGCAAGTGCTGCGCCGATCGTGGTGCGCACGCGCGTCGACCGGACCCGGCCCGCGTTCGTCGGAGCACCGACGCCGGGCACCGCGCGCGCCGCTGGGGCCGAGCTCGTGATCTCCGGGCGACTCACCGAGCCCGGCACGGTGGGAACCTCCGAGGACGGTGGTGTGCCGACCGCTCCCGACGGCACGTTCTCGTGCGCGGCGACCCTGCCGAGCGGCGCCATCGAGCAGGTGGTCAACGTGCCGGTGATCGCTCGCGACGTCGCCGGCAACACGGCGGCGACCACCGTCGCGGTGTTCGTGGATCGCCGTGGCCCACTGCTGTCGCCAGCGGCAGCCGACGGCGGTTGGTGGACGGCCGGGCGATGGGTGGTGAGGGTCGAGGACCCGAGCGGCCCCTGCCGCGTGACGATCGGCGGCGAAGTGCTCGAGGTCGACGCCGACGGTCGCTGTGAGGCCCCGCGACGCAGCAGCGATCGCGCCGTCGTGGTGACCGCCCACGACGCACTCGGTAACGCCACGCAGCGCACGATCCTCGCCCCTGGCGAGACCACCGGCGACGCCGTCGGCCCCGCGTGGGGTCGCCCCGCTGCAGGCTCGCCCGTCGATCCGACGTGGCGCCTGTACGAACGGGTCGTCGTGACGATCGGCGACCATGACCTGGTGTTGCGTCTGGTGCGGCCGCTGCGCGACGAAGAGCTGCCGCCACCGAAGGACCGGGACCCGCGCGCCGTGGCGCTGCTGCAGGGTCGCCCACCGTTCTACCTGGCCGAGACCGAGCTGGCCCTCGACGTGTTCCTCGGCCACGAGGGCGCAGCCACGGGATCGGGCGGTCACGTGTTCGACCCGATCGCCTGCCGATGGAACCAGGACGAACGGGCGAGCAGCCGTTCGCCGGTGCACGGCAGCCTCGCCGACGCCGACCAGGTCATGGCCCGCTGGCCGGCGACCCAGGTGACCCCCGAACGCGCGCAGGCCTTCTGCGCGCGCCACGGGCTGCGGCTGCCGACCGAGGCGGAGTGGTGGTTCGTCGTCCGGCTGGGCAGCCGTCACCGCTACGGGATTCCGCACGGCGCTCCGCTCGAGCTCCGGGGCAACCTCGCCGACCTCTCGCTGCAGGCCAAGGCACCGTCGCTCGCCGCCTTCGAACCCGTCAACGACGGCTTCCCGGCCCTGGCACCCGTGGATGCCTTCCCGCGGCCCGGCGCCGCGCATCCTTGGGGCTTCCACGGCCTGCTCGGCAACGTCGCCGAGTGGTGCAGCACTCCGAACGGTCGCGTCGTCGCCCGCGGCGGGAGCTGGCTCTCCGAACCACGCGACCTGCGCGTCGACGATCTGCGTCAGGACGGCCTGATCACCAGCGGTGCCTGGGACTGCGTCGGCTTCCGTGTCGCTCGCGACCTGTGAATCCCGAGCCGGCGAGGCCCGGCGCGACGGTCACTCGCGTCGGTTGCCGAACCGGATGGCCATCTGCTCGAAGCCGACGGCGATCAGGTCGAGCGCGCCGTCGCCGTCGAGATCGGCGTTCGTGAGGCCGAACGCCGCGATGCCGATCGCCACCGAGGTGACCACTCCGAAGGTGCCGTCCCCGCGACCGGCCGTGCCGTTGCCGATCAGGATGGCGAGGGTCGCGTCGTCGCGGGCCAGGGCGAGATCGAGGATCCGGTCCCCGTTCCAGTCACCGGCCGTCACCGCGGTGACGTTGCCGCCGGCCGCCACTTCGCCACTCGCGGTGAACGTGCCGTCGCCACGGCCATCGCTGCCGTTGCCGAGCAGCACGAAGAAGCCCGAACTCGAGGTGGCGCCGACACTGCGATAGACGCTCACCACCAGGTCGGTGATGCCGTCCGCGTCGAAGTCGCCGGCCGTGACGCCGTACAGGCCACCCGCGAGGCTGGTGAGCCCGCCGGCGGTGAAGGTGCCGTCGCCGGCTCCGTCGGTGCCGCCGCCGAGCAGCACACGAACGCTGCCGGCCCCGTCGCCGGCGCGAAGGGCCACGGCCAGGTCGGTGATCCCGTCGGCGTCGAAGTCGCCGGCGGTCAGTCCCATCGGACCGGTGCCGACGGCGATCGGCGTCTGCGCGGTGAAGGTGCCGTCGCCGCGACCGCCGGTGCCGTTGCCGAGCAGGATGGTGACGGTGCCGGCGCCGTTGTCGACCACGGCGAGATCGGTGATCGCATCGTCGTCGAAGTCCCCGGCGACGATGCCGCGCGGCGTGGTGCCGACGTTCGTCGAGTTCACGCTGCCGACACCGCCGGTACCGACCCCGTTGGTGCCGTCACCGAGCAGGACGTCGACACGATCCCCGCCGCCGCGCAGGTCGAGATCCGAGCAGACGACTGCGACGTCGGAGATGCGGTTGCGATCGAAGTCGCCGAACACCGTCGCGTACGGGCCCGAGCCGACGAACTGCAGGGTGCCCGACAGGAACTCCCCCGTACCGAGCCCGTCGACCTCGGGGCCCTGGTAGTAGGTCACGAAGTCGCTGCCGCCGCCCGAAGGCACCGTGAATCCGGCGACGACGAGGTCGAGCACCCGATCGCCGTCGAGGTCCCCGGCGGTCACGCCGAAACCCGTGCCGAGGATGCCGAGATCGTTGATCCGGTCGCCGAAGGTGCCGTCGCCGAGGCCCCGGCTGCCGTTGGCGCGCAGGATCAGCAGGGCCCCGTCGAGGTCGGTCGACACGAGATCCAGCGAACCGTTGCCGTCGAGGTCGGCGGCCAGGCCTCGGAACAGTCTCGAACCGCTGCCGCCGACCTGCGACGTCGTGTACGTGCCGTCGGGGCGGCCGTGCTCGCCGTTGGCCTGCAGCAGCGTCGCGCCGTCCTCCAGGTAGCTGAACGACACGAAGTCCGTTCGGCTGTCGCCGGTGAACTCGCCGGCGGCGAGCCCCCACGGACGCACGCCGACGCCGACCACCTCGTCGAGGTAGAAGACGCCCGTGCCCCGACCGCCGCTGCCCGAACCGGCGAGGAAGCAGACCGCGTTGGCGAGAGCGAGCGTGCACACGAGGTCGTCGATGCCGTCGCCGTTGTGGTCGGCGACGAGCACGTCGCCGGCGACGAAGCCGCCCGACAACCAGGTCTGCATGGCGCCGAAGGTGCCGTTGCCGCGACCGTCGCTGCCGTTGCCGAGGTGGGTCACCAGGCACTCGACGCCGCTCTGGCAGGCGACGGCGAGATCGGCGATCCCGTCGGCGTTGAAGTCGCCGACGGCGATGGCGCCCGGGGCCGTCCCCGTGGCCACTGTTCCGAGGAGCGAGTAGGTCCCGTTCGGAACGCCGCCACTGCCGTTGCCGCCGAAGACCGCGAGCGAGTTGCTGCCCCAGTTGCCGACGACGATGTCGAGGATGCCGTCGGCGTCGAAGTCGCGCACGACGAGCGCTTCCGGCACCGACAGCGAAGCACTGAAGCCACCGAGCAGGGCGAACTGGCCGTTCCCCACGCCGTCCGTGCCCTGGCCCAGATAGACCCGCACCTGGGTGTCGTTGAGGATCACCAGGTCGTCGAGGCGATCGCCGTCCACGTCGGCGACCACGACCTCGGCGACGGAGGAACCGGCGCTCAAGGTCTGCGCCAGGGCGAAGGTGCCGTCGCCGCGGCCGTCACTGCCGTTGCCGTGCAGCACGAGCAGTTGCGTGTCGGAACCGACCACCAGATCGACGATGCCATCCCCGTCGAAGTCGCCCTGGGCGACGACCGACGGGAAATCGGGGAGCACCATCGCGGTCCCGAGGAACGCACCGTCCCCGCCGCAATTGGCGCGGCACGGCACCTCGCTCGTCGTGCTGCTCACGTTGCCAGCCTGATCGTGGCAGGTCACCGTCACCCAGTAGCGTTGGCAGGCCACCACGCCGGGCACGTCGGCGGCAACGGCTGGAGCCGTGATCGTGACCTCTTCGGCCAGGTCTCCAGGGGCGGTCCCGTAGTGGACCGTGTAGCGAAGCAGCCCGCTGCCGGCATCGCTGCCCGCGGTCCACGAGACTCGCAGGTTGTCGGCCGTCGCGGCCACGGTCACGCCGGAAGGGGCCGCGGGCGCGATCGTGTCGACGACCCAGGTCAGCGTCTGCTGGCTGTCCGGCTGGCCACGCACGCGCACGCGAGCCGTGTGGCTGCCTTCCGCCAGCCCGACGAGGTTCCACGGGCTCCCGACCGCCTGCCAGGCGCCGCCGTCGAGCTGGCCTTCGAGCGGCTGTCCCGGCGGCGTGGTGGTCGACGTGAGCGAGACGTTCGAACTCGCCGAGTAGGCCCCGACGCCGGCGACCTGCACGGTCGGGTTCACGACGATCGTCTCGCGCCCGCCCCCTCCCTTGGTCGCCATCAGGCCGCCGATGCTCGGCCCACAGGAGACCGCCAGCACCACCGAGCAGCCGACTGCGACCACGTATCCGATTCCCCTCGCCATGGCCGCAGGATCGGCGAGCGGCGGAGCCTGGATTGAGCCAGGTTCGATTCCCTGGTGCCGATGGCAGCGGTGCGAACCACTCCGACCACGACCATGGCTCCTGCGAGGTCCAGGCGCGTCCGGGGACCGGCTCCGCACCAGTGTGCCGCCCGTTGAACCGGACAGGCCCGAGGAACCAGCCACTCGCTGCCCGCCGGCACCTCGGCGGCTATCGTGCTCGCCCTCGAATGACCCTCGTCACGCTCGACAAGATCGTCCGCCGCTTCGGCGACTTCGCGATCCTCGACGGCCTGTCGCTGCGCGTCGACGAAGGCGACCGCATCGGCGTCGTCGGCGACAACGGGGCCGGCAAGACGACGATGATCCGCATCCTCGCGGGCGTGGACGACCCGGACCTCGGCCAGCGCAACCCGCGCCGCGACCTGCGCATCGCCTACGGCGCGCAGATGCCGGCGATGCCGAAGGGCACCACCGTGATGGACCAGGTGCTGCGCGGCACCGGCGAGCACGACGCGCTCGAGCGGCGCATGCGCGAGCTCGAGACGAAGATGGCCGGCGGCGACGAAGCGGCGCTGCGCGCCTACGGCACGCTGCAGGCCGCGTTCGAGGCCGGCGGCGGCTACGAGCGCAAGCACCAGGTCGAGAAGGTGCTGGCCGGTCTCGGCTTCCCGCTCGCCGACCTGCAGAAGGACGTCGCGGTGCTGAGCGGCGGCGAGAAGTCGCGCGTGCAGCTGGCGATCCTGATGACGACGCCCGCGGACCTGCTGATCCTCGACGAGCCGACCAACCACCTCGATCTCGCCGGCATCGAGTTCGTCGAGGACTTCGTGGTGCGCTATCCCGGTGCCTGTGTCGTCGTCAGCCACGACCGCCGCTTCCTCGACGCGATCGCCAACGCGATCGTCGAGGTCGCCGACGGGGTCGCCAACCGCTGGAAGGGCAACTTCAGCCACTACAGCCAGCAGCGCGACCTGGCGTTGCTGTCGCAGGCGCGCGCCTACAAGAGCCAGCGCGAGTTCGTCGAGAAGGAGATGGAGTACATCCGCCGCAACATGGCGGGGCGCATGAGTGCCCAGGCGAAGGGTCGCCTGAAGCGCCTGCAGCGGCTGCAACTGATCGACAAGCCG
>JAEUHU010000069.1 GCA_016793305.1 Planctomycetota bacterium
CCACGACCCGGCGCTGCACAACTTCGACCACCACCACTTCCCGCGCGAGCACCCGCCGACCTGTGCGCTGAGCCTCGTGCTGCAAGCACTCGGCCTCTACGACGACGCGCGCACGTTCTGCGACTGGCTCGAGCCGGCCGAATGGTTCGATTCCCGTGGGCCCAAGCGCACCGCCGAGTGGCTCGGCGTCCCGCGACGGGCGATCACGCAGCTGAACTCGCCGATCGACGGCACGCTGCTGCGCCGCTTCGCGGCCCGAGCGGTCCATCGCCCCGGCGAGACCGCCTACGACTACCTGTGCCTCGTCGGCCAGGACCTGCTCGACCACCTGCGCACGGTGCGAGCCCAGCTCGCCTTCGTCGGCCAGCACGGCGAACGCTGGTCGGTGCCGGCGGGGAGCACGACGATCGAGGCGGTGTTCCTGCCGCGCAGCGAAGGTTCGCTCGACGAGCCGTCGGCCGGCCTCGCCAACTACATCCGCAAGCAGGGCCTCGACTGCGTGGTCGGCGCCATGGTCTACCCCGATCGCCGCGGCCCCGGCTACGGCCTGCAGCGCTACGAGGACGATCCGCGCCTCGACTTCACGCGGGTGCAGCACGAGCCCGACGTGCGCTTCGTGCACGCGAGCGGCTTCGTCTGCAAGACGTCGGCGACCGATCCGGAGCGGCTGCGCGAACTGCTCGCGCGGGCCGTCGTCGGTGCGGGCGGCTGACGCGAAGGCGCGACGCCGAGCGGGAAACCACGCCAGCGCCGCGAACGGGTCGTCGGGTGCCTCGAACGAGGCTACGACACGCGCACGTCGGCCTGCTTGACGAAGTGCGTCTTGCCGGTCGACGTGGTCAGTCGCTGCGCTTCCTCCCGCGCTTCCTTCTCCTGCGGGTAGGGGAACTGCTGCACCTCGCGGCCCGCGGCGTCGCAGACGGCCCAGACGATGCGCACGCGCGGCGCCGGGCTCGCGTCCTTCTTGCCGGACTTGCCGCCGGACTTGCCACTCGACTTGCGCGCGGCCTTCGGCTCCTGCGCCTTCTTGGCCTTGGCCTCCGCCTTCTCCTTGGCGGCGGCGTCCGCTTCGGCGCGAAGCTGTTCGATGCGATCACGATTCGACATGCGGCCGGCCATGCCCCGACTCTAGGGCGCACGGGCCGATCTCCGGCATGCCAAAGGACATTCCCGGCGCCCGCGAGGCTCGTTCGGTTCGCGGCGTTGCGTCGTGGCGTGGCGCGTCGTGCCTGGCGACCTTTCAGCCGGCGTCGCGCTGCCGGCGCGCCGCGTGGGCGGCGAGCTCCGGATCGACCAGCGGACTGCGGGCCAGCTGGTCGAGGCGAACGGCGGCCAGCGGATCGAGCCGAAACCGGCTCTGGCAGGCGGCGTCGCTCGCTTCGTCCTCGCTGTCCCACAGCGCATGCTGCAGCACTTCGCGCGCCAGCGGATGCGCCGGGAAGCGGGCGAGGCCGCGCACCGCCCGGTGTCGCGCCTGGCTGCTCGAACTCGCCTCGGTCACCGCGACGAGCAGCGGCACCGACGCCGGGTCGCCGAGGCGCGACAAGGCGTCGAGCTCCTCGCCGATCGCCGGGGCGGGGCCGAAGGCGTGGGCGGCGACGAACGCTTCGAGCCGCGCGCGGTCGGCGGCGGTCGCGTGCAGTTCGAACAGCGAGCCGGCGACCTGGGTGAAGTAGCCGCCGCGCAGGTGCCAGTCGCGGGCGATCGGCAGGGCCATCGGGCCCGGCAGGTGGCGCGCGTAGTCGGCGAGGCAGTCGCGCCGCATGCGCAGGTCGGCCGGCAGCCGGCGCTCCGGATCGACGAACACGTCGTCGCGGCCGAACAGGTCCTCGGCGAGCGGCAGCAGGCGGTCGTCGGCGAGCAGGCCGAGCGCCCGGCAGGCGAGTCGGACCCGGCCGAGCACGAAGTCCTCGCTCGCGACCTTCGCGAGCTGGGCGCGCGTCGCCTCGTCGCCGCGGGCGCAGAGCTCGCCGAGCAGGCGGTCGCGGCGCACCGACTCGGGGCCGCGCGCCAGTTCGAGGACCTGTTCGACCGACAGCGCGCCGAGCGGGGTCGGTTCGGCCGGGCGGCGCTGGCTCTGCGCCGAGTCGGCGTGCTGCAGGTCGAACTGGAGCCACAGCGCGCGCGCCCGCACCGGCAGGTCGACCGCGCGGGCCCAGCGCTCGCCCCACAGGCACGAAGTGATGCCGGCGACGATGGGCTCGGCGGTGTTCTCGTCGGCGAGCAGGTCGCGGGTCGCTGGATGGCCGAGCACGAAGGCCGCCGCCAGCGCGTCGTGCGCGAGCACGCCGACCGGAGCGTCCTGGAGCGGGCCGAGCAGGGGTGCGAGCGGCAGGTCGAGCAGGACGATCAGTTCGCCGTAGTAGCGGGCGCGGTTCTCGACCCGCCGATCGTGGCGGGGATCGACGAGCAGGCACTGCAGCAGGTCCTCGTGGGCGGCGGCCCCCGCGGCCGTGGCGGCGAGGTGGCCGGCGCCGTGGCCGCGCTGCAACTGGCCGAGTCGGGTGGTCGGCGGTGCGATCGCAGGCGGAGGGGCGTTCAAGGCGCGCAGCGTAGGCCCGGCAGCGGGTGGGTCCAGCCGGAGCGGGTTGCAGGCCGGCGGGCGAGCGAGCACGCTGGTCCTCCCATGGTGACCAAGGACCCGCGTTTCGACGCCTACTGCGAGAATGCTCCCGCGTTCGCCCGGCCGATCCTTCGCGAGCTGCGGCGCCGCATGCACGCGGCCTGTCCGGAGGTGGTCGAGACGATCAAGTGGCGCAACCTGTCGTTCGAGTACCACGGGCTGCTCGCGGGCATGGCGGCGTTCAAGGCCCACCTCGCGTTCGGCTTCTGGAAGGACGAGTTGCTGCGGCAGGAGCAGGCGCTGGCGCCGACGCTCGAGAAGGTCGGCCGGGTCAGCGAACTCGCCGGGCTGCCGTCGGCCGCTGCGTTCCGGAAGGCGGTGCAGCGGGCGATGGCCCTCAATCGGGACGGGGTGAAGGTCGTGCGCAAGAAGCCGGCGGAGCGGCCGGCGATCTCGATGCACCCGGCGTTCGCCCGAGCACTCGCCGCGGCGGCGGCGGCGCGGGCGACCTTCCACGCGTTCTCGCCCGGCAAGCAGCGCGAGTATCTCGAGTGGATCGCCGAAGCGAAGCAGGAGGCGACGCGCGACAAGCGCATCGAGCAGGCGGTGGAGTGGCTCGCCGAAGGCAAGAGCCGGCACTGGAAGTACCAGCGCTGCTGAGCGAGCCGCGGACACCGCGGCCGCTGTCCGGACAAGGCGGCGGAGCTCCTGCGCTGCGGGCCCAGCACCTCGGCGCCAGACCCGCAGGGGGCTCGAAACGGCGGGGCAGAGCCCCGCCGGCAGCTCACAGGCCGAGCGACAGCACGACCGCGTTGCTCACCACGACCCCGTACGCGTTCAGCGGCGGGTTGTAGGAGAGGCCCTGGATCACGACCTTCTGGCCGGCCAGCGACAGCGTGTTCGGGATGTTCAGCGGGACCGAGAGGCTGCTACCGGAGACCGGCAGCAGGACGATCACCGGGTCGAACACGTGCGAGAAGCAGCCGGGCATGCCTGCACCCGACAGATCGTCCGGCGGCGTCTGCTGCTGCAGGCCGAGGCCCATGCCGTTCATCAACGTGCCGCCGGGCACACCGGTCAGGTCGAGGTCGACCGAGGTGCCGAGGACCGGCTGGTCCTGGGTGTTGAGCTGCAGGCCGTCGAACGGGTTCGGGCACAGCTCCTTCGCGACCAGGGTCGAGACGTCGGTCTGGCCAGGGTCGGCGAGGCCCGCGGCGGGGCGCCAGGCGGTCATGTGCGCGTAGTTCGAGGTCGTCACCGCCGACCAGACGTAGTGAACGGTGCCGTTCGGATAGAACTGCGCCTGGAACGTGTGGGTGCCCGCACCGCTCAGCAGCGGCACGTTGTTCCACGTGACGATCACGCGCGACGAGTTCGAGTCGACGTAGACGTTGTTGGCGCTGTTCAGGGTCGGGTTCATGAACGACCACAGCACGGCCCAGCGCGGTTGCCCGGTCATCAGGGCGCTCACGCTCGGCAGCAGTTGGATCGGGTTCGCGCCACCGGGCGAGATGTAGCCGCTGCTCACCACCTGCAGGCTCGTGGTCGAGCCGCCCGGGTAGGGCAGCGTGAACGGCAGCGCGATGCTGGTCTGGCTGCTGAGGCCGAAGTTGAGGTTGGTGCCGGCGGCGGGCACGAACGCGACCGGCGCGCTGCTGACGGAGTAGCCACCGTTGGCCAGCGTCATGGTCAGCGACTTGCCGGACAGGTCGATCGGCCGCGCGGCGCTGAACAGCTCGTACATCGTGCCCGAGCAGGTGCCGCACGAAGTGCCGACCAGTTGCTTCGAGGCGAACGGTACGCCGCTCGGCACCTGGGTCGACACCGAGACGCTCGGGGCGCCGGTGCCGGGGCGGGCCTGGTCGATCGTGACCGAGCCGGCGCCGGGGGCGATCGAGCAGTCGAACCACACGTTGTAGATCGTGTTCCAGTCGATCGAGTTCGTGCCGTTCAGCGTCACCGTCAGTTCGTTGGCGCCGACCGTGAACGACCAGTTGTTGCCGGCGTCGAGGTCGAGGTCGCGGAAGCCGACGTTCTGGACGACGGCGCCTGCCGCCAGCGGGATGTGGATCGTGCCGCCGCCGCGGTGGTTGTCGACGTTGTGGATCGCGTACTCGTAGTGGTACATGCCACTGGTCGGGCCGGTGACCTTGGCGCCGAGGACGAAGTGCCCGTCGTCGCTGCCGTTGTCGGCCGTGCCGACCATGGCGCCCTGCCAGCGGGTCAGCACCGAGCCGGTGACCGAGGCTCCGGCCGAGCCGGTGTTGAAGCTGGAGCCGCTCTGGGTGATGGTCAGCTGGCGGTTCGAGATGTTGTTGCCGCGGTTGGTGCCGGGCTCACCCTGCACGACCGCCTGCACCTGACCGTAGTAGGTGGCGCCGGCGATGATCTCGTTCTCGCGCACGGTGATGCGGTTCTTCACCACGTCGAACGCCGAGATCTGCGAGAACGACAGCGACTTGACGGAGTCGGTCGCGGCGGATCCGGTGGCGGCTGGATCGCCCTTGTCGAAGTAGCTGCCGACGAGGCTCCACGTGCCGAGCCACGGGTTCAGCTCCTCGCTCGGGCCGAGGTTCATCTGGTTCTCGTTGATGCCGCTGCCGTAGGTGTCCGAGCAGCCGACGAAGAAGAACGAGCCGCCGCCGCTGTTGCACGGCAGGCACGGACCGGTCTGGAAGTTGTACGCCGTCGGCGAGTACTTGCAGAAGCTGCGGCCGGAGATCTGCACCATGCGACCGGCGCTCTCGCGGACCAGCAGGAACGCGATGCGCGGGTACTGGTCGACCATGACGCCGCCGGACTGCGAGGTCCACGGCAGGTTCACGGTGCCGGTGTTGCACCACGAGTGGCCCATCATGAAGCCAGCTTCCCCGTTCGGGAACGCGGCGCCGCGGCGGCCGGTGTACGAGAGATCCGTCAGGTCGTACATCAGGATGTCGAGACCGGGGACGGCGTTCGACTGGGCGATGACCGGCGCGACCAGCAGCGCCAGCGTGAGCGATCGATGCAGCATGGGTCCTCTTGGAAGGAGGGGATGGGAGAGGGGTTGCGAACCGCGGCCGGGTTCCGGGTCCCGGCGCAGGAGGTTGGGGAATCTGCCGGACTTCGGCCCATTGGGGAAGCCCCCCCGGACGAGAATGTGACGATGGCAACGGGGAAGTTCGCCTGCGCAGGCTGGTTGCCGACGCCAGGGTGGGGCATGCTGCGGCGGCTCGGTCCTCCTCTCGTCCGCCGTCTCTTCGGTCATGGCCCACGCCCCAGGTGCCCAATCGAAGCCGTCCGGCCGCCGCGTGTTCACGCTGGCGGTGCTGTTGTTCGTCGCGGTGGTGGTGGGGTTGTGGGGCAGTGCCAGCCTCGACCAGGTCGCCCGGCTCGGCGTGCCGACGATGCAGCCGACCTTCGTCGACGCCTACGCGATCAGCGGCGCGTCCGTGTCGCTGGCGCAGGGCGCCGACCCGCTGGTGCACAACCCGGGCGACGTCCGGCAGCGGCCGATGAACTACCCGAGGCCGTGGCTGCTGCTGGCGCACGCGGGGTTGGCACCCGAGCACACCCCTTGGCTGGTGGGGGCGTTCCTGTCGGTGTTCGGGCTCGGTCTGTGGGCGCTGCGCACGCTCGTGACGTCGCGACCGGCCGGGGCGCTGCTGGCGATCGGCCTGTTCTCGCCGGTGGTCTGGCTCGCCGTCGAACGCGGCAACAACGAGTTGCTCGTGTTCGGGCTCGTGGCGTGGTCGGCGGGAGCGGTGGCGCGCCGCCCCGGCTTGGCGTCGTGCGGGGTGTTCGCGGCGACGCTGGCGAAGTTGTTCCCGGTGTTCGCGCTGGTCGGGCTGCTGCTCGGCGGACCGCGAGCGCGCCGCAGCGCCTGGCTCGCGCTCGCGGCGATCGGCGGGTGGCTCGTGATCACGTTCGCCGATCTCGGCCGGATCCGCGCCGGCACGTTCCACTGGAACCGGATCGGCTATGGCATCGACCAGGCGGCGACGACGCTGGCGAAGAACGGCCTGTCGCTGCCGCTGCTGCTGGCAACGGCGATCGGGGCGGCGGTGGTGGTGTTGCTCGTCGGCGGCTGGCTGCGCACGCGGGTGCGGCTTTCGTCCCCGGGCGAACGGACCGAGCCTGCATCGGTCGGGGTCGTGCCGTTCGCGATGGGGGCGGCGATCTACGTGGGCTCGTTCTGCACCGGCAGCAGCTTCGACTATCGCCTGCTGTTCCTGCTGCTGACCGTGCCGCAGTTGGTCGTGTGGAGCGGCTCGCTGCGTGGCCGCTGGCGCTTCGTCGCGCGTGCTGCGCTCGGGCTGGTGCTGGCGATGCTGTGGAGCCTGACCTGGCAGATGGGGCTGAAGTCGGCGTTCGGTCCGCGCGGCGAAGCACTCGGGCTGCTGCTCGACGAAGCGCTCAGCTGGCTGCTGTTCGCCGGCTTGTCGGGTGCCTTGTGGTTGCTGGTGCCGGACGCGTTCGTGCCGCAGCGCTGGCGCGGCCGGCCGTTGCTCGACGGACGGGGCGACGTGCTGCCGCTGCCTGTGCCGGTCGGTGTGGGGGTCGAGCCAGCGCGGCCGGCGCGTTCGAGCGAGGTCGGCTGAGGTCGTGGCGCGGGCCCCGGGCTGGTTCCTCTATCTGGTGCGCACCAAGGACGGCGCGCTCTACACCGGCATCACCGTCGACGTCGAACGCCGCCTGGTCCAGCACGCAGCAGGCACCGGCGCCAAGGCCCTGCGCGGCCGAGGCCCGCTACAGCTCGCGTTCGCACGGCGCGTAGGTGCGATGGCGGCAGCGCTGCGGCTCGAGCGGCGTGTGAAGCAGCTCGACAAGGCGGGCAAGGAACAGCTGGTCGCGCGCGGCCTGCCGCGCGGCTGGCTGGCCGCGGCGCGCGGAGCCACTATGAAGCGCCCGCAGCAGGGTTCGGAGGCTAGCGGCCCGTAGCCGGTGTTTGGCGGCGGCTGATGCGCGAGCCCAGCGAGCGCCCGCTGGGTGCTCCCATGCGCCACCCTTGCCTGTTCCCGTTGACGTGCCGACTTGCCGCTGGCCATGAATCGACTGCCCCGTCTCGAGGTTGCCTCATTGTGGCTCGCTCGAAGCCTCGTGGGTCATGGTCGAGTTGGGTTACTACCCAGCACTTCGAGCAACTCGCCGACCACTCGAACCTCGGCTTCGTCCCCGACCCGCAACTCGATGGGCTGGAAGGCAGGGTTCACGGGCTTCAGCAAGACGTGCACGTTTCGTCCCGAGGCGTCCTTCTCGCTCGCATACACCTTCACCGTGAATCTGCTGCTGCTCTCGGGATCGACCAACTCGCGGTGGGCGACGATCAGAGTCCGGCCGGCGCGGCTACCGCTCACGCGCTTGGTGAACAAGCAGAACGAGCCATCGGGGACCTTCGGCTCCATGGACCGACCCGAGACTCGCGCGACGAACATGTCCGAGTTCAGCGCGCGCTGCGTTGACGGCGCGACCCACTCGTCGGGCCCCTGCTGCTGAATCTCCGAGAATCCGCCAGCGGCTGCCTCGAGACTCACCAGCGGAACGCACGTCCGGAAGCGCTCGCGCGCCGAAGGCGACACGACCTGGACGAAGGGCGCCTGGAGCTCTGTAGGTGCAGTCTGCTGTTCTGGGTCACTCGAGTGCCCATATGCCTCGACCAGTCCAGCCAGCGTCCTGTTGTCGGCAACTTGATCGTGAGGAATCAGGACGTACCGCCATGGCTTGCCACCATGGGCCTGCGCGTGCTGGTTGGCGAAGCGACACCAGGCGACCGCCTTGGCCTTCTTCTTCAGCACGATCGGGTCCTGCATCTCGTTGGCGGCCTTCACCTCGACGATCAGCTTGACGTCCTTCCACTCGACGACGAAGTCGGGCACGTAGGCCGTATCGCCGTCGTAGAAGAGCTGCAGGTCGTGCTTCGACGGCCGAAGCCACTTCAGTTCGGTCTCGCGTTCGAGCAGGCAGGCGAACCGGCGTTCGGGGTCGGAGCTGAACTTGACGGTGTCGTAGAGGCAGCGGCTGAATCCCGTGAACAGCAGCTTCGGGATCTGCTGCCGGTCGTCCACCGGTTGGCGGAAGTCGCGGATCGCCTCATCGGCTGGCGTCGTGTGGTGGTTCGGGCGCAGGGTTACGAAGCCCTTGCTGACGTGGCCTTCGTAGCGGGCCGTGCGGTCCTCGAAGTGCTGCTGCATCTGCGCGTGCACCTGGGCGACGAGGGTCTGCTGGTAGTACTGCAGCACGTTGACCACGGCGTCTTCATCCGGCAGGTAGGACTGCAGGTGTTGCACGACCTGGCCCGCGAGCTCGTAGAGCAGCGAGGAGTTGGCGTCGTAGTCGATGTCCGGGCAGTCCATGAGGCCGCGGACGATGTAGTTCCTCGGATCCGTCTCCGGAGCGACTCCCTGACCACTGACCAGCCGCTGCTGTTTCTGCGTATGCAGATGATGGCGGAGGATGTCGTTGGCCACCGGCTGCAGCCGCTGGTCCAGCTTCAGCTGGAACGGAACGTAGAGACGAGAGGTGTCGCCGACCGGCTGTATGGTGATGCGCGGGATGTCGATCGACAGCTCGTTGCGGAGGGTGATCGCGGCGGCGACGACCTTGGCGACGTCCACGACGCCCGGTGTTCCAGGCAGCAACGCCTGGGTCGGCGTGACCTTGGCCTTCACGCGGGCGACGATCTCCTCCAGCACTTCAGGCTTCTGCAGGTCTCTCGAGCGCGGCAATCGCTCGAACTCGCCGAGCACGTCGAGAGTCACCTTGGCAACTTCTCGCTCTCGCTCGTTGGCGAACGGCAACGCGGAGGCGCTGCCAGTCGGTGGATCGGTCAGCCGCGTCACGAGGCGCGGTTGCACGGTCACGGCCCGATCGCGCTCGTCCCGCACCAGCACGACCTTCATGCCGCCGCGGATCAACGAGTCCGGCCGGTTGGCGTAGTCGACGATCTCCTGGAACTTGTCGTGCGAAACGATGGTCAGGGTGTCGACTGCTTCGACGCCGGTGCGCTTGCCGTACGGCAGGCGCAAGCCGCGTCCGATCGACTGCTCGACCAGGGTCTTCGAGTTGGCCGCGCGCAACGGGACGATGGTGTAGAGGTTGGTGACGTCCCAGCCCTCCTTCAGCATGTTGACGTGGATGACGATCTCGGTCGGGTTGTCCGTCCGCTCGACGTTCATCAGCAGCTGCACCGTGTCGTCGGCTTCTTCGCCGCGCAGCTTGCTGTGCACGGTGATCACCTTGCCGCGGTACTGCCCGCCGAAGAACTCATTGCTCTCCAGCAGCTTCTGGATCTCGGCCGCATGCGCGGTGTCCTGGGCGACCACCAGAACGAACGGCTTGACGAGCGACACGCCGTTCTCCAGCGCGTAGGTCTGCAGCTTGACCTTGGTGTCCTCGTGGATGCGGACGCCGTCCTCGAGCTTCAGGCGCTCGAGCTGCTCGGGCTGGAAGTTCCTGGCGTCGAAGTTCTCGCGGGTGGCGACCGCCGGTTCCTTGACGAAGCCGTCGAGCATCGCCTGCGACAGGGGATAGGCCAACGCCACGTTGCGGAACGGCACGCTGTCGCCGCCGCGCTCGACTTGCGGGGTCGCGGTCAGTTCGAGGCCGAGGATCGGCTTCAACTCGTTGATGGCCCGCATGCCAGCCGAAGCTCGGTAGCGGTGCGACTCGTCCATCAACAGGACGAGGTCGTCGAGATGGCTCAGGTAGTCGAAGTAGCTCTCGCCGATGACCTCGTGCAGGGTTCGGAACTTGCGGGTGCTGGCGCTCTCGCGGCCCTCCGGGCTCGTGATCTTGCTGATGTTGAAGATGTTGACGTGCACGTCGCCCTGCATGCCGGGCAGGTAGCCGCGCCGCACGCCGCGGCCGCTCTCGTAGTTGTCACCCGTGATGATCTCCGGCGGGTTGATGGCGAACTCGGAGATGCCCGTGAACACGTACTTCGGGGTGTTGGGGGTGAAGTCGCGGATCAGCTTCTCGTAGATCGTCAGGTTGGGGGCGAGCACGAAGAAGTGGCGGATGTGGCGTGCCTGCGCGAGCCAGGCGATGAAGGCGCCCATCAGGCGCGTCTTGCCGACGCCGGTCGCCAGGGCGAAGCACAGCGAGGGGAAGTCGCGTTCGAACTCCTGCACACTGGGTGCTGCGGCCTGGATCGCCGCCAGAGCGGCGGCCAGGTCGGTGTCCTTCCGCAGGTCGATGCGCTCGAAGATGCTCGCCAGCAGTTCGAGGCTGTCGCGTTGCGGTGGGCGTAGGCTCAGTCGATTGGCGATGGCGTTGGCGAGCGGGTTCATGCCTTGCCCTCCCCGAGATCGCCGAAGGTGCGCTGGCGGCTGCCGGCCTTGGCCTTCCCTGCCTTCTCCGTCTTGGTCGGCGGCTCCTCGGCCTCGGTCGCCTGCCGCGGCAGGTTCTTGATCTTCAGGCTGTAGTCGTCTTCGCGCCACTCGCAGCGGTCGAGTATGGCGCGCGGAATCTTCTTCAGGGTCAGGTTCGGGAACTCGTCAGGGTCCTTGAGGCGGTAGGCGCTGCACATGACGAGCAGGCTTCGGTTGGGGCCGACCTCGTCGTGCAGGCGCTGGATCTGGTCGCGGGTCAGGGTCTGGGTGGTGACGTAGACGAAGTCGCGCTCGGTCGAGCGGCCGTGCTGCCAATAGACGGTGTCGCTCGGGGCGTACGTGAAGCCCTCCAGTTTGCAGATCGCCTCGGCGAGCATCTCGGGCCTGAACTTCTTGTTGATGACCAGGTTGCCGAACTGGTCCTTCTCGAGTAGCGACGGGGCGAGGCGGTAGTAGCGGAAGCCGCCGCCGCCCTTCCAGCCGGTGGCCTCCGTGACGCCGCCGGGGTCCTTGCCTTCGATGACCTTCTGAAGGCGGGGGATGATGTGCGTGTGGCAGTGGTCGCCGAGCTCGACCATGATCCAGCGGCGGCCCATCTTGTGGGCGACGGCGCCGGTGGTACCGGAACCGGCGAAGCTGTCGAGGACGAGATCGCCGGGGTTGGTGGCGATAGTCAAGATTCTCTCCATCAGCCGCTCAGGCTTTGGCGTGTCAAAGGCTCTCTCTTTACCAAACAGCGCCTGGATCTCCTTCTTGGACTCGTCAGTGTGCCCGACCTCTTCGTGCGGCCACCATGTCCAGGGGACCATTCCATCAACTTCAGACAGGTATCGTATTACGTTAGGTTGCGAGTCGCCTTCCTTGCCGAACCAGATTCGGCCCTCAGCCCGAAGTCGCTCGAATGTCTTTTTCGACAGACTCCAGCAACGCCCCTTCGGGGGTGGGAAGACACGTCCGCTCGGAGCAACAATCTCGTAGAACTGCTCAGCAGTTGCGTGCCCTTCCTGGGCACTCATTGGGATGGGGCGCCACCGCCCCCGCGGGTCGCTGTTGGGATTTCGGTATACGCGGGCTTGAGCTTCAGTAGGAGGCACCTTGTTGCGAATCTCTTTAAAGGTTGCCCGGTCCTTCGCGTAAACCAACACATACTCGTGGACATCCCCTATGGCCTCGCGATTCTCACGTGAGTATCGCTTCTGCCAAACGTTCTGAGCGATGAACTTGTCGCGTCCAACCAGCTGATCCATCAAGACGCGCAGATAAGGCATCTCATCGTCATCAATTGAGATCCACAGCTACCCATCGTTGCCGAGCAGGCGCCAGAGTATTGCCAACCTCGCCTCGATCAGGGACAGCCACTGCGAGTGCTCAAGCCCATCGTCGTAGTGCTCGAAAGCCGAGCCCGTGTTGTAGGGCGGGTCGATGTAGATGCACTTCACCTTCCCCGCGAACTCCTGCTCCAGCGCTTTCAGCGCGAGCAGGTTGTCCCCGAAGATCAGCCGGTTGTCGAACTGATCGTTCGCGCCGCCGCGAAACGATGCGTGGAACGATTTCGCCGGATCCTCGATCAGGATGCGCGGTTCCAACCGCGGACGGTTCTCCTTGCCGATCCAGGTGAGCTCCAATCTCTGCTTGTGGTTCGCCATCTGTGTTCCTTCTCAGCTAGTCCACGCGACGTCCGGAAACCCGCAGGACCGAAGTCTGCGACGTGGGGCGTACACCGTCACCGTCCCTGCGAGCCTGTCGATGCCAGGTGCGATCACTCGCCTGCTCCCTCTCGACCACGACCGGCTTGCGCCCGCCCTCGCCTGGTCAGCCGGTACTGCTGCAGCCGACTGTTCGGCTTCGCGGGAAGTGTGTAGTCGACCAGCTTCTGGGCCACGAGCTCCCGCAGCACCTTGTGCAACTGCCCGGACACGACCTTCTGGCCGATCCGGAGCGAGATCTCCCGCTTGCCGAGGGGGCCGGGCAACAAGGCGATCAGCACCCGCCGGTCGAGCGACTCTAGCTGCGACTCTAGCCGTGACTCTAGCCGCGACTCTGGCTGCGCTCCCGCCTTGCCGGAGCCCGGGACCGTCGATCCCAGCGGCACCCGGAACGTCACCACCGCCCCGCCCGTGATCTCCTCGAACGTCGGCGCCGTGATGCCGTGCGCCACGCACTCGTCGATCACCCGGTTCGTCCCGCGCCCCCAGCGCTCGATGAAGCCGCCGCGGAAGAAGACCTCGGCCAGGATCGGGTTGCGCTGCACGGACAGGTGGTTCTGCGACAGCATCTCCGGCGTGATCCCGCGCGGAAACGTGCCGGCACTCCAGACCTCGACCCGGTCGTCGAACAGCGCCAGCGACACCGCACCACCGGCGATCGAGTAGTCGCGGTGGACGAATGCGTTGACCAGGATCTCGCGCATCGCGACGACCGGGATCAGCGGCTTCTCCACCCGCCGCATCTGCCCGGGCACGATGCGCGCCGGCATCGGGAAGTGACGCCTGCAGAACAGCTCCGCTTCGTCGAGCAGCTTGAAGGCAGGCCCGCGCAGCGAGCGTTCGTCGAGGAACTCCGTCTTGTCCGTGCCGCGGAAACGCGCCATGCGCAGCTCGCACTGCGGATAGTCGGGCAGGAACGTCTTGCCGAACAGCACCACGGCGGCGCGCAGGAAGTGGCCGTCCTTGTGCAGCCCGAGCCTGGCCAGCATCTCGACCGTGCTGCGCCCGACAGGCCCGGTGAGGCGGCCCGAGGAGCGCGCAAACTGGAGGAAGCGGAACAGCTCGTCGCGGTCGATATCCTTGAAGGAGATCTCGTCGGCGGGTTGGTTCTCCCAGCGACGTCGGCTGTGCATGCGCTCGAGCACGAGGTCGTCGTACTCGTCCTTCGGCATGCGGCGGGTCGTGCTGCCGACGCGTTGGTAGGCCCGGCCGTCGTAGGTGAACGGGACCAGCTGTTGGCCGCGTTCGACGTGCAGTGCGAGGATCTCGCGGCCGTTGCCCAGCGGGAAGCGCTCGATGGGTGCATGCCAAGGCGGTTCGATGCGGGCGAACGCCTCGGCGAGGTCACGGATGGTCTGGTCGGTGACCTGCTGGCCCTCGGGGCGACCGTCGGGTCGGATGCCGAACAGCAGCGTGCCGCCGCCGCCGTTGAGGAACGCGCAGATCGTCTGCATCGCGTCGCGCAGTTCGCCGGTGGAACGCTTCCACTCCAAGCGCTCGCCCTCGGGCTGCTGCAGCAGCTCGGCCAGCTTCTTTGGGATCGCGGGTGCCGCCGTGGTCATCGAAGCTCCCAGCGAAGCACGAACAGCGGCTCGACGGAATGGTCGTGGTGGAGTTGTTTCTCGATGCGCTGGATCAGGCCCTCCCGCCGCGCGTCGATCTCGTCCTGCGCCGCGAACAGGTCGCGACGCTTGTGGCTGCGCTGCGATTCCAGCGACTTGAGCGCCCGCTGCGAGTGCAGCTTGTCCTGCAGCGAAGCACCCAGCGCCGTGGCCCGGCGCGCCTCGCGGATCAGCCGGTCGAGTTCCTTCAGCTCGTGCTCGAGCCCGTGTTTGAGGTCGCCCGACCAGCGGTCGAGCTTCTGGACCTCCTCGTCGAAGATCACGCCGTTCCGAGCCGCGACGTCGGCGAGATGTCGAGCGACGGCGGCTTGCTGCTGCGCACCGAGGTCCGGCACGGCGGCTGGCTTCCCGGTCACCCGCGCAGGCAGGAGCAGCAGTTTGCGGCAGAGTTCTTCGTCGAGCTCTTGTCCGGTGTCCGTGCGACCGGCGAAGACCAGGAACTCCTCGATGTCGACCGAGGTGACCACGAGCTTGTCGACGGCCAACCAGCCGCGGGATCCGAGCAGGGGCTTCAGGACGCTGACGACCTGGCCGTAGGCGTCGTAGTCGAGCTGCACGGTTGCAGGGGCCAGTTCGCGCAGACGCGCCTGCTCGATCAGTTGCGCGGCGAGCGGATGGTCCTGCCGATAGAAAGCGTCGCCGCTTTCCTCGGCCTGCTTCCAATCGAGGTGGTAGTGGCCGACGGGTGCCAGCGAGCCGGAGTAGTGGAAGCGGGGACGGGTCTGGTCGAACTGTGCGTCGGCTCCGAGCTCGGCACGCGTCAGGGCAAGCAGGTGCTGTTCGCGCTGCGACAGCGACTCGGAGGTCATGTCCCGGCGGATACGCAGGCGGGCGCTCACGTCCTCGTCGATGTTCTCGAGCAGGGCCTCGCGCGTGGCTGCCATGCGCACCTGGATCTGCTCCTCGAGGTCTGCCTGTAGGCGGTCGAAGGCGGCTTGGATCTCGGCGGAGCCTCGGCAGGAACGGTAGACGTCGGCGATGCGACGTTCGATGTCCACGCCAGACTCGATGGCGCCGAGGACCTCGTCGCTGGCGCCGAACACGCCGTCGAACAGGCGGAACTTCTCGCTCAGGAGTTCGAGCACGCGCTGGTCGGCGTCGTTGCGCCCGTTGAGGAAGTTGACGACCACGACGTCGTGGCGCTGGCCGTAGCGATGGCAGCGGCCGATCCGCTGTTCGACCCGCTGGGGGTTCCAGGGCAGGTCGAAGTTCACGACCAGCGAGCAGAACTGCAGGTTGATGCCCTCGGCCGCAGCCTCGGTCGCGATGAGGATATTGGCGTGCTCGCGAAACTGCTCGACGATGGCTGCCTTCATCGCGATGGCCTTGGAGCCCGTCGCGATCGGTTCGTCGCGGTGGCGTTCGAGCCACCGTTCGTAGACCGCAGCGGAGTGTGGGTCGGTGTTCGACCCGTTCAGCATCACGATCTGGCCGTCGTAGCCGTTCGCCGACAGCAGTTCGAAGAGGTACTGCTGCGTGCGGCGAGATTCGGTGAAGACGACCGCCTTGCGTGATGCGCCGAGGTCGGTTGCTCGGGCGAGGGCGACCTGGAGTGCCGGGACCAAGGCCTCGCCTTTGGCGTTCTTGGCGATGGCGCGCGCTCTCGTGACGAAGCTCCGAAGCTCGGAAAGCTCTGCCTGCAACAGCTCAGGGTCGACCTCGGTGTCGGCGTCTTGCTCTCCCGAGGAGTCGGATGCATCCCTGAGCTCGTCGTGGAACTCCTCGACCCCCTCGAGGTCCTCGTCGTCGAGGATCTCGGCCGAGTCGTGCAGGTCCTGAAGGCGCGCGACCAGCCGATCCAACGTGTTCGCGATCGCGAAGGTCGAGGATGCCAGCAGCTTTCTGAGGACCAGGCTCACGAGGGTGCGCTGGCTGGCCGGGAGGGCGATGAGGTTCTCCCGCTGGAGGTAGGCGGAGATCCGTTCGTACAGGTCGTGTTCTTCGTCGCTCGGCCGGAACTCCTGCGTCACCGGCACGCGTTGCGTGAACGAGATGTACTCGCTGACCTGCCTGCGCAGAGTGCGGATGCAGATCGGCCGCAGCCGGTCTCGCAGCTCCAGGTCTCGCCGTCGTGTGTCGGCGGCGCGAACGAACTGCTCGCGGAAGGTGTCGGCATCGCCGAAGAGATGCGGGTCGACGATGCTCGCGAGGCCATACAGCTCCATCAGCGAGTTCTGCAGCGGGGTTGCCGTCAGCAAGACCTTCGGAGCGAGCTCGACGGCATCGACGACCTTGCGAGCGAGCCGGCTCGAAGTGCGGTAGACGTTGCGCAGTCGATGGGCTTCGTCCAGACCACGAGGTCCCAGGGAACGGCCTTGATGGCCGCATCGTTGGCGGCGACGAAGTTGTAGGAGGCGATGACGACTTGCTCGCCGGAGGTGAGCAGGTTGGGCTGGGCGCTGCGCTGGCGTTCTCGGATCCGTCGCGCATCGACGATCGCGGTGGGGAGGAAGAACTTCGATTCGATCTCGCTCTGCCACTGCGTACGCAGGGTGGCCGGCACGACGAGCAGGATGTGGCGTCTGCGCTCGGCCCAGCGCTGCGCGATGACGATGCCGGCTTCGATGGTCTTGCCGAGCCCGACTTCGTCGGCGAGGACCACGCCGCGCGACATCGGCGATCGCAACGCGAACAAGGCCGCGTCCACTTGGTGCGGATTGAGGTCGACGCGAGCACCTGCGATCGAACGCGTCAGCGATTCGATGCTGCCACGGGGCCCACGCAGGGTCAGTTCCGTGGCCCAGTACTTCGCGTGGTAGTCGGTTGGCATCGATCGGAAGGTGCAAGCCGAATCGACCCCGCTCTCCATGCCCCCGACCTCAGCGATCTCTCCGCCACGACCTGTACGTGGGACCTGGGCTCGATTCGATCCCTTCATGGTGCCGCCGCTGGTTTCGCTCGTCCAGCGACGTCCGCAGGCTCGTGGCGCGCGGCCTGCTGCGCGGCTGGCAAACTGCGGTCCGTAGCACCACAGGGACGCGTTAGCGGCAAACTCTCGAACCGGCGCTCTGCAGGTCGACCCAAGAGTCATACCGCCTGCGTCGTCGTTGGACCTGGAACGAGATGGAGCGGAGCGCGACGGAGCTCGTCGGGGGGCGACGGGAATGAACTTGGCGGAGGAGACGGGTCACCAGCCCCGCGAACCGCCCGAGATCTGGGCTGCCAGGAGGCGGGCTGGCCGGAATCTTGCCGCTAGTGGTATCGCCGGCGCGCGCGCTTCTCGATGGGGTGAAACGTCCCCATGCGCGACCTTCTCCTTAAGCTGTCTCGTCCCTGCGGCTTCTCCGCGTTCGCCATCCTCTTCTTCATCGCGTGCTCCAGCGGGAGTGGCGGCGGCGGCGGCCAAGCCCAGCCGCAACTCCCCGCCTCCAAGGTGCCCTCGCCGTCACCTAGGACTTCGAGCTGGTTGTCACCGCCAGCACCGATCCGAGGATCCAGGTCGGCGGCAACGCACTCGCGCTCGCGACCGGCACGTGGACGTTCAGAGCTTCACCTCGCTCAGGCCGGCGCGAATTGTGGGTGTGCCGCGATCTGCCGAAGGGCCGCAGGCACCTCCGACGCGGCCACGTCGCTCGGCCAGGCCGCCGTCGAGCGCTGCAGGCGGGCGAGCCAACGCCGGTCGAGCGGCTGCGCTGGCAGCGTCGGCGCCAAGGCCGCCGCGGTGGTCTCCTTGGTTCCGACGACTGCGCCGGCCCCGACGTGGAACCCGGCCAGCAACAGCGCGCTGCGCACCGCGGTGGCCCGCGAGTAGGTGAACAGCGAAGCCCCGGGCGCGCACTTCGCTCGCAGCGTGGCGAACGCGCGCACGGTCCAGAGCTCGGCGTTGCTCTGCTTCGACCATGGATCCCAGAACACGACGTCGGCGGGCTGCGGCGCGCGCGCGAGTGCTTCGAGCGCGTCGCCGGCGAGCAGTCGCCAACGGAACTGCGGCGCTTCGCACAGGCCGTGTTCGAGCAACGCGACCGCGGCGGCGCGATCCGCGGCCGACCATTGCAGCCGTGCTGCGCCGTCGACCGTCGCGGCCAGCGCCAGCGCGCCGAGGTCGCGTTCGAAGCTGTAGACCAGCAGTCGGCGCGAACCCGCCGGCGCCGCCCGCGCGCAGCGCAGGGCTGCGAGCGCGTTGGCGGCCGCACCGAGGCCGACGTCGAACAACACGAGCGGCTCCCCACCTTCGGCCAGGCGAGCGGCGAGCCGCGCCTGCGTCACGTAGAGCTGCTCGGCCTCGGCCGTGGCACCAAGGCCCGGGTGCATCACTTCACCCACCTCACGGTCGAGCACAGCGGGTGCGCCCGAGGTCGTGGCGACGATCTCGAAGCGTGGTGCTGGCGGCGCCGGCTCGCTGCTGGCGGGTGCTTCGGGGCGCCGGCCCGGCGCCCGCGCGCTGGCGTCGTGTTCGTGGCGATCGATCGCCGACAGGGTCGTGCGCAGGAACGCCGCATACTGGCCGGCGTGGATCGCCGCCCGCGCGCGGCGCATCAGCTGCAGGTAGTGGTGCAGGTTGTGCAGGGCCAGGAGCCGCGGCAGCAGCGCTTCCCTGCTCTTCGTCAGATGGTGCAGGTAGCTGCGCGGATGGGTGCGACAGGTCGGGCAGGTGCACTCCGCGTCCAACGGTACGTCGGCGAGGCGTTGCTCCATGCGCGCGAGGCGCACGCGGCCCGTCGAGGTGAACGCGGTGCCCTGGAACGCCAGCGACGTCGGCAGCACGCAGTCGAACATGTCGACGCCGTGGGCGATCGCCAGCAGGATCTCCGGCGGCGTGCCGACCCCCATCAGGTAGCGCGGCCGATGGCGAGGCAGTCGCTCCGCGGCGGCGGCGATCACTTCGCGGCGCTGGCTGCGCGTGTCGCCGACCGCCACGCCACCGATGGCGAAGCCGTCGAACGCGTGCTGGGCCAGGAACTCCGCCGACTGCGCACGCCACGCCAGCGACAAACCGCCTTGGACGATCGCGAACAGCGCCTGCTGGTCGGAACGCCGTGCCAGAAGACTGCGCAGCGCCCAACGGTGCGTGCGCTGCATCGCCGCCTCGACCTCCGCCGGGGGAGCCGCCGACGGTGGACACACGTCGAGCACCATCATCACGTCGCTGCCGAGCGCTTCCTGCACCGCGATCGAGGACTCCGGCGTCAGCAGGTGCTCCCGACCGTCGACGTAGCTGCGGAAGCGCGCGCCCTGCTCCGACACCACCCGGTCGCGCGCCAGCGAGAAGATCTGGTATCCACCCGAGTCGGTGAGGATGCCGCGGTCCCAGCCCATGAACCGGTGCAGCCCGCCGAGCTGCCGCATCGCTTCGGGCCCCGGCCGCAGGGCCAGGTGGTAGGTGTTGCCGAGGATCATCTCCGCGCCGAGCTCGCGCAGTTCCTGCACCGTGAGCCCCGTGACGGAGGCGCGCGTGCCCACCGGCATGAATGCAGGCGTCTGGACCACGCCGTGGGCCGTGGTGAAGCAGCCAGCGCGCGCTTCCGCATCGGTGGCCTGGATCGTGAACGGGAGCGGCACGCGAACTGGCTTACCCGACGGTGCGGCAGGGCGACAGCGCGAGATGCGCGAGCCGACCACGTGCTGGGCACGACCGGATCGCCGCCAGCAGGGCGAATGCGAGGGCCTCAGCCCGTGGCCATCGGAGTCGCCAGCCGCGACGTCGCCGGCGCCTGGCCCACCGCGTCAGCGGCAGAGCTCGAGTGCCACCAGCGCGTAGCTGGTGCACAGCAGCGGCAGGTTCTCGAACCAGCGCTCGCTGTCGTGGTTGACCCACGAACCGTCGTCCTGCTGCAGGCTCTCGAGCTGCTTCTTCAGTGCTGGTCGCCACGCGACCCCGACCGGCTTGCCGTCGGCGCCCATCGCCTGCACTTCGTCGAGCTTCGCGGCGTCGAGTGCCTGGGCGAGCAGCAGGTAGCCGTAGTACTGCCCGTGGAACTTCGCCTTCGGATCCTTGCCGTCGTAGTTGCCGGGGTTGCCGGTGAGATCCCAGTGCGTGCCGATCCACTTCACCGCCGCCTGCACCCGCGGATCGTCCTGCTTCACACCGGCGAGCGTGTAGGCCTTCAGCAGCGCGTAGGTCATCGAGCCGTAGCTGCGCGGCACGACGGTGCCGTCGGGGTTCTTCTGGTAGCCCGCGGGGCTGTTGCCGGGGAAGTAGACGGCGCCGCCGTCGTCGCCGGCGACCGCTTCGAGCATCGCACCTTCCTTGTCCGGGTCGGCGGTCTTGCCGCGGTGGTCGTTGGTGCTCTTCAGGTTCTGCGTGCGCTGCAGGAACACCAGCGCCTTGGCGAACGACTCGTGGTCGCCGGGCAGCCCGGTCGCGTGCAGCGCCTCGAGCGAGAAGTGCAGGTTGCTGAGGTCGCCGCGGGTCTTGCCGTCGTAGCCGATCGAGCCGAAGTCGGGGTCGCTCGGCTTGTAGCCGTTCGCCTCGAGGTGCTGGAACAGCAGGATCGACTTCTGCGCGCGCTGCAGGGCCTGCTGGTGGGCCTTGTCGCCGGCGCGGGTCAAGGCGCCGATCGCCACGCAGGTCACGTAGTTCGGCTGGTTCTTGCCGAACGTGCCGTCCTCGTTCTGCTGCTGCAGCAGCCAGGCGAGGCCCTGGTCGATCGTCGTCTGCTCCTCGGCCGAGCGCAGGTCCTTCGGCTTCGTCTGCAGCGCCATCAGGCCGAGGGCCGTCAGGCCCGGGTCCTGGAGCTCGCGGCCGCGCATCCTCAGCGTGAACACGCCGCCCTTCTGTTGGGTCGCGAGCCAGGCCAAGGCCTTGGTGCGGGCCTCGGACAGCTGGGAAGGCGCGGCAGGGGGCATCGACTGCGCGGCGAGGGCGCCGGAAAGCAGCAGCGAGGCGAACAGGGAGACGGCTTGGGTTCGGTTCATGCGGGGCTTCTCCGGTGGCGGAAGTGGCGCAAGCGCCGTGCCCTGGCTCCGTCGGCGGTGCGGCACCGGACGGACGGCTGGCGTGGTCGTTCGTGCGCCATCATGCCAGAGGCCTTGGTCGATTCCTGGCCACGGGCTCTCGGACCGGGGGCCTGGTTCCCCGGTTCTGGCCCGGCGAACTGGTAGAGTGCCGCCCTCGTCGTCTTCGCCGCCAAGGAGCGCCATGCCTCGAGCCCTCGTGTTTGCGTCGTCGCTCGCGTTGCTCTGTGTACCAACCGCCGCCCAGAACTGGTTCCACGTTCCGCGCACCTATGACTTCGTGCTCAACCAGAACCGGTTGGCCGGCGACCTCGACGGGGACGGCGACGTCGACCTGATCGGCTTCGAGCCCGGCCAGAGCGGCTACGCCTGGGGCCTGGCCCAGGTCAAGGCCAACGACGGCGTCGGGAACTTCACCAACGTGGCTCTGTATTCGCTCACCGGCGCCTCGGCCGACCACGCGGTGCTCGCCGACGTGCTCGGCGATGCGCGGCTCGACCTCGTCTACAGCCCCCCGATCAGCGCCTCCTCACCCAGCCCTGCCATCTACACGATGCCGGGTCAGGCCCAGGGGATTCCCTTCGGCGCGCCGCTGTTCACGGCGGTGCCCGGCCCCGTGAAGGGTCTCGTGGCCGGCGACCTCGACGGGGACGGCGATCGCGACCTGCTGATCGCCTACACGGGTGCGCCGTCGGTCGAGTTGATGTGGCTGCAGAACACCGCGGGCACCTTCTCCCAACTGGCCCCGGTCGCGCTGCCGTCGGGGGTGACCGTGCGCGCGCTGCTGGTGGCGGACCTGGACGGGGATCCACGCGCCGACGCGGTGGTGCTGACCTCGACTTCGATGCACGCCTTCACGACCGCGCCGAACGGGACCCTCGTCGGATTCGGCCTGCAGGCCACCAGCACGCAGTTCTTCGGCTACGCCTCGACGTCGGACTGCGACGGGGACCAGGACGACGACGTGCTGGTCAGTGGCGACTTCGGGCCTCCGGTGCTGCTGCGCAACGACGGTGCCGGGCTCTGGACCGGCGTGCCGCTGCCAGCGGCCCCTGGGGTCACCGCCGGCCGCATCTTCGCGGGCGACTGGGACGGCGACGGCGATGCCGACGTGGTGTTGCGCGACCTGCTGAGCGGCTTCGCGCAGTGGCGCAACGACGGAGGGGGCGTGTTCACGCTGGCGGTGACCCAGTCGTTCGGCCTCGACTCGTCGCAGGCGGCGGTCGGGCTGCACGACCTCGACGGCGACGGCGCCCTGGACTGGGTCGAAGCGCGCGCGGTGTTGTTCGGCGACGGCACCTTCCGGGCGACCGAGCCCGTGCTCGGGGCCGTGGGGGCCGAACTGCGCGACGTCGACGGCGACGGCGATCTCGACCGCGCGATCGACCACACCGGCTGGCAGGCGAACGACGCCACGGGCACGTTCTCGCTGCAGACCCGCGTCGTGCCGTCGCCCGCTCCGGGGCGGCAATGGAGCACGCCGATCGTCAGCGGCGACTTCGACGGCGACGGCTTCGACGAGTTCGTGGTGGCCCAGTCGATCCAGGGGCAGCCGTTCGCGCCGTTCGAACAGATGCAGCTGCTGCGCGACCCGGGCAACGGCCAGCTGGTGGACCTCGGTGCCGCCGCACCGGCGGGGGCCCAGATGTACACACCGGCGCTGACCGGCGACTTCGACCAGGACGGCGACCTCGACGTGGTCACCAGCGCCGGGTTGTGGAGCAACGACGGGTCTGGCCACTTCGCCGCCCCGGTGTCGATCGCCGGCTTCGTCGAGCCGAAGGCGACCGGCGACGTCGACGGCGACGGGGATCTCGACCTGGTGCTCGGCAACGGCGGCGGCCAGCCGATGCAGTTGGCGGTCCAGACGCCGACCGGGTTCGTGCTGTCGCCGCTGCCCGTGCTCGGCGCCGGCCGACCGACGCTCGCCGACCTCGACGACGACGGCGATCTCGACCTGCTGTTCGATGCGGCCACGGTCGGCACGACGTTGGCGGTCTACGCGAACACCGCCGGGGTGTTCAGCCAGGCCGTGGTGGCCCCTTGGGGCGCGGAACTGAACGAGGTCCGCCTGCTGGCCGAGGACGTCGACCGCGATGGTCGCAACGACCTGGTGCTGTCGACCAGCGATCGACTGCACGTGTTCCGTCGGCCGGGGCCGGGGTTCACGTTCGAGAACGCGCGCTCGTTCCTCGCCGCCGGTCTCGCCACGTTCGGCGACGTCGACCTCGACGGCGACCGCGACGCCGTCGGTTCGTCGGTGGTGCGGTCGTCGCGCGTGCGCGGTGCCGGGGCCGGGCTGTTGCGGCAGTACGCGGCGGCCACGGCCGGAACGGGCGGGGCGCGGCCGGTGCTCGGCAGCGCCAGTCCGGCGCGGAGCCCCGGCGCGGTCGAGCTGAGGCTGCGGCGGGCGGTCGGGGGCGCGCTCACGATCCTGGTGGTCGGTGCCGGTTCGGCGCCGGTGCCCCTGCCGACGTTCCCCGGCAACACGCTGCAGGTCGGGCCGGTGTTCGAGGCGGTGCCGCTGCTGCTCGGGGGCACGCCAGGGGCGGTCGCCGAAGGTGGGTTCGATCTCTACGTGCCGATCGCGTCGGGCCTCGTCGGACTCGAGGTGTACGCCCAGTGTGTCGTCGACGACCCGCTCGGCCCGAGCGGCCTCACGCTCAGCAACGCGCTCGAGGTTCGCTTCGGTCCCTGAGCGACGAAGGACCCGAGCGACGAAGAACCCTTCGTTTGACGACGGCGGGGCGGGCCCTAGGTGCCCGACTGCACGCCTTCGCCCTGTGCGGCCAGCTGGACCTTCAGCTCGACGGCCTCCGACCGTTCGGGCAGGCCGCGCACCACGGTGACGCGCACCACGTCGCCGGGCTTGCGGCTCGACAGCGCGCGCGGCAACTCGTCGAAGCTGCGCACCGGCTTGTCGTCGATCGCGACGATCACGTCGCCGTACTGCTCGACGACCTCGCCGCGCTGCGTCGGCCGGATGCGGAAGGGTCGCAGGCCGGCGGCCGCCGCCCCGTAGCCGTCCTGCACCTCGGTGACGATCGCGCCCGACGTGTAGCCGAGCCCCGGATCGAGCCGGTAGCTCGGGTAGTCGTAGACGCCCTTCACGCCGAGGATCGCCGTGGTCGACTTGCCGCCGAGCAGCCGCGGCACGATCGCGTTCACGGTGTCGACCGGCACCGCGAAGCCGATGCCCGCCGACGCGCCGCTCGGCGAGTAGATCGCGGTGGTGACGCCGATCAGGCGGCCCGCCGAGTCGAGCAGCGGACCGCCGGAGTTGCCGGGGTTGATCGCCGCGTCGACCTGGATCAGGCCGTGCATCAGGTTCTGGTTCTCGTTGGTCTCGATGGTGCGGTTCAGGGCGCTGACGATGCCGGTGGTCATCGTCTGGTCGAAGCCGAACGGGTTGCCGATCGCGATCGCGGTCTGGCCGACCTTCAGGTCCGCCGACGTGCCGATCGCCAGCGGTTGCAGGAAGTCCGCCTTGCCGCGCAGGCGCAGCACCGCGAGGTCGTGGTTCGGCGACGACGCGAGCACGTCGGCACGGAAGTTCCGGCCGGCGACGGTCACCTGCACTTCGCGCGCGTTGGCGACGACGTGGTGGTTGGTGACGACGATGCCGCTCTTGTCCCAGACGAAGCCGCTGCCGGAGCCGGACGTCTGGGCGACGCCGTAGCGCGTGCGCACCAGCGAGCTGGTGTTGATGTGCGCGACCGACGGCGAGCACCGTTCGAACACCTGCACGAACGTCTGCTCGAGGGCGGCGAGGTCGCCGCGGGGGGTGATCGGCCGCGGGTCGGCGCTCGGCGGGGAGGTGAACCAGCCGCCGCGGTCGAGCAGCAGGAAGGTGGCCAGCACGAACGCGGCCCCCGCCATCAGCAGCGGCAGGGGGCTCGTGGTACGGGGTGCGAACGGAGGGTAGTTGCTCATCGACGGCGGGTTCGCTTGGCGACGTCGTCTCTACGACACGGCGTCGCGACTACACGGGATTCGGCCACAGCTCGCGCCAGTCGCCGGCAGGGGCCGGCTGGCCGCGCAGCCACGCGACGGCGTCGGGGTGCAGCTGCACCTGCTCCAGCGCGGTCTGCGCCAGCACCTGGCCACAGGCGTCGGCGATGCCGGCACTGTGCAGGCCGTGGTACTGGAAGATGTGGGCCGGCGTGCCCGACTTGCTGAACTTGACGACCGCCTTGGCGAGCTGCGGCACGCCGACCAGCGAGCCGAGGTTGTCGAGCAGCCCGATCTCGCCGTCGTGCACCGAGACGATCGGCACGCGCCGGCCGGCGAGGTCGATCGCGTCGCCGACGCCCAGGGGCCCGGTCTGAGCCCCGCTGCCCTTGCCGGCCGGCCGCAGGTGCAGCTTGCCGGACACGCCGAGCGTCTGCGTCAGGTGGCGGAAGCCGTCCTTGCGGGCGAGTTCGCCGCACAGCAGGTCGGGCGAGGTGACGACCGTGACGTTCGCGTAGACGCCGCGGTCGAGCAGCAGCTGGGCCGCCCCGATCGCCTCGGGCACGAGCGCGCCCATCACGAACAGCTCGACGACGTTCTCACCCGGCTGGTAGCCGCGGTAGCCGCGCCAGTCGATCAGCCGGTAGCCACCGGCGAGCACGTCGTGCTTCAGTGCCGCCAGGATCTCGGCGTCGGCGGCGTGGGGCACCTCGGCTTCGTGCAGGCCGCCGTCCTGGGCGGTCAGGCCGAGTTCGGCGCCGGCTGGCAGCTCGCGCTTCCAACGGGCCTGCTTCTTCAGCCAGTCGAGCAGCTGGTGCTGGTGCAGCGCGCGCGTCACGGCGCGGATCAGCACGCCGCTGCGGCCCTTGTTGTCACCGGCGAAGTGGCGGCGGATCGCGTCGCAGAGGATCCACTCCATCTCGATCGCGAACGCCGGTTCCCAGGTGATCAGGTTCGGGATCTGGATGTCGCTCTTCCAGCTGTGCTGGGCGCCCTCGGG
>JAEUHU010000010.1 GCA_016793305.1 Planctomycetota bacterium
CTCGGCGATCGCCGCCTCGTGACCATCGGCCACGAGATCGCCGCCGAGGTCGAACTGCACCGGGACCGTC
This sequence comes from Planctomycetota bacterium, assembly GCA_016793305.1. Next base: position 71 of record JAEUHU010000010.1, read on the forward strand.
CCGCCGAGGCCGCCGAACACGTCGAGCGTGGCACCGCCCAAGGTGGCGCGCGCGGCTTGCCCGACCGCGACGTGCAGCTCACCCATCTGCGACTGCGACTCGCCACGGCGCGCAAGGACGATGCGGCGATCACCGCCTGCACCCAGGAACTCGACCGGATGCGGCGCGACGAGACCGGCCGCTACCGGGGCTTCGCCGCGATCCTCGAACACCTGCTGACCGACGAGCGGCAGCGGGTGGCGATGGAACGCCAGCTGGCCGGCGAACGCGATGCAGCCGCCCGCGCCTTCCGCACCACCGTGACGACCGCTTCGGTGGCGCTGGCCGTGTTGCTTGGCCTGTGCACGTGGCTGACGTTGCGCAGCCGGCGCCGGCTGGCCGCGGCCCATGCCGCCCTGCAGGCAGAAGTCGAACACACCGCGGCAGAGAGCGCGGCGCGCCGCCAGCTCGAACAGCGCCTGCGCCAGATGGAGCGCGTCGAGAGCCTCGGCATGGTCGCCGGCGGCGTCGCCCACGACTTCAACAACCTGATGGTCGCCGTGCTCGGCAACGCCGACCTGCTGCGCACCGACGTCCACGACCCGGAAGCGCGCCAGCTGCTGGACGCGATCACCGCCGCCGGCCAACGCGGCGCCCGTCTGTGCAGCGACCTGCAGGCGTTCGCCGCCGACCGCAGCCGCGACACGGACGAGCTCGACCTGGTGCGCCTGCTCCGCGACCTGGTCCCGGTGCTGCAGGCGGCCGCCGGACCGTCGGTGCAGGTGGCGCTCGAAGCCGACCCGAACGCGCTGCCGCTGACGGGCAACGCCACCGAGCTCGAGCAGGCGCTGCTCAACCTGATCACCAACGCGCGCGACGCGAAGGCGAAGCAGGTGACGCTGCGCACGACCCGGGTCGAGCGCACCGAGGCCGACTGGCGGAACGAGCGCGCGCACGGCGCGGCGGCGGCCGGCGCGTTCGCCTGCATCGAGGTCCAGGACGACGGCGAGGGCATGCGCGAGGAGCTCGTCGAGCGCATCTTCGATCCGTTCTTCACGACGCGCTTCCCCGGCCGCGGCCTCGGTCTCGCGGTGGTCTCCGGAGCGCTGCGAAGGCATCGTGGCGCGATCACGATCGACAGCGCGGTCGGCCGGGGCACCACGTTCCGCCTCCATCTGCCGCTCGTCATGAACGAGCGAGCGCTGCCGTCGGGGCCGGAAGCCCCGCCGAAGCTGCAGGCTCATGCGGAGCCGATGACCGTGGTGGTCGTCGACGACGAGGCGAACGTGCGCGAAGTCGTCGCCGCGGCCCTCGGGCGGCGTGGTCACCGAGTGGTGACGGTCGGCGAAGGCGCGCGCGTCGCCGAGGCGATGCGCGAGCTCGCCGGTGCCTCGCGGCTGGTTGCCCTGGTCGACCTGACGATGCCGGGCATGGATGGACGCGACGTCGTCCACCTGCTGCATCGCGACTTCCCCGGCGTCCCGATCGTGCTGATGAGCGGCCACGCCGCCGACCATCTGGCGGCGACGACCGAGGCGCTGCGGGTCGCAGGCCACGTCGGCAAGCCGTTCCTGCCGAACGAGCTGGAGCAGGCCCTGGCGACCGCGGTCGCGGCGGTTCGCCGACTGCAGCCCCCGGCCGTGGCACCGGCACACAGCACCGACGCCCGGACCGCGGCGTCCTGAGGTTCGCCCGGGTTCGCCCAGTTCGCCCGGGTTCGCGCGGCCAGTGAACCGCTGCGTGGTCCGCACCGTTCGGGCGAGCTTCCGCCGGGTGGTCTCGCACCCGCGGAGGTGAACCCGCATGCCCAACGCCCCTCGTCTGCTCGGATTCCTCGCCCTGCTCCCGACCCTCGGCCTCGTGGCCCAAGCCCCACCACCGGCCGTCGTGGAGCGGCTCCCGGCCCACGGCGAAGCACCGGTGATGGTCGCCAACCAGCAGCACCTGTTCGTGCTGCGCAACGGCGTGCTCTACCAGTTCGACGTGCACACGCTGGAGCTGCGCCGCACGCACACGTTCGACGATGCGACGAAGGCCGCGGCGGCGGTGGCCGCGACAGCGACGACCGTCGCCCCATCCACCGACCTGCCCCCGCCGCCGAGCGGCGAAGCGCTGAAGGCCGCCTACGGGCGGGCGCTGCAGTGGCTGGTGGCGCACCAGGACCAGGACGGTCGCTGGGACAGCGACGGCTTCGGCAAGCACGACCCGGACGGGGTCACCGACGGGGCCGGCAACTCGCTGCACGACGTCAGCGCGACCGGGCTCGCGATGCTGGCCCTGCTCGGCAGCGGCAGCACGCTTCGCTCGGGGCCGCATCGGGACGCCCTGAAGAAGGCGGCGCACTGGCTGGCGAACCAGCAGGACCCGCAGACCGGCGTGTTCGGCCCGCGCGCGGCGCACGACTACATCTACGATCACGCGATCGCGACGTTCGCGATGTGCGAGGCGTTCGGGCTGTCGGGCAGTGAGGATCTGCGGGAGCCAGCACAGAAGGGCCTCGACTACCTCGAGTCGCACCGCAACCCCTACGCCGTGTGGCGCTACCAGCCGCGCGACAACGACAACGACACCTCGGTGACGACCTGGGCGCTGCTGGCCTACGAGTCCGGCGACTTCTTCAAGCTGCGCGTCAACAAGGAAGCGCTGGTCTGCGC
>JAEUHU010000106.1 GCA_016793305.1 Planctomycetota bacterium
GATCTCCGCCCATCTCGAGGAGTCCGAGGAGCGCCCGCCGACCGAGCGTGGGGGGCACGAGGTGTCGCTGTTCCCGACCGCGACCTACATGGTGCTGCGCTCGGCGACGCGGGCGTTCGACGTGCTGCAGCGGATCGAGGTCCTGCCGCTGCCGGAGACTCCGCCGTCGAAGGCTCCGGAGAAGTCGACCGAGCCGTCGTCCGGGAAGGAGTCCGGAGGCCGCTGACGGATTGCGTGCGCGGTGCTGGTCAGGCCGGCGCTCGCTCGGTTGGGGGGCTCGCCACCAGCAGGGCCAAGGCCAGTCCGGCGAGGGTCACGAACGCCGTCAGCAGCAGGGTCGACGCCAGCGGGCGCCAGCCGATCGCTGCGACGGTACGCAGCGGCGTCATGAGGCCGAGTGCGCCCATCGCCAGCAGCATGGTGACGTCCTGGCCGGCGCGCAGGAACGGCTGCGCCGCGGTCGGGATCGCCCCGGTGAGGCTCGCGGCGCCGACGAGGGCGAAGCCGAGCACGAACCACGGCCGGGGTGCCCTGGCTGCGTGCGGCAAGGTGGCGTTCGCGTCGTCGCTGGATCGGCAGAGACGTGGCAGCAGCAGCACCAGCGGCACCAGGAACAGCACGCGGGCCAGCTTGAACACGGTCGCCGTGGCCACGCCGGCGTCGCCGTGCCGCTGGCCGGCGGCCAGCGCCTGCGCCACTTCGTGGAGCGAAGCACCGGCCCAGGCGCCGGCGGCCTCCGGCGACAGCGGCAAGGCGACGGCGAGTGCCGGCAGCCCCAGCATCAGTCCGGTCCCGGCCAGGGTCACCAGCACGATCGCGGTGGCGGCGGACCCGTCGCGGCTGCGTACGACCGACGCGGTGGCCGCGATCGCCGACGCGCCGCAGATGGCGTGGCCGGCGGCCAGCAGCAGGCCGAGGTCGGGGGCGAGTCGCAGGCGTCGACCCAGCCAGCGGCCGGCGAGCAGCGTGGTGCCGACCAGGGCCGCCACCAGCAGCAGCGGCAGCGGGGCCAGTGCCTCGCGCGGCACGAGCGCGAGTCGCCAGCCCGACAGCACGACCCCGAGGCGCAGCATGGCGCGGCCCGCGAACGGGACGCCCGGGCTGTTGCGGTGGTGATCCGGCAGCCAGGGGCTCGCGGCGAGACCGAACAGCAGGGCGAGCGCCGTCGGGTCGAGCCACGGCACTCCGGCGGCCTTGGCCAGGACCGCCGCCGCGGCGATCCCGAAGACGACGCCGAGGCCCGGGCCGGCGGCGGCGAGCTTCTGGAGCAGGCGTTCGGTGGTTCGCACGCCGGCAAGGTGCCGCTTCCCGTACGTTCCATCCAACGGAACGTTTCGATCGTTACCATCGACGTGATCGATGATCACCCTGCGCCAGCTCGAGATCTTCCTCGCCGTCGCCCGCGCCGAACACGTCACCGCCGCGGCCGAACAGCTGCACCTGTCGCAGTCGGCGGTCAGCGCCGCCCTCGCCGAGCTGACCGAGCAGCTCGGCGGGCCGCTGTTCGACCGCAGCGGCCGGCGCATCGTGCGCAACGCGCGCGGCACGCGTCTGCTCGAGGAGGCCGCCGA
>JAEUHU010000127.1 GCA_016793305.1 Planctomycetota bacterium
CATCTTGCCGTCGAACAGGGACACCTGGACGAACCACGTCGCGAGGTCGGGTCCGTCGCTGCCGCCGGCGTAGGCGGGGTTCTCGTAGGCCTCGAACGGCCACGCGAACTCCACCACGTTCATCACCAGGATGCCGAGCACCGCGAGTCCGCGCACCGCGTCGATCGCGGCGATGCGGGGCCAGCGGGGCGCGTTCGCCGCCGCCTGCGGAGCCGCGATCGAGTCGGATTCGGCCACTTCGAGAGCAGGCAGGGGAGGCGAGGACATGGCGCGCTGCCTACGCGCCACGATCCACGGCTGTTGGCGGACCGGGTCTCGCTCCCTCGGTGGCAGGCTCGGAGCACCACGTGCAGGCCCGGGTTTCCGTCGGTCGGCCGAACCACCACGGCGGCACACCCTGGCGTTGTCGGGCGATCGGACCGAAGAGGCCGCGCGCGCCAGCATGGTGATCCCGAGCTGCGTAGAGCACGCGCGCATGAACCCCTCGCTGCTCCTTCCACTCGTGCTCGGCCTCGCCGCAGCCGTACTCCCCGCTCAGACCCTGTTCACGTCGCAGACCACCCAGTCGCTCGGCGACGGCTGCAACTCCATGCCGACGGGCACCTGCCGGATGCTGTCGTTGCCGACTTCGTTGGTCGCCGAGTTCGACGCGAGTGCCGGCACCGTCACCGTGCGGGTCGACTCCTACGCCTTCTGCGGGGTCGTCGTCCCTGTGACGGTGCTGGCGCTCGGCCTGCAGCCGGCGAACGTGCCACTGCCAGCACTCGGCCCGAGCTGCGTGCTGTACCTTCACCCGCTCGCCGTGCTCGCGAACGCCAACGAGCCGTTCGTGCTGCCCTTGCCGCCCGGCGTGCCGTCCTTGACGTTCCTGGTCCAAGGCGCAGCCCTGGGGATCGACCCCATGGTCGGGTTCGTCGTCACGACCAGCGACGCGCTGGCCATCTCCCTGCAGTGACCGTCGACCTCCGGGCCGGGCAAGCGATGCCACGAGCGCCGCAGCTCGCAACCTCACCGAAGGTCGCGTCCCGGCGATCCAGCGTCGGCACCGCGCGACCGGGCCTTCGCGTCGGACAGGCGCCCGATCCAGTCCCAGCAGCGACTCGGCAGCAGCGACCCGACGCGCGCCACCAGCGAAAGCCACCACGGCACCGCGATCCAGCCACGGTTCCTGGCGAGGCCGCGACGGATCGCGCGCACGGCGCGCGCGACGCCGACGCGCAGCGGCGAGTTGCGATGACGCATCGACGTGCTGCCGACGTCGAGGTAGCCAGGACAGACGACCGACACGCCGATGCCCGCCGGAGCGAGGCGCGCACGCAGCCCTTCGCCGAACACGCGCACCGCCGCCTTCGACGCGCAGTAGGCCGCCGAACGGCGCGAACCGCGGTAGCCGGCCAGCGACGAGACCAGCGCCAACTGGCCGCGGCTGCGCGCGCGCATCGCCGCGATCGCGGGCAACACGGTGTTCAGCACCCCGTCGACGTTGGTCGCGAAGATCGCGCGCGTCGTCGCGTCGTCCTCGCCGTCGGCGCCGAGCCCGCTGGCGGAGATGCCGGCGTTGGCGATCACCAGGTCGAGGGCCACGGTGTCGTCGCAGGTGGCGATCCAGTCGGCCATCGCGGCGCGATCGCGCACGTCGAGCACGCGTTCGATCACGACCGCACCTTGCGCCCGGCACGCCGCGGCGACCGCCTGCAGCGGTTCGGCATCGAGGGCGCCGAGGAACAGCGTTGCACCCGGGGCCGCGTAGCCGAGCGCCAGCGCGCGGCCGAGGCCCGCCGAGGCACCGGTGATCAGGATCGCTGCCGGAGCCCGCGTCATGTCGAGGAGCCTGGTCCAGGGGGAAGGAGAACGGGGCCACGCCGGCGCCGCCCCCGGCACGATCGCGGCCGCAAGCCGTTCGCACAACCCTGCAGCACCCGCCCGGCCGACGCTGGCAACCGGCCTGCCCGCGTTCTCTGATGCGTGGCCGCGTTCCCACCCGCACCGAACCCGTGTCCGCGAACGACCCACGCCCCGACCGCGCGCCCGACCTGCACGGCAAGGTATGCCTCGTCACCGGCGCCACCGGCGGCATCGGTGCGGTCGCGGCGCGCCGGCTGGCGGAACTCGGTGCTACCGTCGTCGGCATCGGCCGCGACGAAGCACGCTGCGAGGCCGCCGCGGCGGCGATCCGCGCGGCCACCGGCAACGAGCAGGTTGAGTTCCTCTGCGCCGACCTGTCCTCGCAGGCGGCGATCCGCGCACTGGCGGCGACGTTCCGCGCCCGCCACGCGCAGCTGCACGTGCTGCTCAACAACGCCGGCGCCTACCACTTCCAGCGCAGCACCACCGTGGACGGCATCGAGCGCACGTTCGCGCTGAACCACCTCGGCTACTTCCTGCTG
>JAEUHU010000150.1 GCA_016793305.1 Planctomycetota bacterium
GGCCAGTCCGGCTGTGTGAACCGGAAGCCCGCGGCGAGCAGGCGGCCCGGCACCACCCGCCGGCTCTTCAGGATCAGTTCGGTCTCGGTGCGCAGGAAGAACGCGCCGACCTCCAGCATCCAGCGGGTCGCCGGCAGGCCGAGGCGGATGCCCCATGCCTGCCGCAGCGCCCGCGCGAACTCCGCCTGCAGCAAGGGCCCTGGCGACGCGACGTTCACCGGCCCGGCCAGGTCGGCGTGGTCGACCAGGAACTCGAGGGCCCGCGCGAAGTCGTCGCCGTGCACCCACGACACGTACTGACGCCCGTCGCCGCAGGTGCCGCCGAGGCCGAACCGGCAGAGCCGCAGCAGCACGTCGAACACGCCGCCTCGGTCCGGGCTCATCACCATCGCCGAGCGCAGCAGCACCGTGCGCGTGCGCGGCAGAGCCTGCTCGGTGGCCGCCGCTTCCCATTGCTTCGCCACGTCGATCGAGAACCGCCACGTGTCGGGCGCGCCGGGTTCGTCGCCACCGAGCACGCCGTTCGCCTCGTCGTGGGCCGCGACGTCCACGCCGCCGGTGTGGTGCGCGTAGATCGTCGCCGTGCTGGCCTGCAGCCAGACCCGCGGCGGGCGCTGTGCGGCGGCGATCGCACTGGCCAAGGCGCGCGTGCTGTCGACGCGCGACTGCACGATCGCGGCCCGGTTGGCGGCGGTATACCGGCAGTCGACCGAGCGCCCGGCGAGGCCGACCACGACGTCCGCCCCGTCGAGCTCGTGCTGCCAGGCACCGAGCGGCCCGCCACCCGCGCACGCGCGGCCCGCGTCCCAGGCGACCGTGCGCACCGAACCTCGGGGACCGGGGCTCGACGACGGCACCACCACCTGGCCTGTGTCGCGCGTCAGCACGACCACCTCGTGGCCGACGGCCGCCCAGCGGCGGGCCAGCAGACGCCCGAGCTGCCCCGTTCCCCCGGCGACGACGATGCGGCGAACCTCGTTCATGCCGGGAGCAAGGGCCGCGGCCCCGTGGGAATTGCGGCGGTCTTGGCCTTGCCTTCGCATTCGTTTCGAGGATTCTGGAAGCATGGAAAGCTCGACGCACGTGCGGGTGTTCGGCGCGCTGGCGCATCCGCAGCGGCTCGCCGTGTTCCAGCTGCTGGCGCGCACCGGCGACCAGGGCCTCGCCGCCGGCGAACTGGCGCGGCGGCTCGAGCTGCCGCCGTCGACGCTGTCGTTCCACCTGCGCGACCTGGAAGCGGCCGGCCTGGTCCGCGCCCGCCGCTCGGGCCGCAGCATCGCCTACGCGGTGCGCGGCGACACGCTGCGGGCGACCCTCTGGTTCCTCGGCGAAGACTGCTGCCAGGGGCGGATCGACCTGTGTGCCGATCCGACCGCGCGCATCCGCGGGCCCCGGCAGCCCGCCGACCCCGACACGCGCCCCGGCGTGCTGTTCGTCTGCACGCAGAACGCGGCCCGCAGCCAGCTCGCCGAGGCGCTGCTGCGCGCGCGCGCCGGGGAACGTTTCCGCGCGACCAGCGCCGGCCTGCAGCCGGCGTCCGTGCACCCGCTGGTCGCCGTCGTGCTCGCGGAGAAGGGCGTCGCCACCGACGACCTGCACAGCAAGGACCTCGGTGCGCTGCTCGGCAAGCAGCCGTTCGACCACGCCTTCGTGCTGTGCCCCGAGGCCGCGGTCGAAGCGACCCGCCGCGCCCCGTTCGCGCCGGACCAGCAGGTGTGGCCGTTCGCCGACCCTGCCGCCGTGCGCGGTTCGCAGAAGCAGCAGCTGGCGGCGTTCCGCAGTGCGCGCGATGCGATCGGGGCCCGCCTCGACCGCTGGCTGCACGACCTCGACCACCCGCCCACCCGAGCCTCCCGCAACACCACGACCTCCAGCAAGAAGACCGCATGAACCTCGCCGTCAACGGACTCGGCCGCATGGGCCGCCTGTTCCTGCGCGCTGCCCTGCAGCGTGGCCTCCGTGTCGTCGCCGCCAACGAACCGAAGGGCGACCCCGCGTCGCTGGCGCTCGGCCTCGAGTTCGACTCGGTGCACGGTCGCTACCCCCTGCCGGTCCGCGGCGAGCCCGGTGCCTTGCAGGTCGGCGAGCATCGGCTCGCCCTGCTGCAGACCACCGAGGCCGCCACGCTGCCATGGCGCTCGCTCGGCGTCGACCTGCTGGTCGAGTGCAGCGGCAAGATCAAGAAGGCCGACCTGCTGGCCGCCCACCACACCGCCGGGGCGCGCTGCATCGTGGTCTCGAATCCGGTGCCCGGGGTGCCGAACCTCGTCGTCGGCGTCAACGACCACACCGTCGACTTCGCCCGCACCGACGTCGTCACCGCCGCGTCGTGCACGACCAACTGCCTCGCCCCGATCGTGCGCGTGCTGCACGACGGCCTCGGCATCGAGCGCGGCCTCGTCACCACGGTGCACGATCCGACCAACACCCAGGGCGTCGTCGACCGCGCCGACACCGATCCGCGCCGCGCCCGTTCGGCGCTGCTGAACCTGATCCCGACCACCACCAACTCGGCCACCGCGGTGACGCTGATCGTGCCGGAGCTGCAGGGCCGGCTCGACTCGATCGCCGTGCGGGCACCGGTGCTGAACGCGTCGCTGACCGACTGCTCGTTCCACGTGGCCCGCAGCACCACCGTCGACGAGGTCAACGGCCTCCTTCGCGCCGCCGCCGAACGAGGCCCGCTGCAGGGCATCCTCGGCTACGAGACCCGACCGTTGGTCAGCAGCGACTTCGCGCGCGATCCACGCAGCGGCATCGTCGACGCGCTGTGCACGCGGGTCGTCGACGGCCGCATGGTCAAGGTGATGGCCTGGTACGACAACGAGTGGGGCTACGTGAACCGCATGGTCGAC
>JAEUHU010000188.1 GCA_016793305.1 Planctomycetota bacterium
TGGTGCTCTACGCGCACATGGGGCGGCTCGTGCTGTGGGACTCGGCGCAGTGGTCGCTCTACGTGGTGTCGCCGGTGGCGCCCGGCACGCTGCTGCGCGGCAAGCTGGTGGCGATCGGGCTGCTGCTGCTGTGGCCGCTGCTGCTGGTCGGGGCGGCCGGAGTGGCGGTGCTCGGAGCAGAAGGGCGGGTGCTGCTCGCGTATGCGGGGACCGCGGTCGGCGGAACGCTGGCGGCGCTCGGCGTGCTGGCGGTGGTCGGCACGATGCCGATGCTGCTGCGCCCGGATCCGGATGGGCGCACGGCGCCGGGCGGGCGCAGCTTCGTCGCGGCGCTGGTGCTGGTGGTCGCGTTCCAGGCGACGATGGTGCCGGCGGTGTTCGCTTGGTCGGTGTACGTGGCGCCGACGGCGGAACGGCTGGGCGAGCTCGGGTGGAACGAACTCGGCGGGCTGGTCGCGGCCGCGGTCGGCTATGGGGCGCTGGTGGTGTTGCTCGGCGGGCTCGTCGGCAGTCGCAATCTGCGGCGGCTGCTGCGGCCGGTGTGAGGGCGGCAGTCGCGCCGCTGCGATGCACTCCTGGACATCACGCCTGCACCCGACAGCACGAGCTCGACGAGAACAGCAAGCACAACGGCACTTGCCGCAACGGACGCGACCAGGAGCCGAAGTTGAGAGCCACGTGCGTGTACGCTGGTGCCGCGATCATCTCTAAGGCCATGAAGGCGTAGCCCGCGAGCCACCAAGGACCGTGTGCACCGCAGTGCCACGACCATAGCCCGACGATTGTGGTGGCTGAACAAGCGCCGAGCAGGGCGGCCACTGCCCTGCGCCTTCCTTCGCGTCCCTGTTCTCTGTCCATCGAGGTCACGAGCGTATGTGGGAACCCTGAGCGCCCACCCCGACCGGCGACCACGCCACCACGTCGATCGGCATGGCCGCCAACACCGAGTCCGGCGGCGTCGCGAACTCCACACCGACCAGCCGCCCCATGTCGCACTCCGCCAACTGCAGCTCCGCCGGAGCCAGCCGCCACGGCGGATGCGCGATCTCGCCGCACACCAGCCGACCGCGTCGCTGCGCGAACAGGCAATAGCGCTCCACCAACCAGTGCTCGAGCGTACCGGGCCCAGCAGGCACCCCCTCGCCGCGCGACCGCCACGACGCCCGGAAGCGCGCCGCCGGCCCCCGCCGGTCGACCCGTTCGCTGCGATAGTCGACGCGCTCGCCATCGCGCGTGCACGCCATGCGCGCCTGGAAGTAGGGCAGGCCGAACGACAGCCGTGCCCCTTCGACCGTGAGCCGGCTGTGCGCGTCGAGACTCCAGAACCACACCCCGGCGCGATCGCCGTGGCGCACGTAGCTGCGCAGGTTCAGCTCCGGGAACGTGTGCGCCGTCGGCAGCCGCGGCAGGTAGCGGAACCGCGTGTCGACCATCCGGAACGGCACCACCCCGAGCCAGGCACTGCCGTCGAACGTCTCGAGCTCGAGCCCCGCCGGCAGGTGCGGCCGCAACACCGATGCCGGCACGCGCCAGTGCAGGAACAACAGGTCCGCCCAGTGCATCGACAACGACCAGCCGCGCTGGGGCAGCGGAAACGGTCGATGCGCGGTGTCGAGCAGGGCGGGATGGGGCATGCGGCAACGCGGTGCGTCGTTCGCACCCAGCCTACCTCCCCGAGAGCCCGCGTCGTCGGTCGAGGACAGAGTGCGCAGAGCGGCTGGAAGATCGCCGGTCGCGACGCGCCACGACCACACCCTACCTTTGAGGCATGACCGAACGTCCCCAGTGGCTCGTGGTGGTCGACAGCCAGAAGGCGCGATTGCTGCGAGGTTCTCGCACCACGAAGGGCAGCCCGCGCCTCGAGGAGATGGCGGCGCTGTCGACCACGTTCGCCGCCGGCGAGCACCATCGTCCGGATCGCCTCGGGGCATCGGGGCGTTCGGCCGGCTTCGCGCAAGAGCACGACGAGGCCGTCGCCCACTTCGCCCGCCAGGTCGTGCCGTGGCTCACGGCGGAGCTCGCCCGGCACTCGGTCGCGAGCTGTGCGCTGTTCGCACCCGCCCACACGCTGGGCGCCCTGCGCAAGGAACTGCCGGGATCGCTCACCGGCAAGCTGGCGGAGCACGCGGTGGAGCTGGCCGGACTGCCGATCGCGAAACTCGCCGAACATCCCCGGATCGTGGCGTTGTTCGGCAGCTGACGAGCCGAGCGAGACACACGAACGCACTCCCGACGGTCACGACCAGGGCGGGATGGGGCATGCGGCAACGCGGGGCGAGCCAAGCGCTAGGCTAGCGCACCATGGTCCGCGTCGCCCCGTGCTTCGCCCTGCTCGCCCTCCCGCTGGTGCTGGCCGCCCAGGACGATCTGCGCGACCGCATCGAACTGCAGAACGGCACCGAAGTGCGCGGCCGCGTGCTCGACCCGTTCGCAACCGACGAGATCACGCTGCTGCAGGGCGGTCGCCGCGTGCGCATCGAGCGCAGCACGATCGCGGGCACCAACCTGGTCGGCGACCGCATGCGGCGGTTCTTCGAGAAGCGACTGTCGCTGCGCGACTCGCCGAAGGCGCAGGAGTTCCTGATCGACCAGGCCGTGCAGGACGAGTTGCCGGGGCTGGCGCGACTGCAGGCGCTGTGGGTCGTGCTGCACGACGACGAGCACGAGAAGGCACATCGCTTCCTCGGCCACGAGAAGAGCAAGCGCGGCTGGCTCTGGCCCCACGAAGGCAAGAAGCTGCTG
>JAEUHU010000007.1 GCA_016793305.1 Planctomycetota bacterium
CAAGCAGCTCGATCTCGTCGAGATCGCACCGAACCAGCGGCCCCCGGTGTGCCGCATCATGGACTTCGGGAAGTACAAGTACGAGGAGAAGAAGAAGGAGCAGGCCAGCCGCCGGAAGCAGCACCAGGTGCAGATCAAGGAACTGCGCGTGCGGCCCGGCACCGGCGATCACGACCTGCAGGTCAAGATCAAGCAGGCGCGCCAGTTCTTCGCCGACGGCGACAAGGTGCTGGTCTGCTGCCTGTTCCGTGGTCGCCAGATCGCCCACAAGGAAGTCGGCGAGCAGGTGATCCAGGAAGTCGTCAAGGAGCTCGCCGACATCGCCAAGGTCGAAGCGGGCATCCGCGTCGAGGGCAAGCGGATGGTCCTCCTGCTCAGCAAGAAGTAGTCGCGCCTACCCCGCAGGCGTGAACCAGTACGGACGCGACGAAGCCGCGCCGTGTCCAGAGGCTCGCCCGCTCCGGGCGGCGCCGTACGCTCCGGTCCAGAATCGTCCCGCCGAGCCCGAACCGGCCGGCGGCCCCTGTCATGCACCGTCCTGATTTCGAAGAAGTGTTCGGCCTCAACGCGGCCTACGCGGAGAAGGTCTACGGCGAGTACCTGCAGGCCCCGGACTCGGTTCCGACCGAGTGGCGCGCGTGGTTCGACACGGCGTTGCCGCCCGAGCAGCGGGCCAGTGCGGTCGTCACGAAGCCGAAGCCTTCGGCAGTCGCCAGTGCCGTCGCGAACGGAGGTGACGACGAACTGCAGGCGCTGACCGGCGTCGCCGGCAAGATCGTCAAGAACATGGCCGAGAGCCTGTCGGTGCCGACGGCGACCTCGACCCGCGAGATCCCGGTCAAGGTGCTCGAGGAGAACCGGCACGCGATCAACCGCCACCAGCAGGGCCTGCACCTGCCGAAGGTCAGCTTCACGCACCTGATCGCCTGGGCGATGGTGCAGGCGATCGCGCGTGTGCCGGCGATGGCCGCGCAGTTCGTCGAACAGGACGGCAAGCCGTTCCGGCGGCTCGGCCGCTCGCTGAACGTCGGCATCGCCGTCGACCTGCCCGGCAAGGACGGGCGCCGCAGCCTCGTCGTACCGAACGTCAAGGACAGCGGCTCGCTGGAGTTCGCCGCGTTCTTCGCCGCCTTCAACGACCAGATCGAGAAGGCGCGCAAGGGCAAGCTCGGTCCGGACGACTTCGCCGGCACGACCTGCACGCTGACCAACCCCGGCACGATCGGCACGGTCAGCTCGCTGCCGCGGCTGATGACCGGGCAGAGCTTCATCCTCGCCACCGGCGCCATCACGGTGCCGGGCGCGTTCCAGGGCGCGTCGCCGGAGACGCTGACCGAACTCGGCGTGTCGCGCGTGATGATGCTGACGAGCACCTACGACCACCGCGTCATCCAGGGCGCCGAGTCCGGGCAGTTCCTCGATTGGATGCACAAGTTGCTGCTCGGTGAGGAGCAGTTCTACGAAGGCGTCTTCAAGTCGCTGAAGGTGCCGTACCGTCCGGTCGCGAACTCGATCGACCGCCGCCCGCCGCTCGGCAGCAGTCTGCGCGAGGCCGAGAACCTCGGCCGCGCCGCCGGCGTGATGACCTACATCCGCAGCTACCGCGTGCGCGGCCACGTGCTGGCCGACCTCGACCCGCTGAAGTTCGAGCCTGGGGACTGGCCCGAGCTCGACATGTCGACCTACGGGCTGACGATCTGGGACAAGGAGCGCACGTTCTACAGCGACGGCGTCACCAAGAAGCCGCTGGCGACCCTGCGCGAGATCCAGGAGACGCTGCACCTCACGTACTGCCGCCACGTCGGTGCGGAGTTCATGCACATCGCCGACCAGGAGCAGCGCAACTGGCTCCGCGAGCGCATGGAGGGCAATCGCAACGAGGAAGCGCTCAGCCCGGCGGTGCAGCTGCAGATCCTCGACAAGCTGGTCGAGGCCGAAGCGTTCGAACAGTTCCTGCACACACGCTTCGTCGGCCACAAGCGCTTCTCGCTGGAAGGCGGTGAGACGCTGATCCCGGTGCTCGACGCGCTGCTGCAGCGCGGCGCCGAGCTCGGCGTGCAGCGCGCCGTGCTCGGCATGGCCCACCGCGGCCGGCTCAACGTGCTGGCGCACGTGTTGAAGAAGCCGATGACGAAGATCTTCGGCGAGTTCGAGGGCTTCCTCGACCCGTCGATGACGCAGGGCTCGGGCGACGTGAAGTACCACCTCGGCGCCACTGCCGACTACGAGGTCGGCGGCGGGCGCACGGTCGAGGTCGAGCTGGCCTGCAACCCGAGCCATCTCGAAGCGGTCGACCCGGTCGTCGAGGGCATGGCGCGCGCGCGCCAGGAGCAGCTGCTGGCGGCCGAATCGGCGGCCGAGGCCGCGGCCCACGCGGCCTGGAACCAGGTGCTGCCGGTGCTGATCCACGGCGACGCCGCGTTCGCCGGCCAGGGCGTCGTGTTCGAGACGGTGCAGATGTCGCAGCTGCACGGCTACCGGACCGGCGGCACGATCCACGTCGTCGTCAACAACCAGATCGGCTACACGACCGCCCCGCACGACTCGCGCAGCACCCCGTTCTGCAGCGACGTCGCGAAGGCGATCCAGGCGCCGGTGTTCCACGTCAACGGCGACGACCCGCTGGCAGCGGTGCGCATGGTCCGGCTGGCGATGGAGTATCGCGCACGCTTCCACCGCGACGTGGTGCTCGACATCGTCTGCTACCGCCGCCACGGCCACAACGAAGGCGACGAGCCGAGCTACACGCAGC
>JAEUHU010000224.1 GCA_016793305.1 Planctomycetota bacterium
CCGCGCGGCGTTGGCCGAGAGGCGCGCGCCGAGCCAGCACAGCACGGCCCGCGGATCGCGGGCCGCCTCGAGGTTCGCCTTGCCCTGCAGCACGCGCAGGAACACGTCCTGGCACACGTCGGCCGCCGCCGCGTCGTCGCCGCGCAGGCGGCGCACGCAGCGGAACACGGCGGCGTGGTGTTCGGACACCAGTTGCTCGAACGCAGCTCGGGACATGGCGACCATGCGAAAGGTCCTCGTAGTCGCTGCAGGAGAACCGGCGGCGACTCGCTTTCCGGACGAATCCGCGGCGAGCCCGTCAGCGCAACGGGAAGAACGACTCCTCGGCGAAACTGTAGTAGCGCTCGGCACCCACCACGAGGTGGTCGAGCAGGTCGATGCCGACCAGCACCGCCACTGCGCGCAGCCGCTCGGTAACGGCGCGGTCCTCGGGGCTCGGGGTCGGATCGCCAGACGGATGGTTGTGCGCGACGACCACCGCCGCCGCTCCGTCGCGGATCGCCGGCGAGAACACTTCGCGCGGGTGCACCGGGGCTGCGTCGACGCTGCCGGTGCTGACGGTGTGCAGCGACAGCAACCGGTGCCGGGCGTCGAGCAGCACCGCGAAGAAGCTCTCGCGCCGCGACCCGCGCGCGGAATCCCGCACGATGCGCGCCACGTCGCCGCCCGAACGCATCGCCGAGCCCGGGCGGAAGCGCGCCTCGGCGAGCCGCCGCGACAGGCCGAACGCCGCCGCGATCGCGGCCCCGCGCACCGGCCCGACGCCGGCTTCGGCGGCGACCTGCCGCACGCTCGCGGCGGCGAGGCCGTCGACGCCGCCGAAGCGGCGCAGCAGCCTCGCCGCCAGCTGCTCGGCCGGCTCGCCGCGGCAGCCGGTGCGCAGCACGAGGGCGAGGCACTCGGCGTCGCTGAGCCGGGCTTCGCCGAGTTGCAGGATGCGTTCGCGCGGTCCGTCCGGCTTCGGACCGGGGGCCGCCTCCGGCGGCAGGGTCTGGCAAGGGTCGTTCATGCCCCAATGTGCCGGGATTGCGCCAGCGGTCGCACTCACCGCCGAAGTTCTCCGCCAAGGCGCGTGGGACGGGAGCCGAGCCGCCTCAGTGGCAGCGCTGCGCCCGTTCGACCCGCTGCGCCTCCGCCAGCAGGCGCTCCCGCTCGGGCCCCGGCGACAGCATCCTGGCCGCCACCACCGCGTCGCCCGGGCGCCCGCAGCGCAGCGCCACCGCGATGGCGGCCTCGAGCAGCCGCTGTCGCAGCCGCTCGTCGCGCAGCGGATCGAAGTCGACCACGCCGGCGATGAAGTCGTGCAGCGCCGGATCGACCGAGAAGAGCTCGAACCGCGTGTGGCCGTGCGTCGTCTCGCCGCCCGGCCGCTTGCACAGGCTCGCGAACGCCTCGACGCCCTGGCCGAAGTACTCCGCTTCGTTGCTGGCGGCGTAGTAGTCGAGGCACCGCCCCTCGGCCAGCGCCGCCTGGTAGAGCGAACGGATGCGGGCCCGCTGCAGCGGCGTGAACGCGTAGAAGTGCACCTGATGCGCGACCTCGTGCGCGAAGGTGTCGAAGCCGAACCAGGCCGCGTCGTCGAGCGCCTCGATGCCGGTCGCCGCCTGCGGCCCACCGACGCCGCGCACGTCGTCCCAGACGCGCCCGTCGAAGGTGCGGCGGCCGCGCAGGGTGGCGCGCGCCTCGGCGTCGG
Source organism: Planctomycetota bacterium (assembly GCA_016793305.1). The sequence continues at coordinate 1,694 of JAEUHU010000224.1, forward strand.
TGGTGCGTTCGAGTTCGCCGAGCAGGTCGTGGCGCCCGCCGATCGCCACCAGCTTGCCGAGGTACGAGCCGAACATCGCCATCGTGCGGTCGACCACCGCGCGCCGGCTCGGCGACAGGCTGCGGTACGCGGGCACGAAGTCGACGACCGGCAGCCGCCGCACATCCGGCCGCGGCGCGAGTTCGGCGAGGGCTGCGAACGCCGGCTCGCTGCTGACCATGCCGGTCGCGGTGCGCTGCGCGAACAGCGTCTCGCCGAGCAGCCGGTGCGCGATCGGATGGTTCGGCTCGCTGCGCAGCACCGAACGAAGCCGTTCGATCGCCCGCCCACGATCCCCCGCCAGCAGCGCGTCGACGGCCGCCCGCAAGGGGGCCGAGATGGTCGCCGTGGTCGGCGGCAACAGCCCCGAGCCCAGGCGCAGATGTGCCTCGGGCTGCAGTGGGTCCTGGGCCACGACCCGCCGGTAGGCGACGGCCGCGTCCTCGATGCGCTGCACACGGAACAGCGCCGAACCACGCGCCGCCAGCAGTTCGGCGCCGGCCGGAGTGGTCGACTGCAGCCAAGCATCGCTGCGTTGCACTGCGGCGTCGAACTCGCGGGCGCGGATCAGCGCCCGCACCACCAAGGCCATGCCGTCCTGGTTGCCGGAGTCGAGCGCGATCGCCGCCTCCCCGTAGGCGAGCGCGAACTGGCTGTGCCCGAGCATCAGGTGGGCCCGGCCGAGCCCGACGCGCGGCTCGGCGGCGTCCACACCGAGCTGCAACGCGCGCCGGTAGGCCTCGCGCGCCCCGAGCGGATCCTCGCCGTCGAGCAGCTGCTGGCCATGGTCCGTCCACGCGCGCCAGGTCGGCGACGCTCCCCCGGGAGGCGCCGCCTGGGCGACGATCGCCCCGGCCAGCGCCGCGGCGACGACGACGCGGCAGGTCCAGCCAAGGAGCCAGGCAGGGAAGGACACGGTGGGGATCGGCGGGTGCTGTTCGAAGGGGCGGGCCGCGCAGCGCGGGCTGGGCCGTTCTTCGGCATTCCCCGCAGCACGACTGGCGACCAGCGCCGGCCGGCCGGCAAGTCCCGTTCGCATGGCGGCGAGCCCGGCGCGCTCAGCCGCCGTAGCCGAACCAGCTGCCGACCTGGAAGATCGCGACCGCGGCGAGCCACGCCAGCAGCGTCATGTAGCCGAACGTGAACAGCGGCCACCGCCACGAGTGCGTCTCGGCGCGGATCGCCGCCAGCGTGCCGGCGCACTGGCTGCACAGGGCGAAGAACGCCATCGCCGCCAGCGCCACGAGCCCGTTCATGATCGGCTTGCCGTCCGGTCCCTGCGCGGTGCGCAGCGCGTCGCGCAACCGCGGGTCCGCATCGTCGCCCGCTTCGACCTCGCCGAGGCTGTAGAGCGTGCCGAGCGTCGGCACCACCAGCTCGCGGGCCGGGAACGCCGCCAGCACGCCGACGGTCATGCGCCAGTCGAACCCGGCCGGCGCGAACACCGGCTGCACGGTGTGGCCGATCGAGGCGAGCCAGCTCTGCTCGAGGTAGGCCGCCCGCTCGGCCGCGTCGAGCTCGGCGCGGGCCGCCTCGGCGGCTTCCCCGGCCGGCAGCGCCGCGCGCTGCCGTTCGAAGCGCTCGTGGATCTCGGCCGGACGCGGGAAGTAGGCGAGCGCCCACACGACCAGCGTGGCGGCGAGGATCACGGTGCCGGCGGTGCGCAGGAACGCCTTCACCGCGAGCCAGGTGTGCAGCAGCACGAGCCGCAGCCGCGGCCGTTGGTAGACCGGCAGCTCGAGCAAGAGCCGCGACTGGCCGCCGCGCAGCACCGTGCGCCGCAGCAGCAACGCCACGCCCGCCGCCGTGACGATGCCGAGCGCGTAGAGCCCGAACAGCAACAGCCCCGCCTGGTGGGCCGGGAAGAACGCGGCCAGCAGCAGCACGTAGACCGGGTAGCGCGCCGAGCAGGACATCAGCGGCGCCACCGCGATGGTCGCCAGCCGGTCGCGTTCATCCGACAGGATGCGGCTGCTGACGATGCCGGGGATCGCACACGCGAAGCTGCTCGCGAACGGCACGAAGCTCTTGCCCGACAGGCCGATCTTGCGCAACGCGAGATCGAGCAGGAACACCGCGCGCGCCATGTAGCCGCTGGCCTCCACCACGGTGACGAAGGCGATCAGCAGCGCGATCTGCGGCACGAACACCAGCGAGCTGCCGACGCCGTTGACGAGGCCGTCGACCAGGAAGCTCTGCACGGCTCCTTCCGGCACGAGGTCGCCGACCGCGCCGCCGACCACGTCCTGCAGCGCTTCGATCCAGCCGATCATCGGATCGGCGACGGTGAACACGAGCTGGAACATGCCGAGCACGACCCCCAGCAGCACCAGCGGGCCGAGCAGCGGATGCAGCAGCACCGCGTCGAGCCGGTCGGTGCGGGTGCGGCGGTGCGTGCGGTCGGACCCGGGTGCCGTGGCCTCGGCGGCGCCGACGTTCGGGGTCTGCACGACGAGCGGAGTCGTCGCCAACAGAGTGCGCAGGCCGGCGGTGCCGGCCCCCGTGCCCCCGTGCACCACCACCATCGGTACGCCGAGTGCCTGCTGCAGTCGTTCCGCATCGACCGGCGCCCCTTCCGCGGTGGCGACGTCGACCTTGCCGAGCGCGACCACGATCGGCAGCCCGAGCTTCTGCAGGTGCTGCAGGAAGCGCAGTTCGACCGGCAGCTTGGCGGCGTCGAGCACGACGCACAGCAGGTCCGGCGGCGGACCGTCCTGGCCACGCAGGTAGCGCAGCGCCACGTCCTCGTCGCGACTGCCGGCGACCAGCGAAGCCACGCCGGGCAGGTCGACCACCCGCAGCACGAGGTCGCCGACCTGCACGTCGCTCTCGACCCGTTCGACCGACGAGCCGGGGAAGTTCACCGGCCGCTGCAGGCTGCCGGTCAGGTGCATCAGCAGCGAGGTCTTGCCGGCGTTGGCCCGACCGACCAGGGCCACGGTGCGGCGCGCCGACGCGGTGACGGGGCTGGCCGGGCTCACGAACCCGACTCCGGCAGGCGTTCGATCCGCACGGTTGCCGCCTCGCTGCGGCGCAGCGCCAGCCGGTAGCCGTGCAGGCGGAAGCGCAGCGGGTCGCCGAACGGCGCCTGGCCGAGGCACTCGACCTCGAC
>JAEUHU010000011.1 GCA_016793305.1 Planctomycetota bacterium
CGTGCACACGTTGAAGCAGGTCGTCTGCGTGAAGGGCTGAACGATGATCCGACTCGATGGTTCGATGGGCGAAGGCGGTGGCCAGGTGCTGCGCACGTCGCTGTCGTTGGCGATGGTGACGGGCCAGGGCTTCGTCATCGAACGCATCCGCGCCGGCCGTGAGAAGCCCGGCCTGAAGCGCCAGCATCTCGCGGCGGTGCAGGCCGCGGCGCAGCTGTGCGCCGCCACGGTCGAAGGCGCCGAGCTCGGCAGCTTGCGGCTCGCGTTCCGTCCGGGCCTGGTGACGCCGGGCAACTACCGCTTCGCCATCAGCACGGCCGGCAGCGCCATGCTCGTGCTGCAGACGGTGCTGCCGGCCCTGTGGCAGGCGAACGGGCCGTCGGGCATCGAGCTGGTCGGGGGCACGCACAACCCGTTGGCGCCGTCGTTCGACTTCCTCGAGCACGCGTTCGCGCCGGCCGTGCGTTCGATGGGTGCGCCGCTGCAGCTGACGATGCGCATGGCCGGGTTCTTCCCGGCCGGTGGCGGCCAGGTCCGCGCCGAGGTCGCCCCGGCCGCCTGGCAGCCGCTCGAGCGTCTGCAGGCCGACGCGCCGCCGATCGTGCACGCGCGCATCCTGACGTCGCAGATCCCGTCGCACGTGGCCCAGCGCGAACGCACGGTGCTGTGCCAGCGTCTCCGCATCGCCGCCGACGCGGTGCGGATCGTCGATCGCTGCTCGCCTGGCCCCGGCAACGCACTCGTCGTCGTGCTGGCTCGCCAGGGCGGCGGCGACGTCGTCACCACGCTCGGCGAGCGCGGCGTGCCGGCCGAGGAGATCGCACATCGTGCCGCCGACGCGTTCGAGGAGCTGCGCACCGCCGACGTCCCGGTCGGTGCGCACCTCGCCGACCAGTTGCTGCTGCCGATGGCGCTGGCCGGCGGCGGCGCGTTCCGCACGGTCGAGCCGACGCTGCACACCACGACCAACGCCGAGGTGATCGGCCACTTCCTGCCGGTGCGCTTCGACGTGCGCGAAGACCGGATCGGCGATCGCCAGACCTGGGTGATCGAAGCGCGCCGCGCGTGATCGCCGGCTCCGGTCGCGCGGTCGGCCGCACTCGAGACGCGGTGCTAGCCTCGCAGGCTCAGCCCGGGAAGCCCGGCAGGCCGTCGATGCTGACGGCGTTCTTGTCGCGCACGTAGGCGTCGATCCCGTCGGCCCCCTTCTTGTCGCACCACTTGCCCATCTGGTCGCGTTCGCCCTCGTGGCGATAGAGCGGCACGCCGAAGCCGCACGAGTCGCCGATGCGCGTCACGTCGACGCGCACGATCGAACGGGTGCCGAGTTCGCGCCCCGGGAAGTACGCGCGCAGCTCGGCGAAGCGCGCGTGCTGCTTCGTGATCACCTCGCCGCGGCCGTGCAGCCGCACGATGCGCGGCGCGCCCTCGAACGCGCACAGCATCACGCAGATCCGCCCGTTCTCGCGCAGGTGCGCGATCGTCTCGACGCCGCTGCCGACGCGGTCGAGCCAGGCGACCTCGCGCGGCCCCAGCACCACCAGCGGATCGCCGCCCTTGGGCGAGCAATTGACGTGGCCCGCGTCGCCGCTCGGTGCCGTCGCCACGAAGAACAGGTGCTGTGCTTCGATCCAGGCGCGCAGGTCTTCGGTGATGGTGTCGTGCAGCTTGCCCATGCCGCAGACGCTATCCGGAGGACCGTGGCAGCCCGACCATGCCCGATCCGGTGACCTGCCTGCTCCAGGGCCCTATTCCCGGTTCGCGGGTTCGCTACCCTCCCCTGAGCCCTCGCTCCTGACCTGGATCGCCGATGCCCAGTTCGTCCCCGTTCTCGCGAGCCTCGCTGGCAGTCCTCCTGGCCCTCGGATGTGCCGTCGCCCAGCACGAGGAGCCCGCGACGGAGCCGTTCGCTCGCTACCGGCAGTGCATCGTCCGGAAGCCGTTCTTCTTCCACACGATGGGCCGCGATGCGCTCTCGCTGAGCCATCAGGCCGAGGCCCTGCAACAGCTGGCCGCCGACTACGGCCGCCCCCAGATCGAGCCGGAGTACTCGCGCTACACGATCGCCTCGATGCTCGGGCGCGACTTCGACAACGCCGGGTTCCTCGACGCCTTGGTGGCCCTGCGCACCGCGAGCACGAACCCCGCCGACGCCTGGTTGTGGACGAACGTGCTGCGCATCGAGTCCGACCTGACGCGCACCGACGAGGTGCTCGCGATCGCCCGCGAGGCGACGGCCAGCTGGCAACGCGCCGCCGCGATCGTCGCGATCGGGGCGAGTCGCCGCGGCGACGTCGCCGCCGCGATCACGCCGAACTGCGTCACCCTGCCGCCGAAGGACAAGGAAGGGGAGCGCATGCTGCTGCTCGGGGCGATGACGAACGCCCTGTGGGACAACCGCGCGCGCGTCAACGACGAGTCGTATCGCAACGCCCTGACCGCCTACATCGGCCTGCTCGATCCGAAGGTCGGCCTGCCCAAGCTCGGCAGGGTGCAGATGACGCGGACGCTGCAGGCGATCCTCCGCTCCCCCGCCCAGTTCGAGGATCCGGCCGCGTGGTTGGCGTTCCTCGCCCGCGGCGACGTGAAGAGCAGCTCCTCGCAGACCAGCGCGCAGCCGAGCTTCTTCGGCATCGAGAGCGACGGCGAGCGCTTCTGCTACGTGCTCGACCTGTCCGACTCGATGTGCATCAAGGTCCCGAACGAACACAAGGGACCGATCACCGGACCGAAGCCGAAGCGCCCGAAGAACGCGATCCTCACCGAGAGCGATCTGCCGTGGCACCTGATCAAGAGCCGCTGGGACCTCGCGCGCGAGCAGCTGCGCATCTCGTTGTCGCGCCTGCAGCCCGACCAGTGGTTCTGCGTGGTCTGGTTCGGCAGTGACGCCGGCACACTGAACGCGACCAAGGGGCTGGTGAAGGCGACGCGCGCCAACCTCGACAAGGCGATCAAGGAACTCGATGCCCTGGTGCCCGGTGAACCGGTCCCCGGCGTGGCACCGGACGGCGTGCTGCGTGGCCGCACCAACCTGTTCGGCGGGCTGCGCCGCGCCTTCGCCGTGCACGGCGGCGGCCACGCGAACGGGCCGGCCTACGTCGAAGAGAAGCCGCTCGCCGACGGCTGTGACACCATCTTCCTGCTGTCCGACGGGGCGCCGACCGCCGACGACTTCATGGTCCTCGACAAGGACTATGGCGAAGGAGAGGTGGTGAAGAGCATCGAGTACGGCGGCAAGGCACCGCGCATGCAGACCCTGGAGTACTACGGCCCCTACATCTTCGACCAGTTCCTGATCGAGGACGTGCGCCGCATGAACCTGTTCCGCAGGGTGCGCATCCACTGCATCGGCCTCGGCGAGGCGAACACGGAGTTGCTGCGCGGCATCGCCGGCCAGGGCGGTGGCGAGACGTTCTTCGTCGGCCAGAAGCGTTGATCCGGCTGCCCCACGCTCCGCCTGCACACCCAGCCATCGCCCCACCCGGCGGACTTGCTGCTACAGTCGCCGCTCCTCCCAAGTGACCCGAACCACACCTCCCGCCACGAACCCGATGCACCCGATCCAACTCGCCCTCCACTTCGGCCTCGCCATGGCCCTGGCCAGCTCCCTTGCCGCCCAGACGACGACCGTCAGCGTGCCTTGCGACCTCGACAACACGCTCTACGAGGATCTCACCGGCAGCCTGAGCAACGGCAGAGGCAGCGGCACTTTCTGCGGCCTCACCGGCACTGGCAGAATCCGTCGTGCCGTGATGCGCTTCGACGTCGCCAGCGTGGTGCCGGCAGGGGCCTGGATCCTGTCGGCCAAGCTCGACCTGTTCGTCGAACAGTCGAGCGCCGGGACTCCTGCCCCGGCATCCGCGTATCGCCTGAGCCAGGACTGGGGCGAAGGCTCGTCGGCCGCGCTGGGCAACGGCGGCGGCGGCGCTGTGGCGACGCCGGGCGATGCCACGTGGATCCACACGTTCTACTCCGGCTCGACCTGGACCACGCCGGGCGGCTCCTTCGCCGGCACCCCGAGCTTCACGATGACCCTGCCTACGTTCGGCGCGGCCTCCAGTGACCTGTCGTTGCAAACAGCTGCCGACGTGGCCAGCTGGCTCGGCAGTCCGAGCTCGAACTTCGGCTGGTTGATCAAGCTGGACGACGAAGTGACGCCATCGACCGCCCGTCGCCTCGCGTCGCGCGAGAACGGCTTCAACAATCCATCCCTGGAGGTCACCTACCTGATGCCGGGTCAGGTGGGCACCTACGGAGTCAGCTGCTCGGCAGCGTCGTCCGGATTCACCGAGACCTACGTCGGCGTCCCGACCGGTGGCAACACCGTCCAGATCGTCCAGACGAACGCGCCGGCGAACTCGTTCGGCTACAACGTGCTGGCGTTCACGATCGAACCCGCCGGCGTGTCGCTGGCCCCCGGTTGCACCGCCTACCTGCCGCTCGGTGCGATCATCATCGCCAACCTGTTCCCGACCGACCCGTTCGGCAGCGCGTCGACGCCGTTCCCGCTGCCGATCGGTTTCCCGGGCGCGCTCATCGCGGCGCAGTCGATCGTGGCGGACGGGAGCCCGTTCGGTTACGCGGTGAGCAACGCTGCGGTGATGGTCCTGCAGTGACGCTGCGGCAACCCTGACGCTGCCGCAGCGAGCGCACGATCAGAACGAGCGCGCGACGACGAGGCGCGCTGCGTCTGGCTGCCACGCGCGCACCGAGACCGGTGCCAACTCCGGCACGTGCCGCACCTCGAAGGTCGTGTGCCCCGCGACCACCGGCACGGCGACGAAGCCGTCGGCGTCGGTCGGACCGACGCCACGACGCAGCGAACCGACCACGCTCGCGACGAGCAGATCGCGGCACGGCGCCCCTGCTTCGTCGACGACGGCGAGGCGCAGTTCGCTGGCGGACTGCAGCGCGAGATCGACGAACTGCACCGGGCCGTCCAAGCTGACCTTGGTCGCGATGCCGACGTCGCCGCGGCACGCGAACGGCTCGATCTCGTAGCTGCCCTTCAGCAGGCCACCGAGCTGGAACGCGCCGCCGACGCCGGTCTCGACCACGCGCACGAAGTGCTGGCCGCGCACGACCAACGGCGCGCCTTCGATCGGCTCGCCGCGGCTGTCGCGCACGACGCCACGCAGCGCCTGCCCAGCGGTCGTGGTCAGGTCCGGCAACGGCACGAGCCCCGCGCCGCGCTCGCTCCGGAACGGCTCGGCGAGCAGCGCCTGGCCAGCCAATTCGGCGCCAGCGCCTGGCGCGTGCACCAGCAACTCGGCCGGGCCCGCCGGCAAGGCCACTCGGTAGCGCCCGAACTCGTCGGTGCGCGCCCATTCGCCGAGCCCGACCGACACGACGAACGCAAGGCCCAGGGCCTTGCCGTCCGCACCACGCACCACTCCTTCACCGTGGCGCTGCGCCGGCGGAGGCAGCGCCGCAGCCGGCGGATCCCAAGGGGCAGCTGCGGCCAGCTGCACGGCCGCGACGTCCGGGCTGACCGCGTGCAACCGCCACCAGCGCGACTGCGCGCCGCCGGCGCGCACCAGCACGTCCCGCACGGTGCCGCGATCGAACTCGATCCGACAACTGCCTTCGGCGTCGGTGCGCAGCACTTCGTCGCCGTTCTCGAGCGATGCCCCGGCCAGCAGGAACCCGAGCGGGTCGAACACGCGCGCCCGTGTGGTCGCAGCGGTCACCTTCGGTGAGCTGGCACCAGCCCGCCGCACGACGACCGGTGCATTCGGCGGTGGGGAGGCAGACGGAACGGGGTCGCGCACTGCCGCCACCGCGGGAACGCCCTGCCAGTGCACTCGAAGGTCTCCGCGCACGACGAACCATGCGACCAGAATGGTGGCACAGAGGCCGACGGCGACCGAGGGACGTTCTTGCAGCGCGCGCACCATGCGTTCCGCGACTATAGGCACGCACACGCAGAACGGCAGGCCCGCGCCGGCTGGGATTCCTCATCCCGTCGCCGCGATCCGACCGTCGCCGTCAGCGGCAGAGCCGCGGCGGCGCCACGTCGAGCACACTGCGCAAGCCCGGTCGGGCGGCGACGACGCCGTGCAGGTTGTTGACCAGGATCGCCGCGGTCGCCTGATCCCCGGCGATGCCGCCGAGGAACTTCAGGTGCACCGGCGGCGTGCTCTCGAGCACGATCTCGTCGCGCGGGTCCGGCGCGCCGACGTACATCGCCAGGTCGAGGTGCAGCACCTGGCGCTTGCCGACGAACCCGTAGCCGTGGTTGCGGATGCCGGCGACCTGACCTTCCTTCACGGTCAGGAACGGCGTCTTGTGGTCCTCGGCGGCGATCACCGGCTCGACCGTCTGTTCGATCTTGTCGAGCTGGAAGTCGAGTGCGCGCGCCAGCAGCGCCACCGACTCGCGCATGCCGATGTGCCCGAACCGACCGGTCGCCATCTGCTGCTTCCACTCGTCCTTCGTCAGCCCGGCCCCGACCTTCTTCTGCAGCGGCAGCCGCCGCGTGCCGGCGTCGACGATGCGCGTGCACTTCACGGTCTGCACGTCGAACGTCACCGCCGAGGCGACCACCGCCACGAAGTCCATCGCGAAGCCCGGGTTCACACCGGTGCCGAGGAACGACACGCCAGAGGCCTTCGCCGCCGCGTCCAGCTCGGCCGCCAGCGCCGCGTGCTGGAACTCCGGCACGAGCAGCTCCTCCGTGGACGACACCACGTCGACGCCGCAACGCGCCGCCAGCAGCAGCTGGTCCTTCACCATCGGCATGAAGCTCGAGGTGCAGTGCAACATCACGTCGGGCTGCAGCCGCTTCAGCGCCACCTCGCCGTCGCCTTCGACGACGATGCCGGTCTTGCGGCCGAGTTCGAGCAGGTCGCCGAGGTCCTGACCGATCTTCGCCGGATCGACGTCGATCGCGCCGACCAGCTCGACGGAGGTCTTCTGCAGGGCGAGGCGGGCGGCGGCGAGGCCGATGGGGCCGAGGCCGAACGAAACGGCGCGAACGACAGGGGTCATGCGGGGTCTTGGCAGGCGCCCGGAGACGCCGTGTGAGGGGGCGCAGGATGGTAGCGCTGGCTCCTACGCCAGACACCGGAAGCGTGGCCCGACCGCCCTGCGGAATCGCCGCTGGCCGGAGCAACGGTGCTTCTCCATGCCGCAGCGCGATTCGCTCCCGCGAACCGGGCCGCTAGCGTTGTCGTAGATGCGTCGAACGCTGCTCTGCGCCGCCCTCGTCGTCGCGGCCTTGTCCGCATGCCACGTCACGTCGACCAGGTCCGGAGGTGGGACGCCGGCGGGCGAAGTGGCGATCCTGCGTGCCGCCTACGCCGGACCACCACCGTCGTGGCCCCGTCCGACCCTCGACCCCGGCGTCGCCTTCGTCGAGTTCGGCCGGGTGCCTCGCCCGAAGGCTCCGGACGAGCCGAAGCACGAAGCCCGCGTGGCGCTGGGCCAGTTGCTGTTCTTCGACGCGCGCTTGTCGGGGCCCGGCCAGATGGCGTGCGCGTCGTGCCACGACGCCGAACTCGGCTGGGGCGACGGCCGCGCCACGAGCTTCGGACACGGCTTCCAGAAGCTCGCGCGCAATGCCCCGCCGATCCTGAACGCCGGGTTGCTCGCGCATCTGTTCTGGGACGGACGTGCTTCGAGCCTGGAGGACCAGGCTCTCGCGGTGTTCGAGAACCCGAACGAGATGCACGCCAGCGCCGAGCACGTGGTCGCGACCCTGCGCAGCAGCGCCGGCTACCGCGAACGCTTCGCCCAGGCGTTCGGCGGCGAGCCGAACCTCGCCGAAACGCTGCGCGCGATCGCCGACTTCGAGCGCACGATCGTCAGCGACGGCTCGAGCGCGTTCGATCGCTTCCTCGACGGCGACGAGGATGCGCTCTCCGACGAGGCGCTGCGCGGGCTGCACCTGTTTCGCACCAAGGCGCGCTGCGCCAATTGCCACCACGGCCCGCTGCTCACCGACGGCGCCTTCCACGACCTGGGCCTGTCGTACTACGGCCGCAAGCTACAGGACCTCGGTCGCTACGAGGTCACCAAGAACCCACAGGACGTCGGCCGCTTCAAGACGCCGTCGCTGCGCAACGTCGCGCGCACCGGGCCCTACATGCACAACGGCCTGTTCGACCTCGACGGCGTGATCGACATGTACTCGGCCGGCATGGCGACCCTGAAGCGCAAGCCCGAACAGGCCGACGACCCGCTGTTCCCGACCAAGTCGCCGCTGCTGCAACCGCTCGAGCTCACGCCGGCCGAGAAGGCGGACCTGCGCGCATTCCTCGAATCGCTGAGCGAACGGCGGCGCCGCATGACACCGCCACCGTTGCCAGAGCTCCAACCGACGGGAGGCTGATCGGGCGGCGGAGCGCACTGCGGCTCCACCTGCGCGGGCCACGACGAGCGCGTGGCCGTTCGATTTCGTCGCGCGGGACCGCTCGACCGCCTCAGCGTTCGAACGGCCCGGCCAAGCCGGCGATCACTTCGCCTTGGCCTCTTCGAGCAGCCTCGCCCACTCCTTCTTGGCGCGCTCGAGCCTCGGGTTCGCATCGCCTGCGAACTGCTTCTCGAGCGCGTCGAACGCCTTCTGTGCCAGCGCCACGTCTTTCGCCTTGCTGGCGTGACCGAGCACGGCCGGCCAGAAGTTCCCGGCCATCGCCTCGCTCGGCGCCTTGCCCGCTGCGGCCATCACCGCCAACTGCTTGGCGACTTCGTCCGGACCGAGTTCACGCCCTCTCTGCATGAGCGCCATCACTTCGCCGTCGACGATCTTGCCGGCGACCATCGCCTTCTCGCTGTCCGACAACGTCAGCTTGTCGGCGCGCGCCTGGATTTGGTCGGCCGGGACCAGCTCGAGCTTCAGCTCGGCGAAGAACAGCTCCTTCTGCTCGGCCGGCGTCGCCTTGTCCCCCTTGGCACGCAGGGTCACCAGGCTCTTGGTCGACTCGAGACCTTCCCGGAACGCCTTCACGCTGCGGCCGGGCTTGGCCAGCACGTTGCCGTCGGCGTCCATGAAGCAGATCGACGGGAAGCCGCGGAATCCCTTCTCCTGCAGCAGAGTCGGATAGGGCTCGTCTTCCACACGCGACGTGTTGTGCAGGAACAGCACCACGTCCTGGGCGAACTTCGGAAACTCAGGGTCGGAGAGCGGACCGCTCTCCAGGGCGTCGCAGGGGCCTCAACCCGCGTAGCTGCGCGTGAAGTAGGCGAAGATGACCTTGCCGTCCTTCTTCGCCTGCTCGCGTGCCTTGTCGTAGTCGAAGACCCAGGGGGCCTTCTGGAACACCGGCTTCGCGAGCTTCTCGGTGCGAAGCTCCTTGAGCTTCGTCTGGTCTGGCTGTGGACGATTCTGCGCCGGCAGCAGCGAAGCCAGCAACGCTGCAGTGGCGATCGTGAGGAACTTCATGACCTCAGGATGGTCTGTGGGCGAGGGGGACGGCACGAGTGCCTGCCGGCCGACGTTACATACTCAGGACGCCCACCGCGGTTACGGGCGAGCGGTGGGCTCGCTACCGCCGCGGCACGATCCAGCACGAGCCGTGCGGCTGCATGCCGATGTGCGGGTAGTAGGAAGCAGCACCGGGTGCCGCGAGCAGGATCAGCGACGTGTGGAAGCCACCGGCCGCGTGCGTGCGCAGCACCAGCTCCTTGCCGATGCCGCGCCGTTGGAACGCGCGGTCGACGGCGAGGTCCGACAAGTAGGTGCAGTAGTGGTAGTCGCTGATCGCGCGCGACACGCCGACCAGCAGGCCCTGCTCGTCGCGCGCCGTGACGATCACGCCGGCGTTCTCCAGCATGCCGGCGATGCGCTCACGATCGTCGACCGGGCGCCGTTCGGCCAGCGTGCTCCGTCGCAGCACGTCGACGAACTCGTCGACGGACAGCTCGGGCTCCATCGTGTAGCGGATCGTCACGTCAGCTCCTGGCACCGGCCGCGGCGTGCCGCCGCACCGCGGTGACGAAGCGGGCCACCACCGCGTGCTCGCCCGGGGCGAGTTCCGGATGGAAGCACGCCGCCAGGATCGGCCCTTTCTGCACCAGCACGGCGTCGTCGCCGCGGCGCGCGAGCACCTCACAGCCGGCCCCGACCGCCGTGATGCGCGGGGCCCGGATGAACGTGCCGGTCGTGCCCTCGGGCAGCACGTCGGACGTGAGCGCGAACGTGCCGGAGTGGTACTGCCGGCCATAGCCGTTCCGCACCACGGTGATCGGCAGCAGCCCGTAGCTGCGCTGGCTCGGGTTCTCGACCCGCTCCGCGAGCAGGATCATGCCGGCACAGGTCGCGAACACCGGCACGCCGCTCTGCAGCGCGGCACCGAGCGGCTGCCACAGCCCTTCGACGTCGAGCAGCTTCAGCATCGTCGTGCTCTCGCCGCCGGGCAGCACGAGGCCGTGCAGGCCCCGCAGATCGGCGGCGGTGCGCACCTGGCGCGTGCGAACGCCCTGACGATGCAGGGCCTCCTGGTGGTCGGCGAAGTCGCCTTGCAGCGCCAACACGCCGACCAGCGGCGCGTCGGCAGCGGTCGACGCCGACGAGCTCGCGATGCTGTTCGTGGTCGAGACGGACACGGTCGCCGAAGCCCTCAGACGCCGCGGCCGGCCAGCCGCTCGTGCGCCGGCATGGTGTTGATGTCGATGCCGACCATCGGCTCGCCGAGCCCGCGCGACACCTCGACCAGCACCTTCGGGTCGTTGTAGTGCGTCACCGCGCGCACGATCGCCTTGGCGCGCTGCACCGGGTTGCCGCTCTTGAAGATGCCCGAGCCGACGAACACCGCCTCGGCGCCGAGCTGCATCATCAGCGCCGCGTCCGCGGGCGTGGCGACGCCGCCGGCCGAGAAGTTCGGCACCGGCAGTCGCTGGCTCTCGGCGACCCACGCGACCAGGTCGTAGGGCACGCGCAGCTCGATCGCCTTCTTCTCGAGCTGCTGCGCGTTCATGCCGCGCAGCGAACGGATGCCGCTCATCAGCGTGCGCATGTGGCGCACCGCCTCGACGACGTTGCCGGTGCCGGCCTCGCCCTTGGTGCGGATCATCGCCGCGCCCTCGTGGATGCGCCGCAGGGCCTCGCCGAGGTCGCGGCAGCCGCAGACGAACGGCGTCTTGAAGCCCCGCTTGTCGATCTGGAACTCCTCGTCGGCCGGCGTCAGCACCTCGCTCTCGTCGATGCAGTCGACCTCCATCGACTCGAGCATCTGCGCCTCGACGAAGTGGCCGATGCGCACCTTCGCCATCACCGGGATGCTGACCGCCTTCTGGATGCCCGAGATCATGTCCGGATCGCTGGCGCGCGCGACGCCACCGTGCTTCCGGATGTCGGCGGGCACGCGTTCGAGCGCCATCACGGCACACGCACCGGCCTCTTCGGCGATGCGCGCCTGCTCGGGCGTGACGACGTCCATGATGACGCCGCCCTTGAGCTGCTCACAGAAGCCGATCTTGCTGACGAGTTCTTCGGCGGTGAAGCCGGGGACGTGCGGGATGGGGTGCTTGCCGGTCATGGGAGTTCGTGGTTCGCGGTCGGAAACGTCGTTGGAGTTCAGAGGAAGGGCCGCGCCGCCACGGGCGCGCGGTCGAGTTCGCGGGCGCAGTCGCCGAGCACGCGCAGGCCGGCGTCGATCTGGCGCGCGTCGGCGCGCGTCAGCGACAGCCGCACGCCGCGCGACGGGGCCCCGTGCAGGTCGAAGACGCGGCCGGGCACGACGCGCACGCCGCGCCGGGCGGCGAGCTCGGCGAGGCGGTCGCCATCGCCGGGCTTCGGCAACTCGAGCCACGCGACGAAGCCGCCGTCGGGATCGGTGATCGAGCAACCCGCGGGCAGGTGCGCCTGCGCCGCGCGCTGCAGCGCTGCGTGCCGCACGCGCAGTTCGCCGCGCAGCGCGTCGAGATAGCGGTCGAACTCGCCGCGCTGCACGAACTCGACCAGCGCCGCCTGCAGCAGCGGGCTCTGTTCGAGATCCATGAAGCGCTTCACCGCCGCCATCGGCTCGAGCAGATCCTTGCCGGCGGCGATCCAGCCGAGCCGCAGCGCCGGGAACAGGCCCTTGCTCATCGTCTGCACGGTGACGGTCAGGCCGCGCCGGTCGAGCGAGCGCAGCGTCGGCAGCGGTTCGCCACGGTGGCGCAGGTCGCTCTGGTACTCGTCCTCGACGATCGGCACCGCGGTGTCCGCGAACACCTCGAGCAGCGCCTGCCGCTGCGCCCGGTCGAGCGTTCGCCCGGTCGGGTTGTGGAACGTCGGCATCAGGTAGGCGAGCCGCACGCTGCGTCGCGGCAACGCCGTGCGCAGCGCGTCGAGGTCGACGCCGTCGGCTCGCAACGGCACCTGCACGACCTGCAGGCCATGCGCACGCAGCAGCCCATGCATCTGGTGGTACGAGGGCGAGGTCACCAGCACGGTGTCGCCGGCGGTGCAGAACGTGCGCAGCACGAGGTCGAGCGCCTGCTGGGCACCCGCCGTCACCAGCACGTCGGCGGCGGTGAGCCCCGGATCGATGCTGCGCATGCGCGCGGCCAGCAGGGCCCGCAGTTCGGGCAGCCCGCCGGCATCCCCGCCATAGCCGAGCAGTTGGCCGCCGCGCGCGTCGAGCACGGCGTCCATCGCCGCGCGCCACGCCGCGACGGGGAAGCGTTCGCCGTCGGGCGCCAGCTCGGCGAAGTTGGCGACCAGAGGTTGGCCAGCAGGCACCGGCACCGCCGCCGGCATCTCCTGACTGCGCCGCAGCGCGGCGTCGGCATAGGGGCTCAACGGCCGACGCGGCGGAGCCGCCGCTTCGTCGCCGCGCGCCAGCACCACGGTGCCGCGCCCGACTGTGCCTTCGACGAGGCCGCGCTCGGCGAGCTGCCGGTAGGCCTCCTGCACCGTGCCGCGCGTCACGTCGCACGCGTCGGCGACGTCGCGAATCGGCGGCAGGCGCTCGCCAAAGCGCATGCGCCCTTCCCCGATCGCCTGGGCATAGAAGCCGGCGATCTGCGCGACCAGCGAAGCCGGGGCGTCGCGGTCGAGTTCGGGAAGCGGGGTGCTCAAGGGCGCGCAGGGAAGCGGGACAATCTTGTCCGGTCAAGTAGGCCAAAATGGCCCTCTCCCGGTGGATCCCCAGACCGACCGCGCCCGGGGCCAGCACTTGAGCGGGCTGGCGCACTTCGTCCCGCTCGCAGCGGCTCGGTCACACCGACGGAACCGCCTGGCGGCTGTCGGCTTGCGCAACATCGTCTCGGTTCGACTGTCCGATCTCTCCACACGGAGGAGAGCTCGTGGGGAACAATCGGACAAGGGGCGCACGCCCCGTCACCGCTGCCGTGGCAGCCTTGCTCGCAGCCAGCTGCTCGCTGGACAACGCCACGGCGCCGGACGTGATGGCGCGCCGATTGGCCTCGATGGCCAGCCCGGTCGACCCGTTCGACGACCGGCCGCGGCTGGTGGTCGCCGACCTGCCCGGGGCCTCGGCAACCCCACCACCCGCGCCGATGGGCGAGATGGCGCCGCGCGAACTGCTGCCCGAGGTGCGGCAGGCGGCCGTGGTGGTCGGCTCGCACGCCATGCACGCCGCCGACCAGGAACTGATGCAGTCGTTCTTCGCCGGCACGCCGGGCATCACCGGCCACCCGGCCCAGTGCCCCGACCGCGACGTCGTCGACCTGCTGATGGTCGGCAAGGCGGACTTCGGCGTGATCGGCGGGCCGCTGTCGCAGCGCGAGCAGCAGGCGGGGCTGCGCCAGACGAGCCTCGGCGTCGAGTTGTTCGCGCTGTCGATCCGACCCGACTCGCCGGTCAAGTCGCTGACCAGCCAGCAGGTGCGGGCGATCTTCACCGGCCAAGTGACCAACTGGCAGCAGCTCGGCTTCGACGGTGGCGCGATCGTGCCGGTGATCCCGAGCGACCGCGCGATGGCCGAGCGCGCCGCGCGCGCGCTGATCCCCGGCGAGACGTTCGTGTCGACGTGCCTCGGCGTGCCGAGCGAACGGCACGTGGTCGACCAGTTCCTGCGCGAACCGGGCGCGATCGGCATCGTGCGCGTGACCGGTGCGCCGCGTGAAGCGGGCCAGAAGCTGCTGCAGATCGACTGGGTGGCGCCGTCGCCCGAGGGGTTCGGCTACGGCACGTATCCGTACGGGCTAGCGGTGCACCTGGTCACGCAGGGGCAGCCGGCCGGCATCGCCGAGCAGTTCGTCGGCTTCGCGCGTTCGGAACAGGGCCGTGCCCTGCTGGCGCGCACGCTGCTGCCGATGCAGTGAGGACGGCGGAGGCTCGGGCTCGTCACTGCACGGTCTTCTTGCGGTAGATCCCGTGCAGCTCGGTGGCACGGCCACCACAGGCCCAGTGAGCGGCCTCCTCCGCAACCAGATGCCGGAGCCACGCCGCATCGTCTGCCTTGGCGAGATCGAAGTTGTCGGCGTAGGTCATGTCGACGATTCGCCAGAGGAAGCAGTTCCGCTTGTAGAGATCGACCGGAATGAAGTGTGCCTCCAGCATTCCTTCCAGCTCTTGGCTGCGAATGCCCTCGAAGCAGCCGATCGAGAAGTCCTGATCGCTCAGGGTGGCATCGATCTCGCCGGTCCGACGATTGCGCCGCAGGGGCGCGGGCAGGCGGGCGAAGGCTCGGTTCGCTGCCACCAGGGTGTCCGGCCAGAGCCGATTGCCGTTGCGGCCGATTTGCTCGCCGATCGACCAGAACTCGCCGACGCCGTCGAGCCGCCCGTTGACGTCGGCCAGGACCCGCTCGAGGTCGGCGACGTGGTGCAGCGCCGAAACGCAGACGACGACGTCGAACTGCGCGTCCCCAGGCAACCCTTCGTTCACGTCCCCGACCAGGCAGTCGATCGAGTGCCTCGGATCGACTTCGGCCAGACGACCGGCGGCGCGCTCGATCAGCTCGCGGCTCGCGTCGAGCAGGGTCATGCGGATCGGCCGGCGGCTGTGCTTCAGGATGAGCTCTTCGATGCGCGCAGCCCCGGCACAAAGCGACAGAATGCGCAGCGGTCCTTCGCCACCGAGCAGATTGGCGCGGTTCAGGAAGTCGGGTGGCTGCATCGGCAGCACGGCGCCGAGCAGGCGCATGGCGTATTGGAACGCCACCTCGCCGGGCTGCGGCTGCATGGCGTCGACGCGCGACGCCACGCGAGCTGCGAGCTCCGCCGCACGGTCCCGGGCAGCGAGCGGACTGCCACCGCTGGTCGCCGCGGCGACGCCACGGGACGTGGTCGAGCCGGCGGACTCGCCGTACATCCGGTGCGTGTAGGCGGCGCCCGAGAAGTTCTGCACCTCGTTCTTCAAGCAATGCGCGTAGCTGGCGAACGCGTGCAGCCGCCCGAGTCGATGGGCCTCGCCGAGCAACAGGCCCGTGATCACCACGGGTCCCGGGTTGTCTCCGGCCGCCGTCAGCCAGTA
>JAEUHU010000301.1 GCA_016793305.1 Planctomycetota bacterium
CCGCCGGCGACGCTGCTGCACTACTTCCCCGACGACTTCCTGCTGGTCGTCGACGAGTCGCACGTGGCGATCCCGCAGGCCGGCGGCATGTATCGCGGCGATCGGGCGCGCAAGACCACGCTGGTCGACTTCGGCTTCCGGCTGCCCAGCGCGCTCGACAACCGGCCGCTCCAGTTCGCCGAGTTCGAGAGCCTGCTGCGGCAGTCGCTCTACGTCTCGGCGACGCCCGGCGACTACGAGTTGCAGCGCAGCGGCGACTGCGTCACCGAACTGGTGGTGCGCCCGACCGGCCTCGTCGACCCGCCGGTCGAGGTGCGGCCGGCGAAGGGCCAGGTCGACGACGTGGTCGGCGAGGTGCGGCTGCGCGTCCAGAAGCACGAGCGGGTGCTGATCACCACGCTGACCAAGCGTTCGGCCGAGGAGTTGACCGACTACCTGCGCGACCTCGGCATCAAGGTGCGCTACCTGCACAGCGACATCGACAGCCTCGAGCGCACGGCCCTGATCCGCGACCTGCGCCTCGGCGTGTTCGACGTGCTGGTCGGCATCAACCTGCTGCGCGAAGGCCTCGACCTGCCCGAGGTCACGCTGGTCGCGGTGCTCGACGCCGACAAGGAAGGCTACCTGCGCAGCAAGACGTCGCTGATCCAGACCTGCGGTCGCGCCGCGCGCAACGCCGACGGTCGGGTGATCCTCTACGCCGACCGCCGCACCGACTCGATCGAGGGCGCTCTCGGCGAGATGGAGCGGCGCCGCGTCAAGCAGCGCGCCCACAACGAGCAGCACGGCATCGTGCCGACCACCATCGTGAAGCCGGTGCGCGACCTGCTGCAGGCGCCGGCGGACGAGGACGGCACGCCGTTCGAGCCGAGTCGCGGCAAGGGCAAGAAGGGCAAGGGGCGCGGCAAGAGCCAGCCGGGCGAGCCCGCGGCGGCGGCGGCGGTCGGCAAGCGCCAGTTCGCCGACCACAAGGAGCTGCTCGTGCACACCAAGCGACTGCGCGAGGAGATGATGGCGGCGGCCAAGAACCTCGACTTCGAACTCGCGGCGCGCATCCGCGACGAGGTCTACCGGCTCGAGAAGCTGGACATGGAGCTGCTGTGAAGAACCCCCGGAAGATGGTGCGTGGCGCTGCTTGGGCCGTCGTGGTGCTCGGGCTCGCCGGCTGCGCCTCGACGCCCCGCGGTGGCGACGTGGTGCGCGAACTGATCGCCGCCGGCAATCGTGGCGATCTGGACGCCGTGCTCGGCTGCTACACCGAGGACGTCGTGTGGGCGCCGCCGTGGGGCGACGGCATGCGCGGTCGCGACGCGATCGCTGCCCACTATCGGACCCTCTTCGCCGGCAACGCGATGCAGCTCGAGGTGGTGATCGAGCAGGAACGCGTGGTGGGCGACAGCGCCGAGGTGCGTGCTCTGGTGCGTGGGCGGGTCGTGCCGCGGGCCGGTGGCGCCCCCGTGCTCGCGAACGATCGGCTCGTCGCCACGCTGCGGCGGGAAGGCGGCAGGTACCGCGTCGCGCATCTGGCCTGGCAACCTGTGCCGCCGGATCCAGGCCGTTGATCGTCGTGGGGTCTTGCGGTTCGCCTCACGGACGCCCGTGCAGCTCGCACAGCGGCAGCGACACGGCGGTGGCGGCGGTTCGGCGCGAACCGTCCGCGGTCGCATGCGCGATGCGCAGGTGCACGCCGATCGTCGCTCCGTCGACCGGCGAGTTCATCGCCGTCACGGCGATGCCGGAGACACCCTGCAGAACGGCGGCGCTGCGGTAGGAGCCGTCGCGCAGGATGCCGCGCGCGTCGTACTCGGCCGCCGGGGTGACGGCCGCGAGCAGCGTCTGGACCGGCAGCAACAGCGCCAGCAGGCTGGCTCCGGTCAGACGATGCAGTTCGCTGCCGTCAGCGGTCACCACCCACGCGACGGCGGTGCCGTCGGCGCGGTTCAACGTGCAGCCGGTCGCGGTGACGTCGAGCGTGGTGGCGTGCGCCACGTCCTGCTGCAGCAGGCGCAGCGCGCGGCCGACGTCGACCTCGGCTTCGACCCCGATGCGCAGCTTCGTGTCCGCCTCGGCGAACATGCCGAGCGCACCGAGGGCACTGCTCGCGACGACCGCGGTCAGCGCCATCGCCAGCAGCAGCTCGACCAGCGTGAAGCCGCGCGTGGTCACGGGGTCCTCGCCAGCAGCAGCGACGCCGTACGAAGCTCGGCGCCGTCGAGCGCCACGGTGACGGTGACCCGCAGCAGTGGGCCGGTGCCGTCGGCGAGGATCTTCGTGGGGTCGTCGACGCCGACCGACTGCACCGTGAAGCGGCGCGTCCAGCGGGCGTCGTGCGGCACGCCGGCGAGGTCGACCGGCCCGGGCTCGACCCGTTCGTCGAGGTCGTCGACGTCGTCGACCACGAGCTCGGCGGCCTCGGCGCCGAAGCGTGGCGCGTCGGGATCGAGCCGCGGCAACGAGCGAGCGTAGGCGAGCCCGTCCTCGAGCAGGTGGTCGGCGATCGCCGCGCGCGCGTCGTCGGCGGCGGCGAAGCGGGCCTGCTCGAGGGCCGAGCCCATCGCCAGGGCGCCGATCGACAGGATGCTGACCGCGACCAGCACCTCGAGCATCGTGAACCCGGCGCTGTGGGTCACGATGTGGCCCCGTCGCGCAGCGGGAACGTCATCACGAACCGGCAGCCGTGCGGCACCGCGTCCTCGAGCACCAGCGAGCCGCCGAGGCGGGTCGCGATCTCGCGTACCATCGCGAGGCCGACGCCGGCCCCAGCGACGTTGCCGGTGAAGTCGGCGTCGATCTGGTGGCCGGTGTCGAACAGCTCGTCCCGCTGGTCGGCCGGGATGCCAGGTCCTCGGTCCTCGACGGCGAGCTGCATGGCGGCCGCGTGGCGCCGCACCTCGACCTTCGCCCAGGGCGAAGGGGTGGCAGCGAACTTCGCGACGTTCTCGAGCAGGTTGGCGAGGGCCACGCGCAAGCGGGCCGCCGGCACCGGCACGACTTCGGCGCCGGGCTGCACGTCCCAGTCGACCTGCAGCGTCTCGGTGCCGGGCGGGGCCTGCTGGGCCCACTCGTCGCGCAGCGTGCGCAGGTCGCAGTGGCCCACCGTCGACCACGAGCCCTCGAGCAACTCGGTGAACGTGAACAGCCGCGTGATCATCGCCTCGAGGTCGCCGCTGCGGCGCCGCATCTCGTCGAGGCACTCGTCCTGCTGTTCCGGCGGCATCTGCGGCAGCAGGTCGACGGCGCAGACGATAGCGGTCAGCGGCGTGCGCAGCTTGTGGGACAGCAGCGACAGGAAGTTCCGCTTGAGCCGTTCCTCGCGCCGCTTCTGCGTCAGGTCGCGCAGGGTCAGCACCACGTCGCCGTTGTCGAGGGCCCGGGCCTTCATCTGCACGAAGCGCGGTGCCGTGGTGGTGCCGAGCGCCAGTTCGTGTTCGCCGCCGTGCTGGCAGAGACTCGCCGGCGTGGCCATCGGCATCTGCTGGCGCAGGACCGGCAGCACGTCTTCGCCACCGCACAGCTGGGCGGCGATCGGATTGCACAGCGTGGTGGCGCCCGTCGCGTCGAGCACGACGATGCCGTCCGGGTGGTGGGCGACGACCTCGCGCAGCTTCTGCCGTTCGCGTTCGGCCTCCTGGTGCGAGCGCGCGCGGCCGAACGCGATCGCCGCCTGCGACGCGACCGCGGTGGCCAGCTTCGCGTCGGCGGTCGAGAACGGGCAGTCGCCCGGGGCCAGCGCCACGATCACGCCGAGCAGCCGGTCGCCGACCAGGATCGGGCAGGTGAGCACGTTCTGGCGTGGTGCGTCCTGGCGCAGCAGGGGCCCGGCGTCGGCGCCGTTGTGGAACGCGGCGCGGCGGCTGCGATCGCCGGTGGCGAGGGCTTCGGGTACGAGGCTGCACACCGCTGCACCCCGTTCGACGCGTGCCGCCAGGTGGTCGCCCTGCACCACGAACAGAGCTCCGGTGTCGGCGTGCACCGACTCGAGACAACGCACCAGCGTGTAGTCGCCGATCGCCGCCTCGGTCGCGACCCCGGCGAAGAACGCCGCCGACTTGTAGACGGCGTCGAGCGAGTCGAGCGCTTCCAGCAGGTGCAGGCCGACGCGCTCGTCGGTCGAATCGCCGGGGCTCGCGTCGCGCGGCAGGCCGACCGGGACGAAGGGTGGGTGGGTCATGGTGGTCCGTGGACGCGGTCAGTGGCGCGACATCTGGAAGATCGGCAGCATGATCGACAGCGCGACGAAGCCGACGACGGAGGCCATCACGACCACCATCACCGGCTCGAGCAGCGTGACGAGGTCGCGCACCCGTCGTTCGAGGTCCTTGGTCATCTGGGTGCCGACCTTCAGCAGCACCCGATCCAGCGTCGCCGTCGACTCGCCGGCGGCGACCAGCTGTTCGAAGTTCGGGCCGAGCAGCGGCTGGCCGCGCACCGCGTCGAGCAGCGAGCCGCCGTTCGTCACCTGGCGCTGCGCGCGCTCCCACAAGGTCCGGTAGGCCTCGTTGCCGGCGACCGCCTGGGTGTGTTCGAGGGCGGTGTGCACCGGCACGCCGGCCTGCACCAGCAGGCCGAACGTGCGCGTGCTGCGGGCCAGCGCCGCGGTGCGCACCAGCGGACCGAGCACCGGCAGGCGCAGCAGCGACCGGTCGAGCCAGCGGCGGCCGCCGGGGGTGCGCAGCGCCAGCACCGTGCCGACCAGGGCCGTCACCACGCCGAGGCCGAGCCAGACGCCGTGCACCTGCAGGAAGTCGCCGACCGCGAGCAGTGCCTGCGTCGGGGCCGGCAGCACCTTGCCGCGCAGCATGCGTTCGAACTTCGGCACGATGTAGGTCAGCAGGAACACCACCACGCCGATCGTCAGCACCAGCATCACGGCCGGGTAGATCAGCGCCGAACGTAGCCGGGCGCGCAGCGCCGCGTCGGCCTCCAGCGCCTCGACCGTGCGCAGCAGCATGTCGCCGAGCTGGCCGGTCGCTTCGCCGGCGCGCACCATCTGCACCAGCAGCGGCGGGAAGGCGCGCGGCAGGGCCGCCATCGCCGTCGACAGCGGCAGGCCGGCCGTGACCGCCTGTTCGAGCGAGCGCAGCACCGGTTCCTGTTGCGGGTCGACGCCCTGCTGGCGCATCGCGGTCAGCGCCTGCGCGACCTGGATGCCGCTGTCGACCAGCGTCGCGAACTGCTCGAGCAGGGCCTGGCGTTGGCGCGCCGAGAGCTTCAGGTGGCCCTGCGGCCCGAGCGGTCCGGGCGGCGGCGTCGCCGGCCGTTCGCCGTTCGCCTTGTCGGACGAACGCGGCTTGACCGTCGCCACCACGACCGGCGCGAGCGTCTTCATACGGCCACCACCCGCAGCACTTCGTCGATCGAGGTGATGCCCTCGCTGGCCTTGCGCAGGCCGTCCTGCAGCAGCGGCATCAGACCTTCCTGCAGGGCCAGCTTGCGCAGGTCGTGCAGCGACGGATTGCGGCTGGTCAGGTCCGCGAACGCGTCGGTGACCACCAGCAGCTCGTAGATGCCGATGCGGCCGTTGTAGCCCGAGCCCTTGCAGGCGTCGCAGCCGCGCGGCCCGTAGTACTGGCCGTCGGGCAGCGTGCCGACGCGGCGGCGCAGGTTCTCGGGTGGCTCGACGACTTCGCGGCAGGTGGGGCACAGGCAGCGCACCAGCCGCTGCGACACCACGCCGCGCAGCGACGCGCCGATCAGGTAGGGCTCGATGCCCATGTTGATCAACCGCGTGACCGCCGACACGGCGTCGTTGGTGTGCAGCGTCGCGAGCACCAGGTGGCCGGTCAGCGACGCCTGCACGGCGATCGTCGCCGTCTCGGTGTCGCGGATCTCGCCGACCATCAGCACGTCGGGGTCCTGGCGCAGCAGCGAACGCAGCGCGTCCGCGAAGCCCAGCCCGCCCTTCTGGTTGGCCTGCACCTGGTTGACGCCGCGCAGGTTGTATTCGACCGGGTTCTCGACGGTGCAGATGTTCTTGCCGGGCTCGTTGATCTCCTCGAGGGCGGCGTAGAGCGTCGTGGTCTTGCCGCTGCCGGTCGGGCCCGCGACCAGCAGGATGCCGTCGGGGCGCTGGATCAGCTCCTGCAGCGCCTGCAGCCGGTGGTGGCCGATGCCGAGGTTGCCGAGCGTGATGCGCATCGTGCCGCGGTCCATGATGCGCAGCACCACCTTCTCGCCCTGCACGGTCGGCAGCGTCGACATGCGCACGTCGACCGCGCGGTTGTCCATGCGCACGCGGAAGCGGCCGTCCTGCGGCTTGCGCCGTTCGCTGATGTCGAGGTCGGCCATCACCTTGAGCCGCGACACGATCGCCGCGTGCATGCCGGTCGGCGGCCGCATCAGCTCGCGCAGCTCCCCGTCGATGCGGTGCCGCACGCGCAGCACGTGGTCGTCGGGCTCGATGTGGATGTCGCTGGCGCGGTCGCCGATGGCCCGGAACAGGATGAAGTTGACCAGCCGCACCACCGGCGACATGTCGGCCAGTTCGTGCAGGTTGACCGCGTCGTCGCCCTTCTCCTCGATCACCTGCACGTCGCCCTCGGTGACGTCGCCGACGAAGTCGTCGATCTCGAACGAGCCACCGCCGTCCTCGGCGAGGTCCTCCAGCAGCGCGTGGATGCAGGCGGCCTCGGTGACCACCAGCTGCACCTCGCAACCGCACAGGCGCGCCACCTCGTCGATCGCCCACAGGTTGGTCGGGTCGTCGACCGCCAGCGTCAGCACCGAGTCGACGCGGTACATCGGCACGACGCGCTGCTGCAGCACGAACTCGCGCGGCAGCAGCGGCAGCACCTCGCGGTCGACCAGCCGGCGGGTGACGCGCAGGAACGGCAGGCGATGCTGCGTCGCCAGCGCCTGGCGCAGCTGCGCGTCGCTGATCAGGTTCAGCCGCAGCAGCGTGTCGCCGAGCCGTTCGCCGGGCAGCTTCTCGTCGGGCGCCGAGGCGCGGCGGATGTCGGCGCGCGTGGTGGAGCCCTGGCTCAGCAGGATGTCGCCGAGCTTGCCGGTCATGCCGAGCAGGGCGGTCATCTCAGACCTCCCGCCGCAGGCACTGGATCGCCTGCTCGGTCGACTCGAACACCGCGAAGCGGCGGTCGAGCCGGGTGGCCTTCAACACGTCGGCGAGCAGCGGGGTCGGGCCGACCAGCGCCAGCCGACCACCCTGGCCCTTCACCTCGAGGGCGGTGCGCACGAGCCCTTCGAGGCCGGCCGAGTTCGCCTGCTTCGCCTTCTGCAGGTTGATCAGGAAGCGGCGCCGGCCCTCGCCGAGTCCGGTGGTGGCTGCGGCCTGCAGCGCCGCTCCGAGGTGCGAGTCGATCGCACCGTCCACGAACACGGTGAGCAAGGGGCCGTCGGCGCTCGTGGTGAGGGGCACGGCTCAGCCCTCCTGCAGCAGCGCCTTCACCGTCGCGACGACGTCGCGCGGGCTGAACGGCTTGGTCAGGAAGCGATGGCGGCCGATCTCCGGCACGATCTCGGCCGGCACCTCGAGGTTCTGGGCGGTCAGGAACAGCACCGGCACCGCGCGTGTCGCCGGATCGGCGGCGAGGCGCTTCGCGGCGGTGTAGCCGTCCATGCGCGGCATGCCGACGTCGAGGATCACCAGGTCGGCCCGGCCGCTGCGGAACCACTCGACGCCCTCCTGGCCGTCGGTGGCTTCGCTGACCGTGAAGCCAGCGGTGCGCAGCTTCAGCGACAGCGCGAAGCGGATGCCGGGGTCGTCGTCGACGACCAGCACGTGGGGCTTCTCGGGCGGCTCGCCCGGCGTGCCGGCGACCGGCGGTTCCTTCGGTGTCTGGGTCATCGTCGTTGCTCCGCGCCGTCGACGGCGAGCAGGGTCGAGCCCCCGGCTTCGTCGGGGTCGACCGACTGCACCGGCAGGTAGACGCGGAACTCGGTGCCGACCCCGAGCTCCGAGGTGAACTCGATGCGGCCACGGTGCCGCTCCACGATGTAGCGCGCCATCGGCAGGCCGAGGCCGGTGCCGGTGATCGCCGACTGCTCGGCGCTCTTCGCCCGGTAGAACTTCTCGAACACGCGACCCTGGTCCTCGGCGGCGATGCCGATGCCGGTGTCGCGCACGCGCACCACCAGCTCGTGGCCCTCGAGGCGCGCGGTGAGCGCCACCTCGCCGCCGGCCTTGGTGTACTTCAGGCCGTTGCCGACCACGTTGACCAGCGCCTGGCGCAGCAGCCGCGCGTCGCCGATCAGGTCGGCGAGGTAGTCGCTGATGTCCCACTTGAGCGCGATCTGCCGCTTCTCGGCGACCGGCTGGTGCAGCGCGTGCAGGCTCTGGAACAGCTCGCGCATGTCGATCGTCTCGCGCTTGAACTCGGTGATGCCGGCCTCGATGCGCGCCAGGTCGAGCAGCTCCTGGACCATCGTCGACAGCCGCACCGACTCGTCGTACGAGACCCGGATCAGCTTGTCGCGATCGCTCGGGTCGAGGTCGTCGCCGTCGTTGGCGAGCTCGAGCGACGCCTGGATCGCGGTCAGCGGCGTCTTCAG
>JAEUHU010000372.1 GCA_016793305.1 Planctomycetota bacterium
CTTACAAGGAGGATGTCGGGGGTTCGAGTCCCTCCGGGCGTACCAGAGCCGGTTCCCACCGAGCGCTCCAGATCCCGTGGCGACGTGGGCAGGAGCCGTCAGGCGCCTCGCGCGCCGACCGAAGGCCCGTCCTGAGCCTCACTGCGGCTGATGCCTCGGCCCGTGAACTGGTGGCACGATCGGAGCATGCGCAGGAGGCTGCCTTCTCCCCTGCTCGCCGTGTTCGCCGTGCTGCTCGCCGGCTGTGGGGCCCCGTGGGCCCGGCGCAGTGACGAAGCGAACGGCGAGCCGCCGCCGGTCGCCTTCCTGCGCTCGCCGCGAGCCAGCCTCGGCGAGGCGGTGCGGGAGCTCGGCCCACCGAGTCGCCAGTTCGTCCGCGACCGGGTGTCGATGTGGGACCTGGCGAGCGACGGCGAGCGACTGCAGCCCGTCCGTTCCGCACCACACGGGGAACGGGTCGACGAGTTCACCTTGGTCGTCGCGTTCGACGAGCAAGGCGAGGTCGCGCAGTGGTCGCTGGTGCGCCTGTACGTGCCGCCGGCAGGAGGCTGACATGGCCGTCGTCACTGCGTTCCACCGACGAGGACCCGCGGGCGTCGGGTCGCCACGCAGGCCGACGCTGCCCCTGGTCGGCCTGCTGTCGTGGTTCCTCGCCTCCGCGTGCGTCGGGTTCCCGGAATGCGCCCCCGGTGTCACCCGGCGGACCGACGTGCTGTTGGCGCTCGGCGAGCCGGTCCTGGCGTTGGACGGAGATCGGGTCCTGGTTCACGTGTGGCAGCGCTACACCGACGCACGGATCCCCGCGCGGTGGTTCTACCGTCGCGACGCGGTCGGGCTGCGGCGTCTCGGCGTCGACCTGCCGGCCACCTCGTTCGGCGCGAGCACCCGCGCCGGCACCTTGTCCCTCAGCTTCGTCGTGCACGAGTTCGACGAGCAGGGGCTCCTCCTGCGGAGGTTGCCGTGAACGTCCTCCGCCGCACCCTCCCGGTCCTGGCTGCGGTCCTCGGCAGCTGCGTGGTCCCGGACCTCACCCGCGCCACCGGCTACCTGGGCGAAGCACAGCTCTCGGGTCGATCCCGGGCCGAAGTGTTGGGGGCTCTCGGCCCGCCGACCGCGGTCGCTGCCGACGGCAGCGCCTTCCTCTACGCCCTGCCCGACAACGACTGGGTGTTCGTCGCGGTCCTGTTCTTCGTCGGCGTGGTGGTCCCCCTCGATCCGCATTGGGACGTGCGGTTCGTGGCCTTCGACCGGCGGGGCTTCGTGCAGCGGGCGACGGAGCTCACGGAACGTCGAGCGACCCTGGACCGGCTCGTCGAGGAGATGGCCACCGGGGCCTGGCGCTGACCCGCAGTCGCACCGGCGAGACGGAGCCGCGGCCGCCGACCGCTCGGGCCCGAATCCGCCGCCGCGGCACGTTGCACGGATCGACTCGGCGATGGCGGCGTATCAGGCGGCCCGCCGCGGCGTGTGCTCGCGGCGACACCCGATCCGACTTCCGAACCAACCCGAACCGATCCTCATGAAGACCACCCGTCGCTCCCTCGTCTCCGTCGCCGTCGCCGGCCTGCTGCTCGGCGCCGTCTCGACCTCGTTCGCGTCGTGTGCCAGCAACCAGGGCGCCGCAGCCGCCAGCGCGCAGGAGAAGCACGCCTGCAAGACGATGAACAGCTGCAGGGCCCAAGGTGGCTGCAAGGCCGGTGACAACGGCTGCGCGGGCAAGAACTCGTGCAAGGGCAAGGGCGGTTGCGCGACCGTCTCCCACCACGCCTGCAAGACGCACAACAGCTGCAAGGGCCAGGGTGGCTGCAAGGCCGGCGACAACGGTTGCGCAGGCAAGAACTCGTGCAAGGGCAAGGGCGGTTGCGCCGTGCCGGTGAAGCACTGATCGCGCGCGCGCGGCGGCCACTCGGCCGCCGCACCGTCACCTTCCCGCCAGGTCGGCCCCGACCTCGCCGGTCCGCTCCTTCGCCGCCACTCTCCAGCCCTCGCCTGCACCATGCCCACGCTCGCCGACCTGCGCAGCACCGACCTCGGCATCGGCCTCGGCCTGCGCACGACCCACTACCCGACGATCCTCGCCGACCGTCCCGCCGTCGACTGGTTCGAGATCCTGTCCGAGAACTACCTCGACACCGGCGGCCGGCCGGTGCACGTGCTCGACCAGATCGCCGCGCACTACCCGGTCGTGATGCACGGCGTGTCGATGAACGTCGGCAGCACCGATCCGCTCGATCGCGCCTACCTGCGTTCGCTGAAGGCGCTGCAGCAGCGCTGCCGCGCGCGCTGGATCAGCGACCACCTGTGCTGGACCGGTGTCGACGGCCAGAACCTGCACGACCTGCTGCCGCTGCCCTACTCGAAGGCGGCGCTGCGCCACGTGATCGAACGGGTGCGCGCCGTGCAGGACCTGCTCGAACAGCCGCTGGTGCTCGAGAACCCGAGCACCTACGTGCAGTTCGCCGGGGCCGACTTCACCGAGCCCGAGTTCCTGCGGGAACTGTGCGCCGCCACCGGCTGCGGCCTGCTGCTCGACGTCAACAACGTGTTCGTCTGCGCGTCCAACCACGGGTTCGACGCCGCGACGTACCTCGCCGGTGTGCCGTGGGACCACGTCGTCTACTTCCACCTCGCGGGCCACACCGTCTACGACACGCACCGCGTCGACACGCACGACCGGCCGGTCTGCGACGAGGTCTGGCAGCTGTATCGAGAGGCCCACCGGCTGAGCGGGGGACGTAGCACGCTGCTCGAGTGGGACGCGAGCGTGCCCGACTTCGCCACCACGCACCGCGAGGCGAAGAAGGCGCTGCGCCATCGCGCGCTGGCCCTGCGCGAGACGGTGGCGGAACGGGGGCGCCGAGGCGGCGCGGCGAACGCTCGCGCCGAGCGCACGGCGCCGATGCCGCGGCCAGCACCACCACGCCGCCCGCATCGTAGCACCCAGGATCGCACCGAGGCTCGCGCATGAGTGCTTCGTCCGCCTCGCCTCGCGCGGCTTCGCACCGGCGTGTCCGTGCAACGCCGTCGTTGCGCACGCTGCAGCGCTGGTTCGCCGCGGTCGTCGTGCACCCCGGTACCGTCGACGACGCGTTCGCCGATCGCCGCGTGCGGCGGCTGGCCCCGGGCCGCGCTCCGCACGAACTGCTGGTCGCGCCGCCGGCCGGCGATCTGGCGACCCGCTGTGCGGTCTACAACGGCGGCTACCTCGAGCGCCTGGTCGAAGTGCTGCAGGGCGACTTCGGGGCCGTGCAGCACGTGCTCGGCGAACCGTCGTTCCGGGCCCTCGTGGCGCGCTACCTGGAGCGGCATCCGAGCCGGCACCCCAACCTGAACCAGCTCGGCCGCGCGTTCCCCGCCTTCGTGCGCACGCAGCGCACGCTGCCGCAGCGCGCGTTCGTGGCCGAACTCGCCCAGCTCGAACTCGCGGTCTCGCGCGCGTTCGACGCACCCGAGTTCACGCCGCTCGCCGCCGATGCGCTCGCCGCGGTGCCTCCGGCGCGGCTCGGC
>JAEUHU010000022.1 GCA_016793305.1 Planctomycetota bacterium
CGGCCTGCCGGCGACCCGCTGGATGCTGGAGGTCGGCGCGTTCTTCCTGCGCACCGAGACCGAACTGATCCTGAAGAGCCGGCGGGTGGTGCCGGGCCGCCTGCTCGCCGCGGGCTTCCGGTTCACACAGCCGGACTGGCCCGCCGCCGCCCGCGACCTGGTCGCGCGCTGGCGGGCCCTGCGGGGCGTCGGCTCGACCTGAGACCGGTCGATGCGGGGTCGCTGGGCCGCTGCCGCGATGCTGGCACTGTTGCGCGCTGCGATCCACCGAGCGTCGTGAGTTCTCGGGCAGCCGGTTTCACCGGGCTGCAACCGACTGCGGACGAACCACGCGCCTCTTCGACGGCGCCGCCTCACCCGGGCGGCTGAGCCCGATCCTCGAGCTTGCATCGCGTTCACGGACTCTGTATATCCGCGCAATCAAAAGAGCGATGGCTACGAAGCTTGGGCCGCACGCTGCCACGACCGATTCCGACCGCCCCCGAGTCAGGGGGGCGAAGGCTCGCCAAAGCACCCGCGCGTCCGGCAAGCCCGCGGCCGCTTTGCTGCCGTTCCGCTCCGGGCGCGGCGGCGCCCGGAACGGTGCCGGCCGCAAGCCGAAGATCCCTGGCTGCCCTGGCGTCGACCACCGCGAGAGGGAGCCACTCGCCAAGCGCTTTCCGGTCCATGTGACTCTCAAGCTGCAGAGCGGCCTACCGCGCCTGCGCAGCAGGCGCGAGTACGCCGCTCTGCGTGCGGCGTTCGCGGCCGGCTGCGCCCGCAACCTCGCCGGCACCTTCCGCCTCTGCCACTACGCGGTCCTGAACGACCACCTGCATCTGCTCTGCGAGTCCGAGAGCCGCACAGCCCTCTCCCGCGGCCTCCAGGGCCTGCTGATCCGCATCGCGAGAGCCCTCAACAAGCTGTGGGGGCGCCGCGGCGGCGTGTTCGCCGATCGCTACCACGACCACATCCTGAAGTCGCCGCGCGAAGTCCGGAACGCGCTGCGCTACCTGTTCGGCAACTGCATTTTGGGGAGTGGCAAGAAGCACGCCGCCGAAGGTCGCGAGGTGCACGTTCCCCAGGCCCCCGACACGTACACCTCGGCGCCATGGTTCCAGGGCTTCCGCGAACGCATCACGGTCGTCGGCGTCGAGGCGATCGTGCGGCCGGTGGCCGACGCGCGCACTTGGCTGCTCACCCAGGGCTGGCTGCGGCACGGGCGACTCAGCGTGCACGAGATGCCCAGCACCGCCTGAAGGCGCCGGAACGGCGCCTTCAGGCGTGGTGGAAGCCACCAACACCGAACGCCGAAGGCGGCCTCCGCGCGGTCGAGGCGCCCGTTGCGCCAATCGCCAGCGGCCGGCAACGCCCGCCCGCGCGGGCATGCCGATCTACCGCGGCGCCATGTGAGGCGCCATGCGCCTCACTTGGCGGCGCGGTAGATGTCCTGCACGCTCTTCAGCAGCTTCAGCGCCTCGGCCTTCGGGCGCTGGAACGCGTTGCGGCCCATGATCGAGCCGAACGCGCCGCCGTCGGCGAGGCCCTGGATCTCCTTCAGGACCTCCTCGGTGCCCTTCGCCTCACCGCCCGAGAAGATCACGATGCGGCGGCCGCCGAACGCGGCCTGCACCACGTGCTTGGTGCGCTCGGCCAAGGTCGCGACCGGGATCTTCTCGCTCTCGTAGACCTTCTTGGCCGCGTCCTGCTCGAGCGCCTCGGTCGGCGGCTTCACCTTGAGGATGTGCGCGCCGAGCTGGGCGGCGATCTGCGCCGCGTAGGCGGCGACGTCGATCGCGGTCTCACCCTTCTTGCTGAGCGCACTGCCGCGCGGGTAGCTCCAGACCACGACCGCGAGGCCGGCTTCCTTCGCTTCCTCGCTGATCTTGCGCAGCTCCATATACATCGCGTCGCGCTGGTTGCTGCCCGGGTAGATCGTGAAGCCGATCGCCGCACAACCGAGCCGCAGCGCGTCCTTCACCGAGCCGGTGACGGCGGGCTTCGGGTCCGGCGAGCTGTACAGCGAGTCGCTGTTGTTCAGCTTCAGGATCAGCGGGATGAGGCCCGCGTACTTGCGGGCCCCGGCTTCGAGGAAGCCGAGCGGTGCCGCGTAGGCGTTGCAGCCCGACTCGATCGCCAGCTCGAAGTGGTAGTAGGGGTCGTAGCCGGCCGGGTTCTTCGCGAACGAGCGCGCCGGGCCGTGTTCGAAGCCCTGGTCGACCGGCAGGATCACGAACTTGCCGGTGCCCGCCAGGGCCCCCGTGTCCATCATCCAGCGCAGGTTCTTCAGAACGCCGGGGTTGTCGGATTCGTACCAGCTGAGGATCTCGTCGACGCGCTTGCTCATGGATCGGGGTGCGGCCACGGGGGGCCGCTCAGGAGAAGAGGGCGCGGATTGTCGAGCCCGTTCTTCCCGATGCAAGCGCGGCCCGCCGTCCTAGGGGCGGACGAGCGGGCCGGCGCGCAATCCGACGCGAGGCGCGACGAGCGATGCCGGCGGCAAGCGCCCTTGGCACCGACCCGGCAGCCCGGGTCACTTCAGGCGCAGGTCCTGCGCCGAGCCGCCGGTCGTGAACTCCCAGAACAGGTGCAGCGGATCGGCGCCGCCGATCTGCAGCAGGCAGCGCACCTGGTAGTGCTTGTTCGGGTCCAGGTGCTCCTTCGGCAGCGCGAACATCACGTCGCGCAGGTCCTGCTTCTTGTTCAGCGGCACGTTCGGCGTGTGCACCCAGCAGGGGACCTCCTTCTTGCCGCGCGCCAACCACGCCACGTAGTCCTCCTTGCCCTTGATGCAGAAGTTCTTCTGCGGCTGCTTGCCGCCCTTGTTGGCCTCCCACACCGAGATCGACACCTCGCCGAGCCGCCGCGCGATCTCGCGGCTGAACTGGATGCTGATCGTGTAGCCGCACTTGCGCACGTCGTTCTGCCCCTCGGGCTGGTCCTCGAGCGGGTTCGGGTTCTCGAACGACGGGAACGCGGTGGGCACGCCGACCAGGTTGTGCGGGGGCCACACCACGAAGCTGGGGCTCGTCGCCGGGTCGTAGGGCTCCTCGAGCGAGCCCATGTCGAGCAGGCCGACCGAGAACTGGTCGCTGGTGCGGTACGAATAGCCCAGGCGCTTGATGTTGTGCACCAGCATCGGGAAGCGGTGGTACGGCGTGCCGATCCAGCCGTCGACCGAGTCGCGGGCGAACTCGGCGCCGCGCTGGCCCTTCACCGTGATGATGTTGCCCGACGCCGCCTGCTGGCCGCGGCGCGTGAAGTCCGGGTGCGCCGGGTCCTCTTCGTGGATGTCCGGCCCGTCCTTGTCGGCGAGGTCGCGGTGGTTGTCGACGTAGGCGGTGTGCAGGTCGGCGCCGAGCGACGCCTCGGCGTCCATCTCGCACTCCGGCAGCGCCACGAACGTGCCGTCGGTCATCAGCCCGCTCTCCGGGAACACGAAGCCGATCAGCTGACGCCGCACCTGGTTGACGCGGTCGAGCGCCGCCAGCTCTTCCTTGCTCGGCCGCTCCGGCAGCAGCGGCGGGCCGTAGCCGGTCGCGTAGGCGACCCCCGAGTCACCGCGCGCCCATTCGCGCCACTCGGCGTCGATCAGGGCACTCGGCTTGCCGAACACCTTGGTGACCACCGCCTCGACGTCTTCGAGCGTCGGGATGTTGCCGCCTTCGATGTCGGGCAGCGCCAGGAAGAACTCGAGCCACTTGTCGGGGTACGCCGCGAGCATCCAGGTCATCAGTGACCAGGTCTTGAGCCGCGCATCGTTGAGGAAGCGCCCGATCTGGGTGCGCGGCACCTGGCCGAGCGCCCAGTCCTGGTTCGACAGCGCCTGGTCGCGCACCGCGCGCATCCACCAGTTGGTGCCCTCCGGCAAGTCCAAGGCGTCTTCACCCTGGGTTCCCACGGGGATGCCCCCCCAACGCGAGATGGAGGTCGACTTCAGGTACCAGGTCACTGCATGCACGATGCCCTGACCGATGCCGTCGTTGCGCTTGTAGAGCAGGCCCCAGTAGGTCACGTAGGCGACCATCGCGTCCTGGATGTAGCGCTGCGAGCCGCCCACCTGCAGCACCGCTGCCCCCGACTTGCTCTCCCATTCGGTGTTGGCGAACTGCATCGCCTCCTCGAGCTTGCCCTTCATGATCGAGGGATTCGCCTTCAGGAACTCCTCGCGCTCACGCGCCGTCGCCAGGAACGCGCGCCAGGCGTAGAGCTTGGTCGCCCGTTCGCGGAAGCGCAGCTCCTTCGCCTTCTCGGCGCCGAGCAGGTACTCGCCGAACTCGACGGCGCGCTCGCCCCACTTGACCGCGTTGTCGGCCATCTCCTGGTTGCCGCGCACCCAGACGGTGAAGTTCTCGGACTTCGCCCCGTGGATGTCGAAGCTCGGCTTCTTCATCCACTCCGGCGCCGAATCGCGCAGTGCCACCAGCTCCGGCGGCATCTCCGACTCGGGCAGCTGCTTGACCGGGTAGTCCTTGCGCGCCAGCTCGACGGCGCGCTTCTCGATCTCCTTCATCTTCGCGGCCAGCGCGATCTGCGCGTCGGTGCCGAAGAAGCCCGGACCCTCCTTGAGGCCCAACGCGACGTTGGCCTCCTTGTCCATCGCGTTGTAGTAGACCGCCTTCTCGATGTGGTACTTGGCGCGCTCCTGGTTGCCTGCGGCCTGCAGCTCGAGACCGAGCTTCTTGTGGAAGCCCGACAGCTTGGCCGAGGTCTTGGCCCACTCGTCGACGACCTTGAAGCGGCCCTCGTAGCCGGCCTTGTCGAGCCACTTCTTGCGCTTCTCGGGCGGCTGCTCGACCCATTGGCCCTTCTCCTTCTTCCAGCCGAGCTCCGAGCGCGCCGTGCTGTTGTCCGGGTCGTACTGCAGGATCAGGTCGTAGGCCTGCTTGGCGCGCGGACCGACCTTCTGCGACTTGGCGTTCGACGCGAAGCTCGACAGCGCCGAGACGCACTGGCGGGTCAGGTCCTGTTCCTGCTTCGCGATGGCGTCCTGCGCCCCTGCGGGGCGCACCAGGAGTCCGAGGCAGAAGGGGCCGAGAAGGGAAAGCGATCGAAGGGTCGAGGTCATCCGGTACGTGGTTGCAGGCCTATGAGCGAGCGATGCTACGCAGACCCGCGGACCCTGGCGAGTCAACCCACGAAAAGAGAATAGAGCGGGCCCCTTCCCGGACTACCGACCGGAGGCGACGCCAGCGATCATCGCTGCACCGTCACGGACAGCGCATTCGAAGTGACAAGCCCGAGTGAATTGGCGGCCGGCGCGGCCGCCTGGATGAAGAACCTCGCGCCGATCAGATGGGGGTGTGGAAGAGCGATCGGAGTGCGGAACTCCCCCTGGGAGTCGAAGGTGATGGTCAGCAGACCATCCACCGAGGCCAGCAGCCAACAACTCGGGGCGCCGAGCAAGGACAGATCCAAGGGCAGGGCAGTGGATCCCCAGATGCCGTCGTCGGACCCGACCCAGAGGAACCCGGCAGACGCCGGCGAGGCGCCACCAACCACCAACTCGAAGCCTGAGCCGCCTGAGAAGGGGATGCCCGTGGCATCCAGGTCCAAGCCGCCGCAGCCCGTGCCGTAGGAAACCACAGGACCAACACCAGGGCCCCACCACTGCTGCTCCTCCATCAGGTGCCCATAGGTAGGAGCCATGACGTCCTGGAGTGGCCGACCATGCCCATCGATGGTCCACTGCTTCTGATCCACCAGGGCCCGCCACGCCCTACGATACAAGAGCCTGGCCCGAACGCTGACCTGCCCGGCGCTCTGCGGCACCTTGAACCGATACTTGGAGCTGTCGACTGCATCTGCCGGAATACGGCTGTCGTACACGATGCTCGCGGCGTCGGTGAAGAAGGTCGGCGCGTTGCCATTCGGATCCGCCGCTACCTTCCCGAAGATCCGGCCCGGAAGAGATGCGAAGTATCCCTGGTCTGGGTTGCCGACCCCGGCGAGCTCCGGAAGAACTGGCCCACTCACCAATCGAAGTCTCTTGCCGGAACTCACGACCCACGCTTCCACGATCAGGACCACGTTTCGAGACGTAACGCCAGTCGGCACGTGATGGCCGGTGTGGCCATTCACGACATCGACCACGACGTCGAGCTCTCCAGCCCCCTGGTGCACGGCCATGTGGAGGTCGACGGCATTCTCTAGATAGCGGGGAGTCGTGCCTTCGATTCGATGCGACCGCACTGTCGACGGATCCCTCACCAGCGGAAGCAGCGGGCTGACCTGCGGATTGTCGGATGGCGGCATATGGCAATCCACGCAGGACCGGTATCTGGTGGAGTTGGGATCTCCATAGGGGCTATCGAGCCACTCTTGGTAGGTTGGTTCGGACACGATGCCATTGGGTTCTTCGAAGTTGCCGTCGGCGTCCGGGTCGTTCTTGTCCTGGTGGCACACCCCGCAAACCGCTGCCGCCAACTGCGGTTGGAACGAAGCCCTCATCGTCCCTGGAATGTGGAACGTCACGTCTCCGAGAAAGCCGTACATGACCTGATGACTCCCGATCGGCGCCGCCGGGCGATTGAACACGACCGCGCTAGGGTAAATTCCCGGGAAGTTCATTTTCGACTCGTCGACATCCGCGATCTTGTGGCAGATATCGCAGGAGACGCCGTGCATGGCCGCAGGAGAGAGGGACCCGAACGGCTCCAGAGGCGAATACGGCTGGGCGACCCAGGGCTCCGGCTGGTGGCACGCAGCGCAGTCCGAGTCCGGGTGCGATTGTCCGAACATGGAATCCCGAGTGTAGACGAATCCACCCATCCCTCCAGAAGTCCCACTGCCGTTCCAAAGGTCGTAGACCCAGGTGTTCGTCCCAGCAGCCGCCATCGGTGATCCGGACCACTCCGCGAGTTGGTTGGGATGGCACACCCCGCACGCCATGGGGTCGACGAACAGATAGGCCGAGTTGTTGCCGACCTGGACTGGGTCCAGCTGGAGGATCACGCTTGCCGGAGCGTTCACGGTGACCCCCCGATTGTAATACCCCTTGTGTGCGGCCACGACCGTCAATCCACTACCGGCGACCGGCAGGGAGAACGACCCGTCCGCAGCAGTCTCGGTCCGGATCTTGGTGGTCTGCAGGGTCACCACGGCGCCTGGAATGGGATTGCCGGTCCCAGACTCGAAGACCGTTCCCGTGACCTGGGCCGCAAGTTCGCCGGTGAACGCAAGAATGCAGAGCACAACCGATGGAGCAGACAGGGGCCTGTTCATGCGACGACTTCCGCCAGGTTCCGAAGGGGCATTGGTGACTATGAGAGTAGTCACACAAATCGCGCTTTGCACTTGGCAATACGGCTGAAGCCACGCACGCAGTCTGCGGCACGCTTTCTACGCAATGGGTGGTAGAAACAAAGTTGCCTGGGATCGGTTGGCGGAGTCACGGGTCGGATAGTCCCGATCCGACCCGCCCATCGCTCCGTCGCCCATCGTACTCCCGCACTACAGCGCTGCCCTCGCCACCCCAGACGAGCGGCACCCGCGCTGCCCAAGCGCCCTGCTTCGAGCGCGACCCGCACACCGAGCCGAGAACACGCACGCGCAGCACGCATCGCCACCCTGCGACCTCACTTCCAACAGCCACGGACTGCGACGAAGGCTGCGAAACTCCGCCCTGACTCCGCAACCAGCCTCATGACCTCACCCAAGCACCAGGAGGCCGAAGCGCCACTTCAGCGCGACAGCGACCCGATCCTCATCCAGGGGGGCATGGGAGTCGGCGTGTCCGGATGGCGGCTGGCGAACGCCGTGGCAAGAACGGGTCACCTGGGCGTGGTGTCTGGCACGAGCCTCGACACGGTGTTGGTCAGGCGCCTCCAGGATGGCGACGCTGACGGGCATGTTCGTCGTGCCCTCGCGGCATTCCCCTGCCAGGATTCCGCCCAGGCCATCGTCGGCAGGTGGTGGCGTCCTTCTGGGAGAGCCTCGGGCAGGCCATACGACCTGCTGCCCATGCCCCGACTCGACGAAGAGCCCTGGCGCCTGCGGCTCGTCGTCGCGGCCGCGTTCGTCGAGGTTTGGCTGGCTCGCGAAGGACATGCGGCCCCGATCGGCATCAATCTGTTGACCAAGATCAGGATCCCCACCCTGCCAACGTTGTACGGCGCCATGCTCGCCGGAGCAGCCTGGGTCCTGATGGGAGCAGGGATCCCTAAGTTCGTGCCTACCGAGATGACCCGCCTGGCGCAGCATCAGGACGCATCTCTGCCCCTCGACGTGGCCGGGGCAACTCGGGCTTGGGCGGCCCCGTTTCGCCCGAGCGTCCTGTTCCCCTCGCTGAAGAACGCCCTCAAGGTCCCACGCTTCCTCGCCATCGTTTCCTCCCACTCACTGGCCACGATGCTGACGCGCAAAGGGGATGAGGTCGTCCACGGGTTCGTGGTGGAGGGTCCATCGGCCGGTGGCCACAACGCTCCACCTCGTGGTTCGCCACAACACAACAGCCGTGGCGAGCCCTGCTACGGACAGAGGGACGAAGTCGATCATGGGGCGATGCGCGCACTTGGCCGCCCGTTCTGGCTCGCGGGAGGATACGGACGCCGAGACGGACTCCACCGCGCCCAGTCGATGGGCGCCCGCGGAATCCAAGTCGGCTCCCTCTTCGCGTTCTGCATGGAGTCGGGAATCGCCACGCCGCACCGCCGTGCGATCCTGTCGGCGATCAGGGAAGGTCGTCTCGACGTATTCACTGACCCCCTGGCGTCCCCGACTGGCTATCCCTTCAAGATCCTGAGGGGGCCCGGGGTACCAGAACAACCGGAGAACAGGATTCGCCGCTGTGACCTGGGTTACCTGAGGGAGTGCTACGAACGCCCTGACGGGCAGATCGGCTACCGCTGCCCGGGAGAACCAGAGGACGCATGGGTTCGAAAGGGCGGTCGTCCGGAAGACTGCCTAGGCCGCAGGTGCCTTTGCAATGGGCTGATCGCCAACATCGGCCACCCGCAGCCACGGGCGGAGTCCGACGAGTCCCCGCTGCTGACGGCAGGGGATGACGTTCACCAGATCGCCGAGCTCCTGAACGGAAGAGACGATTACTCCGCTTCAGACGTCGTGGATTACCTCTCCCGTGAGACTCCGGTCCCCGGCGCGACCCAGTGACTCAAGTGGCTCGCCAGAGCCTCTCCCGCCGCATGCGAGCACGCGACACGGCATTTCGTGCAGGGTCGGAACGCGAGGCACCGGTCAGATACTCCGCGAGGCGACGCATCGTGCTGTTGGCATAGAACTGAGGGAGTGGCAACTCGAACCCCATCGCGTCCTTGACCGCGTCGACGAACTGCAAGGCCTTCAGCGACGATCCTCCGACATCGAAGAAGTTGTCGCACGGGGATGCTCCTCCGCGCCCTAGAACGCCCGCGAGCAACTCCAGCAGTCGCACCTCCGTCGAGACGGTCGTAGGATCCCGATCACCGTCCTCGCGAACACCGTCGGCCGCCTCGACGGTCGTAGGTGCCGAGAGAGTCTGACCAGGAACCCCCACGACGGTGCTCCCAGCGGGAACGTCACGGGCGACGAGCGTGTTGGCGCCGATCGTGGCGTCGTCGCCGATGACGACGTCCGGGAGGACGGATGCGTTCGAGCCCACGTAGACCCGGGCCCCTACTTGCACCCGGGCATTCAGGACCGCGCCAGGCGCGATGACCGAGTGCTCTCCCACGGACGTCCCGTGGCCGACGAGACCTCGCATCATCACGCAAGCCCCGTCGCCGATCCTGGTCTCCGGCGACACCACGGCCTGCTCGTAGATCACCAAGCCGTCCCCTGCCTGGCAGTCGGCCAGATCGACGCCAGGGTGCACCAGACTGACGAACTGCACCCCGCTCGCTACGATGCGGCGATGGACCGAGGCTCGAACCATCGTACGACGTGCCACCAGGTTGACGGCCCTCGCATCCTGATCCGCACCACGAAGCGATTCGATTCCTCCCAGGATGGGAACCCCGAGCAGGGACGCACCGTGCTTCGACACATCATCGTCGAGGATCACCAAGCGAACGTCCTGGGCAGCCTGTATGGCCACCCGCTTCGCCAGTCGGACTCCTTCCGAGTTTCCGGCGCCACACAAGTACCAGGTGGCGCTCATGACGCCGCTACTCCTGGGCGAAGCCGCTCGGCTCGCCCCACCATCCAGTCGCGACACTTCTGGCAACGCTCCGGCAGCTCCTGGAAACGATGCTGCAAGTGCAAGGCTCGGTAGCGGCCCAGGCGGGCCCACAGCGAAACCAAGGACTCCTGCCACACGTTCCCGACCCCCTCGTCGCCTTCCGTGTCCCCGGGGCAGCGCGGCACGCGACCGTCCCAGAACACGTGCATCATCGTGACCGCCCACGGACAGGCGATGCGCTCTTCGTTCGGCACGCACAGAGGAGTGCCGAACTTGCCACCCCAGCTCAGCATGTGTCTGGCCTTCACCGTGGCACCACGCTGCAGCCAGTGTTCCCGGAACGCGTCGTACTCGCCCTCGTTCTCGGCCATCGCGATGAACTGGACCAGAACCTCCGGGCCGGTCGCGCGTGAGGCGCGGAGCTCAAGCAGCTTCTCGACGTTCCGATACACCACGTCGCGGTCGCCACCGCAACGGATCTTCGAATAGCTCGCCTCGGAATAGGCGTCGAGGCCGATCACGAACTGCAGCAAGCCAGCGTCGAGCAGCCGTTGGGCGATATCCGCGTTCAGGAGCATACCGTTGGTGTTCAAGCACATCGCCTGCAAGCCGACCTTGCGACCATACGCGAGGCACTGCAGCAACAGCTCCGGTTGCAGCAGAGGCTCGCCGCAGAACGAGAACCACGTTTGCGTTCCTGGAGTAACGGCGGCGATCTCGTCGGCGCACCTCTGCCATAGCGGGAACGGCATCACCCCCTTCGGACGCTTCATGGTGGGGTGATGACACATCGAGCAGTGCAGGTTGCAGTCGGCGCAGAGTTCCACGGCGAACCGGCTGGGGAACTCGATGGGCTGCAAGGTGCTGGCGATTCCACGGAGATCGGGAGGCGAGATCATGATTATCCTCTTGGCTAGCGAAACCTAGCACGCTGGATCGAACGGCAGCCGCCCTGGACCAACCGCACCTCGGCGTATTCTCGAAGGGCACTTCGCACGATGGACAGCCTCATCTCGCATGCCACGATTCCTCCATGGCGCGCGACCCCAAGGCAGTGGCATCCAGT
The DNA here is from genome assembly GCA_016793305.1 of Planctomycetota bacterium. The sequence continues at coordinate 11,163 of JAEUHU010000022.1, forward strand.
CGCCCACCGGCAGGAGACCCCGAGGCACCACTGGCCCGCAGACATCGCTACGGCATGTGGCGTACGCTGTCGTTGCTCCTGGTGCATGTCCTGATCGCCGCGCACGTCGTGCACTGGCTGATGGCCGGAAAGACCCTGGCGCCATTGGAGCTGCACGAGGTGATGTACACCGCGGAGCTCGGGATCGTCACTGCCGGCTTCCTGTTCATGGCGACCGCACTCTTGGCGACCGCGGTGTTCGGCCGCTTCTTCTGCGGCTGGGCGTGCCACCTACTGGCTCTCCAGGATCTCGCGGCTTGGCTGCTGCAGCGCTTGGGCGTGCGCCGCAAACCGATCCGCGCCAGGTGGATCGCATGGTCCCCGCTCGTGGTCATGTTCTACATGTTCGTCTGGCCCCACGTCGAGCGATGGTCTGCGGGCGGAACTCACCCCGGCTTCCGGATCGCTGGCGACGAAGAGACGATCGCCTCGTTCACGACGACCGACTTCTGGCGCAACCTGCCGGGCCCGTGGGTGGCCGCCCTGACACTGCTGGTGTGCGGTGGCATGATCGTCTGGGCACTCGGATCGCGGGGCTTCTGCACCTTCGCATGTCCCTACGGAGCAGCATTCGGTCTGCTCGACAAGCTCGCCGTCGGCCGCATCCGATCCACTGATGCCTGCCGCCAATGCGGGACCTGCACGAAAGTCTGCACATCCGGGATCCAGGTCCACGAACAACTCCGGCTGTACGGCACGGTCATCGACCAACGTTGCATCAAGGACCTGGACTGCGTCGGGAGCTGCCCACACGACGCACTGCACTACGGGTTCGGCGCACCAGCCCTTTTCACGACCCGCCGCCCCACCGAGCTGCCGCGCCGCCTGTCGACCGACTTCTCCTGGCGCGAGGAGCTGGTGATGGCGATCGCGTTCCTCTGCGCCGCGAGCCTGGTACGCGGTCTCTACGACCTAGTTCCATTCCTGCTGTCGGTCGCGGTCGGGGCGATCACCGCCTTCACCCTCGTGCTGAGCCACCGGCTTCTCCGCCAACGCGACGTGCAAGTTGGCCGCTGCACACTGAAGGCGGCGAACTCCCTGAGCAGTGCAGGGAGGTGGGTCGTGGCTTTGGCCTTGCTGCTGTGCGCGTTGTTGGCCCACAGTGCGGCAGTGCGATTCGCGTCTTGGAAGGGCCAGTCGGCGTTCGCGGAGGCGAGTGACTTGCCACATGGACAGAGGGGCGACCTACCTCGCCAAGCGGTGACTTGGCTAGCCCGAGCCGACGCGTGGTCGCTGGTCCAGACAGCGCAGGCGAAGGTGGATCTGGCATGGGCCATGGCTCTTCAGGGCAGCCCAGATGCTGCTCTCCGGCAGTTCCTCGCTGCGACGGCGATCGCCCCGGAGCGCGCCGACCTGCACTACTGGACCGCCGGATTCCAGGCGCGCACTGGCGATCGCGACGCAGCGATCGCGAGCCTCCGCGAGGTGGTCCGCATCGAGCCGCGCCATGCCGATGCACACGAGCGACTGGGCAAGATGCTCTTGGCGGCGGACAGGATGGAGGAAGGAAACAGGCAGTTGGAGCTCGCAGATCGATTGCGCAAGAAGGCGAGTCCCCAGTAAGCAAGACTGCGGAACCTCCCGTGGGCGCCCATCCACCTCTGCCCGACGCGGCATCCGGCTCACCTTCCCACTGCCACGCACCGCCCAACCCGATGAACGCCCAAGCCGTCTACCTCGCCGTGGTGCTCGGCCTGGCCATGGTGTCGTTCTGGCGGCAGAGGATCCGGGCCGACGTCACCGCCCTGCTGGTGATGCTGTCGCTGCTGATCCCCTGGTATCCGACGGACACCGGCCTGCGGGCCGTCTCGACCCCGGCCGAGGCGTTCCACGGCTTCGGCAGTCCCGCCGTGGTGATGGTCGCGGCGATGTTCGTGCTGTCGGCGGCGATGGTCCGCACCGGTGCTGCGCAACTGCTCGGCGGACGGATCCTGACCGCCAACGCCGGCACCGAGCTGCGATTCCAGCTGACCGTACTGGTGCTGGTGACCCTGTTCAGCGCCTTCGTCAACGACACCACCACCGTGCTGGTCTGGATGCCGCCGGTGATGGCGATCTGCCGCGAACGGGGCTACGCGCCGTCGCGTGTCCTGATGCTGCTGGCGTTCGGCTCGCTGCTCGGCGGCCAGTGGACGCTGATCGGCACGCGCAGCAACGTGATCCTGTCGGACTTCCTGCAGGCCCGCACCGGGCAGGGCTTCGGCATGTTCACGTTCACACCGATCGCGCTCGCGGTGTTCGTGGCATGTGCGGCCTGGTTCGCCCTGTTCGGTCGCCGCTCGCTGCCGCGCGCCAGCGGACCGGCGACGCTCGAGAGCCGCTACGAGGTCGCCGAGTTCCTGACCGAGACGATGGCCGAGCCGGGCTCGAGCTATGTCGGCAAGACGCTGGCGGAGATCGACCTGCCGGGCCGCGAGGTCACCGTGCTGCAGGTGATCCGCGGCAAGGAGTTCCTGTCGCCGGCCGGGCACCTGCGCGTGCAGCCGCACGACGTGCTGGTGCTGCAGGGACGCATCCAGGCGATCACCACGGTGATGCAGCAAGGGCTCACCGTGAAGGAGGAGCTGAAGGTCGAGGACAAGACGCTGCGCTCCGCCGACCTGCGCATGGTCGAGGCGATCCTGCCACCGGACAGCGAGTTCCTGGGCCAGAGCCTGCGCGGGCTCGAGTTCCACCGCCGCTACGGGGTGAGCCCGCTGGCGATCAGCCGCGCCGGCCGTTCGTTGCGCGACCGCCCGCTCGCCGAGCCGCTGCGCAGCGGCGACTCGCTGCTGCTGGTCGGCCACGTGCCGGAACTGCAGCGGCTGCGCTTCAACCCGAACCTGATGCTGCTGGAGACGCGCGCGCTGCCGGCGACCCGCACGTCCGACGCGTGGATCGTGCTCGGGCTGATGACGGCGATGGTGCTGGCGGGCGCCACCGGACTGCTGCCGCCGGCCGTGGCGATCCCGCTGGCTGCGATGGCCGCGATCCTGCTCGGCACGGTCGGGTTGCACACCGCCTACGAGGCGATCGACCTGCAGGCGCTGGTCATCGTCGGCGCGATGATCCCGTTCGGCGAGGCCCTGCAGCACACCGGCGCTGCCGACGCACTCGCGGGTGCCGTGGCGAGCGCATTCGCCGGCAGTTCGCCGCGGATCCTCTTCGCGGTCGTGCTGCTGTTCGCGGTCGGCATGACGCAGATCATCGAGAACGCGGCGGTCGCCGTGGTGCTGGCACCGCTCGCCGCCGCGGTCGCCGAGTCGGCCGGCTGCCGGGTCGAACCGTTCCTGCTCGGCGTCGCGATCTGCGTGTCGGCGGCGTTCGTCACGCCGATCGCGCACGAGTCGACGATCCTGGTGATGGGCCCCGGCAAGTACCGCTTCCGCGACTACACGGTGCTCGGGCTGCCGTTCGCGCTGCTGACCTGGCTGGTGACGTCGCTGGTGCTGCCGCTGCTGCATCCCTTGCGCGGCTGAACCGACGGCCTGGCCGGCCGCGCGGCGCGCCAGGCGCCGAGAACGTTGGACGAACGGGCCGCCGGGCTGCACGCTGCCGCGATGCGGCCAAGGCACTTCTGCTTCCTCCTCCCGCTGCTCGCCGGAACGGCCGCAGCGCAGCAAATCGCACTGCCGGGCGGCACCGGCCATCTGACGCCCGGCCCCGGCTGGACCACGCTCGATGCCGAAGCCCTCGCCGCACCGAGTCGCCCGAGCGACCCGAGCGACGAACCGGCCAAGGCGCTGTTCCTCACCACCCTTGCAGCGCTGCAGCAACCCGAGCGCAAGGGCCAGCACGTGCTGCTGCACGCCAGCGGCGACACGCCGGGCAGCCTGCGGCTCGTGAACGCGTATTGCGCACGCGGTGCGGCCACGAGCGCGGACCTGCAGAGCCCGGCCAAACGCGACGGCATGCGCGACACGCTGCTCGCGACCCTCCGCACCGACGGCAACGAAGTGCGGTTCGACGGCGCGGACCATCCCGAACTGTTCCCGGTGGGCAGCCTGCGGCTGCGCTTCACGCTGACCCAAGGCAGCGCCGCGCACCAGCTGCACTACCACGTCGTGCCGGCGGGCTCGTTCACGCAGTACTTCGAGGCGATGCTGCAGCCCGACGACGCCGGCGGCGAAGCCGCGGTCGCCACGCTGCTGCGCACGTTCGACGGCGCGCGCGAAGGTTCGTCGCTGCCGGGCATGCTGATCGGCGGCCTGGCCGGGGCGCTGGCCGGCGTGCTCGCCGGCCTGTGGCGCCGCAATCGGCTGCAGCAGAAGGCCCAGGAGCCCGACTAGCCGGTCGGCACACGACGCCGCCGGAGCAGCACCACCGAGGCGTCGGACCACCACGGGCCGACGAGCCCGAGCCCGAGCCCGGCCCCCCACAGCACCAGCTTCGCGAACGGCTTGCCGCTCGCACCACGCATGCGCGCCGGCAACTCCGTGCCGACCTCCGTGAGGCACGCCTGGCGCACCACGTCGTAGCCGGCGGCGGTGGCGACCGCGCGCGCACCAGGCCGCGTCGCGAGCCAGCGGTGCGGGAAGTTCTCGCCGACCAGGAACAACTGTTCGAGCAGTCCGGTGCGGCCACGCCGCGCCAGCAGGCGAGCCAGCCGCGCCGCCGGGCCGGTCGCGTTCGGCAGCTTCAGCAGCACGTGCTCGAACGGCAGCGCCCGCAGGAACGCCACCGGATCGTGGTGGTGTTCGAGCACGTCGAGCATCACCAGCGTGCGGAACGCGCCGTCTCGCGCCTGCTCGCGCGGCATGCCCCACGGCTCGTGCACCTGCAGCAGCCGGTCGCGCGGCGCCACGCTGTCGCGCGCGTTCAGGTCGAGGTCGCAGCCGTAGGCGTCGACACCGCGGCGGCGCAGCTCGGCGAGCAGCACCCCCTGGCCGGTGCCGTAGTCGAGGATCGGGGTCGGCACCGCCTGCCGCTGCAGTTCGGCGGCGATGGTGCGCGCCTGGACCTCCCGCCGCTGGCGCAGCACCTTCGCGAACTCGGCCGGCACGTAGGACTCGTCCCACGGCCGGCCGTCGGGGCGCTTCTCGTGCTCGCCCCACAGGATCCCGCAGACGCTGCACGCGCCGACGCGCAGCCGCGCGTTGGCGAGCACCGGGCGCAATTCACGCTGGCAGCACGACGAGGTGGGCTGGGACGGCATCGGGACGCGAGCAGGGCCGGACGGGCCCCACTTCGGGCGTGGCACTCTGGCGAACGACGCGAGCCCGTGCAAGCGCGGGGCCGGAACGCGGCAGCTCGGCAACGCCCTTGCACCGAAGGCCGAGCCTCCTACCGTTCCGCCACGACGCCGTGGTCAGACGGCGCCGAAAGGCCACCCGTGACTGCCATCATCGAGTCTCGCATCGCCTCCGAGTTGTCGTGCCGCGTCGAACAGGTCGCCGCCGCGGTCAAGCTGCTCGACGAGGGTTCGACCGTTCCGTTCATCGCCCGCTACCGCAAGGAAGCCACCGGCGGGCTCGACGACACGCAGCTGCGCACGCTGGAGGAACGGCTCGGCTACCTGCGCGAGCTC